>DATENL010000211.1:0-16604 GCA_035275105.1 Thermoleophilaceae bacterium
CATGCCGCTCACGAACATGTGGTGCGCCCAGACGGTGAAACCGAGCAGCACGATCGCCATCAGCGAGAACGCCATCATGCGGTAGCCGAAGATCGGTTTCCGCGCGTGCGTGGATATGACCTCGCTGATGATCCCGAACCCGGGCAGCATCATGATGTAGACCGCCGGGTGTGAGTAGAACCAGAAGACGTGCTGATACATCAGCACGTCCCCTCCGCCAGACGGGTCGAAGAAGTGGGTGCCTAGCGCCCGGTCGAAGAAGACGAAGAACTGCGAGCCGGCGATGAACGGCGTGGCGATCACGACCAGCAGCGAGGTCGTGAAGTTCGCCCAGACGAGCAGCGGCATGCGCCAGAACGTGAGCCCCGGCGCGCGCATCGTGATGATCGTGACCAGGAAGTTGAGCGCCGTCGCGATCGACGAGGCGCCCGCGAACTGCACGCCGACCGTGAAGAACTGCTGGCCGAGCGGCGTGTCCGTGGACAGCGGGGCGTACGCCGTCCAGCCGGTGGCGAAGGCGCCGCCCTCGGCGAAGTACGAGCAGAGCATCATCACGCCCGCGATCGGCAGCATCCAGAACGAGAGCGCGTTCAGCCGCGGGAACGCCATGTCCGGCGCCCCGATCATCAGCGGGATCACGTAGTTCGCGATCCCGGCGAAGACCGGGATGATGAACAGGAAGATCATCAGCGACGCGTGGACCGAGAACAGCCCGTTGAACGTGTTCGGATCCACGAACTGCGTGCCCGGCGCGGCGAGCTCCGCCCGCATCAGCATCGCCATGACGCCGCCCAGGATGAAGAAGACGAACGTCGTGCAGATGTACTGGATGCCGATGACCTTGTGGTCGGTGTTGACCCGGAAGTAGTCCTTCCACGAGGTCGCCCCGTGGCCCGAGTGGTCCTCGGGCACCGTCGGGGCCCCGGACGCCCAGCGGAACCAGTAGTCGAAGCAGCCGATCCCGATCAGGAAGCCGAACGGCGTGGAGATCAGCGCGACGGTGACGATCGCCGTCCAGTCGATCAGCGGCTCGTAGTGCATGAGGGCCCGGACGAGGATGTCGATGCCCGCGCCGACCGCGAATCCGATCACGGTTCCCAGGGCTGCTCGGTACCACCCGGGCGCCCAGAATCTTGCGGCCATCGTCACTGCTTCTTACCTCCTCCGGACTCGACCAGGAACTGGACCAGCGCGTCCACCTGGTCCTTGGAGAGCTGCTTGAAAGTATCGGGCATCGTACCCTTCGGGAACCCCGGCACCACGAAGGCGCCCGGGTCCAGGATCGACTCCCGAATGTAGTCCGCAGCGGCCTTCCCCTTCGCGTACTTGGCGGCGTCGGCCACCAGGTTGTCGAGGCTCGGGCCGACCGTTCCGGACGAGCCGGCGGCCGCGAGCTTGTGGCAGCCGCCGCAGCCGTTCGAGGCGAAGACCTGCTTCCCGGCGTCGGTTCCGCCGCCGGCCGGCGGCTTCGCCGTGCCCGGTCCGCCGCCGGGGCCCTGAGCCGTGACTCCGGCCTGCTTGGCGAGCCAGGCCGTGAACCGCTGCTTGGGCACGACGTGCACCACGCCCCTCATCAGGGCGTGGCCGGCGCCGCACAGCTCCGTGCAGACCACCCGATAGGTCCCGACCTTGTCGGGGGTCGCGCGCCAGTTGGTCGTGATCCCGGGCACCGCGTCCATCTTCAGCCGGAACTCCGGGATCCAGAAGGAGTGGATGACGTCCTTCGTGTGGATCTCGAACTTGACCGGGCGGTCGACGGGCAGCATCAGCTGGCTGGCCTGGACCGCCTTGCCGTTCGGGGCCTTGTAGCGGTAGCTCCACGCGAACTGCTGGCCCGTGACGTCCACCACCAGCTCGTTCTTCTGCTTCGCCTCGATGTCGTTGAGCGTGATCCAGGCGTAGGCGGCGAGGACCGACACGAGGATGAACGGGATCACGACCCAGACGACCTCGAGCCGCGCGTTCCCGTGGATCGGCTCGCCGTCGCCCATGTCGCCCGGACGCGCGCGGTAGCGGATCACGCTGTAGATCGCGACCGTCATCACGAGGACGAAGATCGGGACGGAGACGATCAGGAGGACGTCGTAGAGGGTGTCGATGTCGTCCGCGCTGGACGACCCCTGCTCGGGGAACCAGTCGATCGCGAGCGAGACCGCGGTGAGGATCACCGAGGCGATCAACCCATAGATGAACATCCGCGCGAGCGGACTCTTAGGCAAGGGGGAACCTCGGGCGGGCTCGCACGGCGCGCGAGTCTACTGGCGCTACCCCTGGAGCGGGGCTTGGGAGGAGGGCGCCGGCGGTCAGGCCGAGGCGGTGGAGTACGCGAGCGCCGGGCGGTCGCCGTCGAGGTTGCCCCCGACCCCGCTGTCGCGGCGCCCCTCGCGCCGGAAGCTCGACGGCGGGCGGCCGTGATGGCGCCGGAACGTCTTCGCGAACTGAGCGGCCTGGCGATAGCCGACGCGCCCCGCGACCTCGCGGACCGGCAGCGACCCCTCGCGCAGCATCTCGAGCGCGCGGCGCATGCGCACCTCGGCCAGGTAGGTCCGGAAGCTCGTCTGCCCGGCCTCGGCGAACGCGCGCTGAAGCTGCCGCCGCGACGTGGCCAGCCGGCGCGCTACGGCGTCGAGCTCGAGATCGCTCGCGTACTCGCGCTCGATGATCTCTACGGCCTCCTCGAAGAGGGCGCGGCGTCTGAGGATTGTTCCGGATCGAATGGCCATCTACTTGGTGGGGTTACGACTCGATTCTGCCTGCGGGATCACTTGCGTGGTTAAGAAAATCCCTCACCTGGGAGAGGAATCCGCTTTCTCTGGCGCGCTCGCACAACTGCCGGGGCTTCTCGGGCGCGTTCCCGCTCATTTGCAGCAGGTATAAAGGCGCTTCGGGGGCCGTTCAATACTGCAGCTGCAGTATTTGCCTGCTGCGTTAGTCTTGCGGCAATCGGCACATGAGGGGAGGAGCATGCAGGTCAGGGAGGGCATGAGCGAGGTTGTCCTGACGGTCGGTCCCGACCACACCCTGCGCGAGGCCGCCCGCTTCATGGGCCGTCGCGGAGTGGGCGCCGCCGTGGTGCTCGACCCGGAGCAGCCGGGCCCGGGCATCATCACCGAGCGGGACGTGCTGCTGGCGCTGGCCGAGGGTCAGGACCCCGACCAGGAGCGGGTCTGCAACCACCTCTCCGAGCACCTCACCTTCGCCGCCCCCGACTGGTCGCTCGAGCGTGCCGCCGAGGCCATGGTCCGCGGCGGCTTCCGCCACCTCGTGGTGGTGGAGGGCGGCGAGACCGTCGGCGTGCTGTCGATGCGCGACATCGTCCGCTGCTGGACCCACGACGGCGCCACGACTTCCGTGGAAGCCGCGCGCGCGCGGGCCTAGCCTCCTCGGCGCCCAGCTCGGTCCGGCGCCAGGGCCCGGCCACGCTCCGGTCGGCTGATAACGGCGCCCGGAGGGGGGTGGGCCCTTTAAAGCATCTATTTGATGCTCAGAAGGGCCCACCCCCTCTCGGGCCGCCGTAATAAGCCGCTGTTTGCGTAGGTCCGGGAGCTCGCCCGGCGGAGGCCGGCGCCGCCGGGGGCGGCGCTAGTGCTCGAGCGGAAGCTCGGCCATCTCCTCGCGGGTCTGGCGGATCCAGCGGATCGTGGCCCAGAGGAAGATGATCGCGCCGATGATGCTGAGCACCCAGGTGAACAGCACGCCCAGGAGGGCGATGGTCAGGCCGAGGGCGACCAGCGCGGGCAGGTAGGACGGCTCGGGGAGGTGGACCTCCTCGCTCGGCGGCGGCAGGGAGCCGCCGCTGACCTGCTCGGCCACCGCTAGTAGACCGACGCGACGAAGAACGCCGCGCCGAAGACGAGGAAGCAGATCGCGCCCGCGATGAGCGCCGTGCGCAGGTTCTTGTTGGCGAGCCGCCGGTCCATCCGCGCCGGTTCTACCACATCATCCGCGCGCTGCCCCGCGCGGACGCGCGGGAAAGCCGTCTTCAATAGCTTTACGCCATGGCGGAGCCAGCCGTCGTCGGGGTCGACGTGGGAGGGACGAAGGTGGCCGCCGGGCACGTGGCCGGCGGCCAGGCGACGGGCATCGCGGAGCGGCCCACCGACCTGTCGAGCCCGGCCGCGCTGCTGGACGGGCTCGAGGCCGCGGTCCGCGACGCGGTCGAGCGCGGCGGACCGGTGGACGCCGTCGGGATCGGGGTCCCGTCGCAGGTGGACTTCGCCACCGGGACCGTCGTCGCCAGCGTCAACATCCCGCTCGAGGGCGTCTCGCTGCGAAATGAGCTCGGCTCGCGGCTCGGCACCCGCGTCTACGTGGACAACGACGCCAACTGCGCCGCCCTCGCCGAGGCCCAGTTCACCGACGACGCGCCCGCTCAGAGCCTCGTGATGCTCACGCTCGGCACGGGGGTGGGCGGCGGCGTCGTGATCGAGGGCCGGATCTTCCGCGGCTCGTCCGGCCTCGGGGCCGAGCTGGGGCACGTGGTCGTGGACGCGGACGGCCCCGACTGCCCGGGCGCCTGCCCGAACCGCGGCTGCCTGGAGGCGCTCTGCAGCGGCACCGCGCTCGAGCGCGAGGCCACCGCCGCCGCCGGCCACCGGGTCAAGGGGAGGGAGGTCGTGGACAGGGCTCGCGCCGGCGACGGCGACGCCCGGGACCTGCTCGCCGCGCTCGGCCGCTGGCTCGGCATCGGCATATCGAACTTCGTGAACGTCTTCGAGCCGCACCACGTGGTGATCGGCGGCGGCCTGTCCGCGGCGGCCGACCTGTTCCTGGAGGCGGCCGAGTCGGAGTTCCGCGCGCGGGCGCTTCCGGCGCTCGCCCGCGGCGCGCGAATCTCGGTCGCGAGGGCCGGAAACGACGCCGGGGTGATCGGGGCCGGGCTGCTCGCGGCCCAGGAGCTGGGCCTAAGCGGCGATACTGCCGGATCACCGACGAGGGAGGAGGTTGGATGAGCACGACGGCCACCGACACGAGGGCGCTCGACGAGCTGTGCGTCAACACGATCCGGACGCTCTCGATGGATGCCGTCCAGAACGCGAACTCCGGTCACCCGGGGGCGCCGATGGGGCTCGCCCCGCTGGCCTACGTGCTGTACACGCGCGTCATGCGCCACAACCCCGGCAACCCCGACTGGCCGAACCGCGACCGGTTCGTGCTGTCCGCGGGCCACGCGTCGATGCTCCTCTACTCGATGCTCTACCTGACCGGCTATCCGATGACGCTGGACGACCTGAAGAACTTCCGCCAGGTCGGGTCCCCCACCGCCGGCCATCCCGAGCGCAAGTACTCGCCCGGCATCGAGGTCACCACGGGCCCGCTCGGCCAGGGCATCTCGAACGCGGTCGGCCTGGCGCTCGGAGAGCGGATGCTGAACGCCCGCTTCGGCGACGTCGTCGACCACCACACCTTCACGATCGCGAGCGACGGCGACATGCAGGAGGGCGTCGCGTCCGAGGCGTCGTCGTTCGCCGGCCATCTGGGCCTGGGGCGCCTGATCGCCTTCTACGACGACAACAAGATCCAGCTCGCGAGCCCGGTCGACGTGGTGATGACCGAGGACGTGGCGAAGCGCTACGAGGCCTACGGCTGGCACGTCATCAACCTCGGCGACACCAACGACCTCGACGAGATCGAGCAGGCCACGCGCGCGGCGATGGACGTCGAGGACCGCCCGTCGCTGATCCTGATCCGCACCCACATCGCGTTCGGCTCCCCCAACAAGCAGGACACGACGTCGGCCCACGGCTCGCCCCTCGGCGACGACGAGGTCCGCGCGACCAAGGAGAACCTGGGCTGGGACCCCGACAAGAAGTTCGAGGTCCCGGAGGAGGCCCTCGCCCACTTCCGCGAGTGCTGCGAGCGCGGCGCCGAGCTGGAGCGCGAGTGGGACGAGCGCTTCGCCTCGTGGCGCGACTCGCACCCGGACGAGGCGGCGCTGTTCGACACCATCCAGCGCGGCGAGATGCCCGCGGGCTTCGACGAGGACGTGCCGAAGTTCGACGCCGACCCCAAGGGGATGGCCACGCGCAAGGCGTCGGGCGCGGCGATCCAGTGGGCGGCCGGGCGCGTGCCGCACCTCGTGGGCGGCTCGGCCGACCTCGCCAGCTCGACCAACACGGACATCGAGGACGGCGGCGACGTGACCCGTGACGACTACTCGGGCCGCAACCTGCGCTTCGGCGTGCGCGAGCACGGGATGGGGGCGATCGTCAACGGCCTGGCCCTCCAGGGCCTGCGCGCGTTCGGCGCCACCTTCCTCACGTTCTCCGACTACATGCGCGGCGCCGTCCGGCTGTCGGCGCTGATGAAGCTGCCGGCGATCTGGGTCTGGACGCACGACTCGATCGGGCTGGGGGAGGACGGCCCGACGCACCAGCCGGTCGAGCACCTCGCGGCGCTCCGCGCGATCCCGCGCCTCAACGTCGTGCGGCCCGCGGACGCGAACGAGACCGCGCTCGGCTGGCGCTTCGCCCTGCGCCAGACCGAGGCGCCGACCGCGTTCGCGCTCTCGCGCCAGAACCTGCCCGTGCTCGACCCCGGCCAGGTCCCCGACGACGCGATCGAGCGCGGGGCCTACGTGCTCAGCGACTCGTCAGACGGCGACCCGGACGTGATCCTGATGGGCACCGGCTCGGAGGTCTCGCTGTGCGTCGAGGCGGCCGAGAAGCTCGAGGCCGACGGCGTAGGCGTGCGGGTCGTCTCGATGCCCTGCATGGACACCTTCGCCGAGCAGGACGACGCCTACCGCGAGGAGGTCCTGCCGCGCGCCTGCCGCGCCCGGGTCGCGGTCGAGGCGGCGTGCCCGCTCGGATGGGACCGCTGGATCGGCGACGACGGCGAGTTCCTCGGCATGAGGACCTTCGGGGAGTCGGGCCCGGCTCCCGAGGTCTACGAGCACTTCGGGATAACTGCGGACAAGCTCGTCGAGCTGGGACGGTCGGCGATCGACCGCATCGGCGCGCGGAGCTAGAGGAGGACGGGAGAGGCAATGAGCGTCACTGTGGGTGTCAACGAGCGGCTCGCGGCGCTCACCTCGGCGGGCACGAGCGTCTGGCTCGACCAGATCCGCCGCTCGATGATCGAGGGAGGCGAGCTCCAGCGGCTGATCGACGAGTACTCGCTGCGCGGTGTCACGTCGAACCCGGCGATCTTCGAGAAGGCGATCCTCGGCAGCTCGGACTACGACGACCAGATCGTCGAGCTCGCCGAGGCGGGCAACGACGCGCGCGGCATCTACGACGAGGTCGCGATCACCGACGTGCGTCTCGGCTGCGACGTGCTGCGCGGCGTCTACGACGAGACGAACCGGGTCGACGGCTACGTCTCGCTCGAGGTCGGCCCCGACGCGGCGCACGACACGGACGAGACGCTGCGCCAGGCGCGCGACTACTGGCGGCGCGTGGACCGTCCCAACCTCTTCATCAAGATCCCCGGCACGCCGGAGGGCGTCCCCGCGATCGAGCAGGCGATCGCCGAGGGCATCAACGTCAACGTCACGCTGCTGTTCGCCGTCGACGCCTACGAGGCGATCGCCGAGGCGTTCATCCGCGGGCTCGAGAAGCGCCTCGATGCCGGCGAGTCGGTGGACGTCCACTCCGTGGCCAGCTTCTTCGTCTCGCGCGTCGACTCCGAGGTCGACAAGCGTCTCGAGGCGTCCGGCGCCCCCGAGGACCTCCTCGGCACGGCCGGCGTGTGGAACGCGCGCGCCGCCTACGTCCGCTACAAGGAGCTGTTCCACGGCGAGCGCTTCGCGAAGCTGCGCGAGGCCGGCGCCCCGGTGCAGCGCCCGCTCTGGGCGTCGACCGGCGTGAAGAACCCGCGCTACCCCGACACGCTCTACGTCGAGGAGCTCGTCGCGCCCGAGACCGTCAACACGATGCCGATGCCGACGCTCATGGCGGCGAGCGAGAAGCTCGAGGTGAAGGGCGCGACGGCGGACGTGTCGAGCGACGAGGTCGAGCAGGCGATGGGGAAGCTCGCCGACGCCGGGATCGACATCGACGACGTGACCGCCAAGCTCCTGCACGACGGGGTCGAGCTGTTCGTCGTCGCGATGGACAAGCTGATCGCGGGCGTGGAGAGCAAGCGCGAGGCGGTCGTCACGGGCAAGCCGGAGACGATCGAGTCCGTGATCCCCGACGACCTCGAGCCGGCGATCGCGGAGCGCGTGAAGAAGGCCGCGCAGGAGGACGTCGCGCGCCGGCTGTGGAAGAAGGACGAGACGCTCTGGGGCGGTCCGGCGCCCGAGCTGGGCGACCGCCTCGGCTGGCTGACGATCGCCGACCGGATGCTCGAGAGCGCGGGCGACCTGCGCGAGTTCGCCCGGGCGTGCATGGAGGACGGGCTGACCGACGCGGTGCTGCTGGGCATGGGCGGCTCGAGCCTCGCGCCCGAGGTCTTCCGGCGCAGCTTCGGCGACGGGGTCGACGGCATGCGCCTTCACGTTCTCGACACCACCGACCCGGGGGCGATCCTCGCCACGGAACGCTCGATCGACCTCGCGAAGACGCTGTTCGTCGTCTCCAGCAAGTCGGGCGGCACGATCGAGACCCGGTCCCAGTTCGCGTACTTCCGCGAGCGGGTCCGCGAGGCCGTCGGCGACGAGGAGACGGGCAAGCACTTCGTCGCGGTCACGGACCCGGGCACGGCCCTGGCCGACCTCGCGCGGGAGAACGGCTTCCTCCACACCTTCGTCAACGACCCGGAGATCGGCGGGCGCTACTCGGCGCTGTCGTACTTCGGCCTCGTGCCCGCGGCGCTGATGGGGGTCGACGTGGAGGCCGTCCTCGAGCGCGCGCAGGTCGCCGAGCAGGCGTGCCAGCACTACGACCACAGCTCGAACAACTCCGGCCTGTGGCTGGGGATCGCCATGGGCGAGCTGGCGCTCCACCGGCGCGACAAGCTCACCTTCGCGGTCGACGAGCCGATCGGCAGCTTCGGGCTCTGGGTCGAGCAGCTGATCGCGGAGTCGACGGGTAAGGAGGGCAAGGGCATCCTTCCCGTCGCCGGCGAGCCGCTGGGTGCGCCCGACGTCTACGGCGACGACCGGGTGTTCGTGCACCTCCATTCGTCCGGCGACTCCCCGACCGGGTTCGCGGACGAGGTGGCGGAGCTGGCCAAGGCCGGCCACCCCGCGTTCACGCTCGAGGTGGAGGGGGCGGAGGACCTCGGCCGGATCTTCTTCTTCGCCGAGTTCGCGACGGCGGTCGCCGGCTGGGTGCTCGGGATCAACCCGTTCGACCAGCCGAACGTGCAGGAGGCCAAGGACAACACGGCCAAGGTCCTCGACCATTACTCGGCCGAGGGCCGGCTGCCCGACGAGCCGGACGCCGACGACGACGCCCTGCGGTCGCTCCTGAAGCAGGCCGAGCCGCCTCACTACGTGGCGATCATGGGCTACGTGGCGCCGTCCGAGCGCTTCGACAGTGCGGTCGACGGGCTGCGGACGGCGATCCGCGACGCGACCAAGGCGACGACCACGTTCGGCTACGGGCCGCGCTTCCTCCACTCGACCGGGCAGCTCCACAAGGGCGGCCCGAAGACCGGGATCTTCCTCCAGCTCGTGCACGACGGGGACGAGGACGCGGAGATCCCGGACGCCGGCTACACGTTCGGAACGCTGAAGAACGCGCAGGCCACCGGCGACCTCCAGACGCTGCGCACGCACGGCCTGCCGGCCGAGCGCGTCCGGCTCGAGGGCGACCCGGCCGAGGCGCTCGAGGCGCTCACCGAGAAGATCAAGGAGATGCTCTGATGCAGTTGGGCTTCGTTGGCCTCGGAAGGATGGGCGGCAACATGGTCCATCGCATCCACCGCGACTCGGACCACCAGGTCGTGGCGTTCGACTTCAGCGACGACGCGGTCAGCGAGGCCGAGGGCCACGGCGCCACCGGTGCGTCGTCGCTCGAGGACCTGGTGTCGAAGCTCGAGGCGCCGCGCACGGTCTGGGTGATGGTCCCCGCGGGCGACCCGACCGAGCAGACCGTGACCCAGCTCGGCGAGCTGCTCGACGAGGGCGACACGGTGGTCGACGGCGGCAACACGCGCTGGAGCGACGACAAGCGGCGCGCCGAGATGCTGGCCGAGAAGGGGGTCCACTACGTGGACGTCGGCACGTCCGGCGGCGTCTGGGGGATCAAGGTCGGCTACTGCATGATGGTCGGCGGTCCCGACGAGGCGGTCGAGCGGCTCGCCCCGATCCTCGACGTGCTCGCGCCGCCCGCCGACGACGAGCACGGGCCGGGCTGGGGGCACTTCGGCCCGGTCGGCGCCGGCCACTACGTGAAGATGGTCCACAACGGCGTCGAGTACGGGATGATGCAGGCCTATGCGGAGGGCTTCTCGCTGTTCGACGCCTCCGAGTACGAGCTCGACAACGCGAAGATCGCGCACCTCTGGATGCAGGGCTCGGTGGTCCGCTCGTGGCTGTGCGAGCTGGCGGCGCTCGCCTTCGAGCAGGAGGGGAACGACCTCGCCGGGCTCAAGCCGTTCGTCCAGGACTCGGGCGAGGGCCGCTGGACGGTCGAGGACTCGATCGACAAGCGGATCCCCACGCCGGTGATCACGACGTCGCTGTTCGAGCGCTTCTCCTCGCGCGGGCAGAACGCGTACGCGGCGAAGGTCAACGCGGCGCTGCGCGCCCAGTTCGGCGGCCACGCCGTGGAGAAGGTCTCGAGCTGATGGCCACGGTCACCCAGCCGCAGCAGGAGGAGAACCCGCTCGTCGAGGGGCTCGAGCGGCTGCCGGTCCACCCGACGACCCTCGTGATCTTCGGCGCCACGGGCGACCTCGCGAAGCGCAAGCTCCTGCCGGCGATCTACAACCTCGCGCACGAGGGCGCGCTGCCCGAGCGCTTCAACCTCGTAGGCGTCTCGCGCGGCGAGCAGACCGACGAGGAGTTCCAGAACGTCGCGCGCGAGTCGATCGAGCAGTTCTCGCGCCGCCCGCCCGACGACAAGGTGCTCGCGTCGCTTGTGGAGGGCATGCGCTACGTCGCCGGCTCGTTCGACCAGGACGACATGTACGAGCGGCTGGGCAGCGTCCTCGACAAGCACGACGAGGAGGCCGGGATCCCGTTCAACCGCCTCTTCTACCTGTCGACCGCCCCGTCGTTCTTCCCCGTGATCGCGAAGGCGCTCGGCGACCGTGGCCTGCACAAGCACGAGGGCGCCGAGGTGCGGATGATCGTGGAGAAGCCGTTCGGGACCGACCTCGAGTCGGCGCTCGAGCTGAACCGCGAGCTGCTCTCGGTCTTCCGCGAGGAGCAGATCTTCCGCATCGATCACTACCTGGGCAAGGAGACGGTCCAGAACCTGCTGGTCCTGCGCTTCGCGAACATGATCTTCGAGCCGCTCTGGAACCGCTCGTACGTGGAGAGCGTCCAGATCACGGCCGCGGAGGACATCGGCATCGGGACCCGCGCCGGCTACTACGACAAGTCGGGTGCGCTGCGCGACCTGATCCAGAACCACATGCTCCAGCTCCTGATGCTGCTGGCGATGGAGCCGCCTGTCTCGTTCGAGGCCAACCCGGTGCGCGACGAGAAGGTGAAGATCCTGCACTCGATGAAGCCGCCCTCCGAGGACGAGGTGCCCAAGATGGCCGTGAGGGCGCAGTACGGGCCGGGGATGGCCGCCGGCGAGGAAGTGCCGGGCTACCTCGACGAGGAGGGCGTGCCGGACGACTCGACCACCGAGACGTTCGCCGCGGTCAAGCTGAAGATCGACAACTGGCGCTGGGCGGGCGTGCCGTTCTACCTGCGCCATGGCAAGCGCCTCGCGCGCAAGAACACGGAGATCGTCGTGCGGCTCAAGCCCGTGCCGCACCTTGCGTTCAAGCAGAAGGGCTCGCTGGGCGTCGAGCCGAACCAGCTGATCCTGATGGTGCAGCCGAACGAGGGCGTGTCGCTGTCGCTGGCGGCGAAGATCCCCGGCGCGCGCATGGCCGTGCGGCCGGTGAACATGGAGTTCCTCTACGGCACGTCGTTCCTGTCCCAGTCGCCGGAGGCCTACGAGCGGCTCATCCTCGACACCATGCGCGGCGACGCGACGCTGTTCGCGCGGAACGACGAGGTGGAGGCCGCCTGGGCGATCTGCGACCCGATCCTGAAGGCGTGGCAGAAGACCCCCGGCCCGCTGCCGACCTACCCCGCCGGCTCGTCGGGCCCGAAGGAGGCCGACGATCTGCTCGAGCCGGGCGACAGTTGGAGGCCGCTCTGACGGGACTGGAGACGCCCGGCGTCTGGAGCGCGGAGGGCACGACCCCGAGCGCGATCGAGGCGGCCCTGCGCCACCTCCTCGAGGAGCAGCACCAGCGGAGCGACGCCTACGCGCCCGCGCGGGTGCTCAACCTCATAGCGATCGTCGACAGGGAGTGGCGGGGGGAGATCGTCAACCGGCTCGAGCGCCTGGGCCGCTTCCATCCGTCGCGCACGATCGTCTGCGCCATCGAGCCGGGCCGTACGAAGCTCGACGCCTGGGCCACGATGACGTGCGAGGACACCGACCCCGGCCCCGGGACCCTGGTGGTCTGCGAGGAGCGGGTCGAGGTCGACGTCGGGCCGGGCCACGTGGAGGGACTCGCGTCGATCGTCGACCCCCTGATCGTGCCGGACCTGGTGACGGTCGTCTGGTCGCCGCACGGGCACGACGAGGCCGTGGACGCCCTCACCGACCTCGCCGACGTGGTCCTGCTGGACTCCGTCGAGGCGCCGGACCCCGCGGCCGCGATCTCGCGCGCGGAGAAGCTGCTCGAGACCGGCTACGTGGTCGACCTCGCCTGGCTGCGCTCGATGCCGTGGCGCGAGCGGATCGCCGCCAGCTTCGACCCGCCGCTCTGGCGCCCGGCGCTCGAGCGGATCGACCAGGTGGTGGTCCGCCACCGCGCCGACTCGGCGATCAGCGGCCTGCTGTTGACCGGCTGGATGGCGTCCCGGCTCGGCTGGAAGCCGGGCCCGATGATGCAGCAGAACGGGAGCATGCACGCCCGCGCGACCACGCGGAAGCACGAGGTGCGCCTCCTCCTCCAGTCCGACGAGCGCCAGGACGTGCCGGGCCTCGCGGGCATCACGCTCGAGACGAGCACCGGCATGTCGCTCTCGCTCGACCGCGGCCCGGGCGGGCTGGCGGCGAAGCGGCGGCTGCGCGACGGGCGGGAGTCGCAGTACGTGGTGCTCGGGGCCTCGCGCGGCGAGACGGGCATCCTGGGCGAGGGGATCCGGCAGGCGCTTCTCCGCGACCCGACCTACGGGCCGGCGCTCGCCGCGGCATCCGCGATGCTCGCGCGCTGATGGCCGAGACGCTCGTGCTAGACGACCCCGCGGAGGAGTGCGCGGGGCGGCTCGCGTCGGCGGCGGCCGAGGGCGCGCACGTCGTGCTCACCGGCGGCAGCACGCCGAGGCGCTGCTACGAGCGGCTAGCCGGGATGGACGTGGACTGGTCGAGCGCCACGGTGTGGTTCAGCGACGAGCGCTGCGTTCCGCCCGACGACGAGCTGTCGAACTACGGGATGGCGAAGGCGGCGCTGCTCGATCCGCTCGGGGACGGCGGGCCCGACGTGAAGCGCATGCGCGGGGAGGAGGGGCCGAGCGCGGGCGCGGACGACTACGAGCGCGAGCTGCGCGAGTCGCTGGGCGAGTCCATGCCCCGGCTCGACCTGGTGCTGCTCGGCCTGGGGCCCGACGCGCACGTGGCGTCGCTGTTCCCCGGTCAACCCACGCTCCAGGTCGGCGACCGCCCCGTGGTCGCCGTGCCGGAGGCGGGCATGGAGCCGTTCGTCCCGCGGATCTCGCTGACGCTGCCGGCGATCAACGCCGCCCGGCAGGTGCTCCTGCTGGTCACGGGCGAGAGCAAGGCCGAGGCCGTCGCGCGAGCGTGCGGCGAGCCGTCCGAGGACGCCCCGGGCAGCCTCGTGCGCCCGCACTCGGGCGACCTGACCCTGCTGCTCGACCAGGCCGCGGCGAGCCGGCTCTAGCGATGGAAGCCGCCTCCCCGGTCCGGACGGTCGTCGAGGAGTACACGGGACGCAGCCCGTTCCCGCCGATCGCCGACTACGCGTTCCTCTCCGACTGCGAGACGGTGGCGCTGGTCGCGCCGAGCGGGAACGTCGAGTGGCTGTGCCTGCCGCGCGCCGACGGGCCGAGCGTCTTCGGCGCGATCCTCGACCGCGACGCGGGCGGCTTCCGGCTCGGGCCGGCGGACGTGGCCGTGCCCGCCGGCCGGCGCTACCTCCCCGGCACGAACGTGCTCGAGACGACGTGGCAGACCCGGATGGGATGGCTGATCGTGCGCGACGCGCTGCTCGTCGGGCCGTGGCACGACCAGCAGGAGCGCTCGGGCACGCACCGCCGGACTCCGACCGACGACGACGCCGAGCACGTGCTCCTGCGCACGGTCTTCTGCGTCCAGGGGACGGTCGAGGTGCACCTGGACTGCGAGCCGGCGTTCGACTACGGCCGCCGCGGGGCGAAGTGGGAGTACGCGGACGAGGGCTACAACGAGGCGGTCGCCACGGCCGAGGGGATGGACGTGGAGCTCAGGCTGACGACCGACCTGCGCGTGGGGTTCGAGGGCCGGCGCGCGCGGGCGCGTCACACGCTGCGCGAGGGCGACGTGGCCTACGCCGCGCTGTCGTGGAGCAAGCACGCGCCGCCGGCGGACTTCGAGGAGGCGTCGAAGCGGATGCTGCGCACCGAGGAGTTCTGGCGCCAGTGGCTCAACCACGGCCTCTTCCCTGACCACCCCTGGCGGGTCTACCTCCAGCGCAGCGCGCTGACGCTGAAGGGGCTGACTTACTCGCCGACGGGCGCAATGATGGCGGCCGCCACCACCTCGCTGCCCGAGACGCCGGGCGGCGAGCGCAACTGGGACTACCGCTACACCTGGATCCGCGACTCCACGTTCATGCTGTGGGGGCTCTACACGCTGGGCTTCGACTGGGAGGCCAACGACTTCTTCTACTTCGTCGCGGAGGCCGCGGGCAAGGGCGACGGCGGGCTCCAGATCATGTACGGCATCGGCGGCGAGCGGGAGCTCGACGAGGAGGAGCTCGACCACCTCACGGGCTACGAGGGCGCGCGCCCGGTGCGGATCGGGAACGGCGCCTACCGCCAGAACCAGCACGACGTGTGGGGCGCGGTCCTCGACTCGGTCTACCTGCACACGCGCTCGCGCGACCTGCTGCCCGATAGCGTGTGGCCACCCCTGAAGGACCAGGTGGAGGCGGCGCTCGAGAACTGGCGCAAGCCCGATCGCGGGATCTGGGAGGTGCGC
This sequence comes from Thermoleophilaceae bacterium, assembly GCA_035275105.1. GTDB lineage: Bacteria > Actinomycetota > Thermoleophilia > Solirubrobacterales > Thermoleophilaceae > AC-37. The sequence continues at coordinate 15,270 of DATENL010000211.1, forward strand.
GGCGAGCCGAAGCACTTCACCTCGTCGAAGCTCATGTGCTGGGTGGCGGCCGACCGCGGCGCCCGGCTCGCGCGGCTCCGCGACGACGACGAGCTCGCCGAGCGCTGGGAGGCGGGCGCCAAGGAGATTCACGAGGACATCTGCGAGAACGCGGTGGACAAGCGGGGCGTGTTCACGCAGCACTACGAGACGGACGCGCTCGACGCCTCAGTGCTGCTGATGCCGCTGGTGCGGTTCCTACCGCCCACGGACGAGCGGATCCGCAGCACCGTGCTCGCGATCGCGGACGAGCTGACGGAGGACGGGCTGGTGCTCCGGTACCGCGTGGAGGAGACCGACGACGGGCTGTCGGGCGAGGAGGGCACGTTCGCGATCTGCTCGTTCTGGCTCGTATCGGCGTTCGCCGAGATCGAGGAGCACCGCCGCGCGCGCGAGCTCTGCGAGCGGATGCTGTCGTTCGCCAGCCCGCTCTACCTGTACGCGGAGGAGATCGACCCGGCCACCGGCCGACACCTCGGCAACTTCCCGCAGGCGTTCACGCATCTCGCCCTGATAAACGCGGTCATGCACGTGATTCGCGCCGATCAATCCGAGAGCACACGCCAGTTCTCGCGCGCCCGGCGCGGCGGATAGCCGCATAGTCCCGGGGCGACCCGGGAACGGGATTTGCAGGATGACTCGGAACGGACGCCGCTGGGCGGCCCTGGTGGCCGTCGTCGCCGCCCTGGTGGCGCTCACCGTCGGGCGCGCCGCGGGCGGCCCGGCAGCGGGTGGCGTGACGTCCCAGCTCTACCCGGCCGTGGACCTTCAGGCGGCGGTGCCCGACGTGCCCGCGCCGTCGACTCCCGACGTGACCGGGGCGGTGCCGGACGTGACCGGGGCGGTCCCGGACGTGACCGGGGCGGTCCCGGACGTACCGGGCACGGTCCCGGATGCTTCGGGCGCGGTGCCGGACGCGGTGCCGGACACCGGCTCGGCCCCCGATCTCCCGTCGGCTCCGTCGGCTCCCTCCTCACGGCTTCCATCGGCGGCTCGCGGCGCCACCCCCTCGGCCGGCGGGAGCGCGTCCGGCCGGGGCGCGGGAGCGCGCGGGTCGACGTCCCACCCGTCGCGGGCGGCGGCCCAGCCAGATCCCTCCCCGGGATCGCCGTCCGCGCGCGGGTCGAGAGGCATCCAGACCTCGGCTCAGACCCGCGCACGGGTGCGAGCCGCCTCGGAGAGGCACCTACGGCGGGACGTCCAGAGGTTCGCCGGCTGTCTCGGCGCGCTGCCGGGCGGCGAGGGCCGGCTGCTGGCTCTCCGCGCCGGCGTCGGCCGTGCGGCGCCCGCGTCGCT
>DATENL010000212.1:0-5309 GCA_035275105.1 Thermoleophilaceae bacterium
GGGGTCGCGTTCGCGCTCGCGGCGGCGGCGTGCTGGGCTGGCTACATCGTCCTGAGCCAGCGCGTCGGCCGGGCGTTCCCGCGCGCGGAGGGCCTGGCGCTGGCGATGGTCGTGGGCACGATCGCGCTGGTGCCCGTCGGCGTGGCCGACGGCGGCTCGTCGCTCCTGACCGTCCACGCGCTCGCCGTCGGAGCGGTGGTCGGGCTGCTCAGCTCCGCGATCCCATACACGCTCGAGCTCGAGGCGCTTCGCCGGTTGCCCGCGCGTGTGTTCGGCGTCCTCCTGAGCCTGGATCCCGCGGTGGCGGCGCTGGCGGGATTCGTGATCCTCGGCCAGGACCTGGGGCCGCGCGAGCTCCTGGGAATCGGCTTCGTGGTCGCGGCAAGCGCAGGAGCATCAGCCACCGCCGAGTCGCCGGAGCCAGCGGAGGCGCTGCCCTAGCGCGAACCGCGCCCATGCGCGGGGGAGTTGGCGTGACGTCCCTCCGAAGGGGGCTCTCTGAGCGAGCTGGCGAGCGTACCCCTGAGGAGGGATGTCGAGTCAACCCCCCGCGCACTGCCACCGCGCCGCGCGACTTACCATCGGGGCGTGTTCGCGGATCGCGCACGGATCTTTGTGCAGGCTGGGCGGGGCGGCGACGGCGTCGTGTCGTTCCGGCGCGAGGCGCACGTTCCACGTGGGGGGCCCGATGGGGGGGACGGGGGGCGTGGGGGAGACGTCGTGCTCGTGGCGGATCCCTCTCTGCGGGACCTCCAGTCGTTCAAGCGCCGCGCGCACTACAAGGCGGAGCGGGGCCGGCACGGCGAGGGCGCCAACCGGCACGGCGCGAGCCCGGATCCCCTGGTGGTCGCGGTGCCGCCCGGGACGACCGTGGTCGACGCCGAGCGGGGTGCGCGCTGGGATCTGACCCCCGGCCGTAGGGCGCGGGTAGCGCGCGGGGGGCTGGGAGGGCGGGGGAACCGGCACTTCGCGACCCCCACTCGGCAGGCGCCTCGGTTCGCCGAGCGCGGGCTGCCCGGCGAGGAGGGCTGGCTCGAGCTGCGGCTGAGGCTCCTGGCCGACGCGGGGCTGGTGGGCCAGCCGAACGCGGGGAAGTCGTCGCTCCTGGCGCGCCTCACGCGCGCGCATCCGAAGGTCGCGAACTACCCGTTCACGACGATCGAGCCGGTGCTGGGGACGCTCGAGGCGGAGGACCGCCAGCTCGTCGTCGCCGACATCCCGGGCCTGATCGAGGGCGCGAGCGCGGGCGCCGGCCTCGGTCACGAGTTCCTCGCGCACGTGGAGCGCACGCGGCTGCTCGTGCACGTGCTCGACCTCGCGCCGCTCGACGGGACCGACCCCGACACGAACCACGAGGCGGTGGAGGCGGAGCTGCGCGCGCATGGCGCGGGGCTGGCGGACCTGCCGCGCGTGCTCGCGCTGTCCAAGGCGGACCTGGTGCCGGACGAGGACGCCGAGGCCGCGGCGGTCCGCTGGCGCGAGCGGCTGGGCGACCGGGTGCGCGAGGTCGTCGTGACCTCGGCCGCGACCGGGCGCGGCCTCGACGACCTCGGGCGGGCGATCCTCGAGCACGTTCCCGAGGACGAGGCGCCCGCGGACGAGCCTGTAGGGACCGCGCCGGCGGAGCCGGAGGCGGAGCACCGCGTCTACCGCCCGGGCGCGGACGGGGGGTTCAGCGTCGAGCGCGGACCGGACGGGACGTTCCGCGTCGTGGGTCCTCGTGTCGAGCGCCTCATCGCCCGCTACGACACGGGCAACGACGAGGCGCTCGAGTACGTCGAGGACCGGCTGCGGGCGATCGGCGTGATCCGGGCGCTCGAGGCGGCGGGGTTCGAGCCGGGCGACGACGTGGAGATCGGCGGCGTCCTGTTCGAGCTCGACCCGGTGTAGCGGCGGGCCCGCCGCCGCGGCGCACCCATACCCTTCCGCCCATGGGCACGGCGGTGGTCAAGCTCGGCTCCAGCATCGTCGCCGACGATCGCGGCGAGGTGCGGATGGACGTCCTGCCGCACGTCTGCGACCAGGCGGCGGAGCTGTACGCGGCGGGCGAGGAGGTGGTGATGGTCACCTCGGGGGCGATCGCCTACGGGATGCGGCTGATGGGGATGCCGGTTCGGCCGACGGCGATGGCGGACCTCCAGGCGGCGTCGGCGGTCGGGCAGGGGAAGCTCTACCGGGTGTACGACGAGCTGCTGCGTGATCGCGGCGCGCCCAGCGCGCAGGTGCTCCTCACGTTCTTCGACATGTCCGCGCGCAGTCACTACCTGAACGCGCGGCAGACGCTGCGCACGCTGCTCGACTGGCGCGTGGTGCCGGTCATCAACGAGAACGACACGACGACGACGGACGAGATCTCGTTCGGCGACAACGACTTCCTGGCAGCGCAGGTGGCGATCCTGATCGGCGCCGACGTGCTGCTCCTCCTCACGGACACGGACGGCCTGCACACGGCGGACCCGCGGCGGGACCCGTCGGCGACGCTGGTGCCCGAGGTGAGGGACTTCGGCGAGCTGCGTGCGCTGGATGTCGGGATGTCGACGTCGCCGCTCGGGTCGGGCGGCATGCGCTCGAAGGTGGTCGCCGCGGAGATGGCGACGGCCGCGGGGATCCCCGCCGTGATCGCGAACGGGACGCGGCCGGGGACGGTGGCGCGGGCGATCGCGGGGGAGGCGGAGGGGACGCGCTTCCATCCGCAGGCCCAGCGCGTGTCGAGCTTCAAGCTGTGGCTCAAGTACGCGAAGCCGAGCCGCGGGCGGATCGTGGTCGACCCCGGCGCCGAGGCGGCGCTGCGCGAGCGCGGTACGAGCCTGCTGCCGGTGGGGGTGGTCGACGTCGAGGGCGACTTCCAGGCCGGCGACGCGGTCCAGGTCGCCGCGGGCGACGGTGGGACGGCCGCGACGATCGGCAAGGGGATCGCAAACTACTCGGCGCCGGAGCTGCGGCGGATCAAGGGGATGAAGACGGCGGAGGTGCGCTCGGTGATGCCGCGCGGGAGCGAGGAGGCGGTGCACCGCGACTACTTCGTGCTCGAGTAGCGGAGCGGTGGGCGGAGCTCGACATCCCCCTCAGGGCCTCGTTCGCTTCGCTCACTCGCCAAGCGCCCTTCGGGGGACGTCGAGCTCCGCCCTCGTGCGCCCGCGAAGCCCGGGCCGTCCACGGCTGCGACCGCTAGGCTGTTTGTGATGCAGTTTTCGACCGCCGCCGACGCCCCGCCGAGGTTCTAGCGGGCTTGCGGATCGGCGTTCTGGGCGGGGCCTTCAACCCGCCGCACATCGGGCACATGGTGCTGGCGCAGGAGGCGCTGGTGGAGCTGGACCTCGAGCGCGTGCTGCTGATGCCGATGGGCGAGGCGCCGCATCGGGAGATCGCCGACGACCCCGGGCGTGACGCGCGCTTCGAGCTCTGCGAGGCGGTTGTGGGCGGCGACGGGCGGATGGAGGCCTCGCGCCTCGAGGTCGACCGAGAGGGACCGTCGTACACCGTGGACACGCTCGAGGCGCTCGCCAAGGAGCGGCCGGGCGACGAGCTCGTCTGGATCCTCGGCGGCGACCAGGCCGCGAAGCTGCGATCGTGGCGCGAGCCCGACCGCGTGCTCGAGCTGGCGACGGTCGCGGTGGCGGAACGGGGAGCGTGGCGGCGGCCGGGGATCTTCGTGGAGGCGTCGCACCTGCGCAACAGCGGCCGGCTCGTGTTCTTCGACATGCCGCCGATCGGCGTGTCGTCGACGATGGTCCGGCGCCGCGTGGCGCGCGGCCAGCCGGTGAGGTACCTGGTGCCGGACCCCGTCGCCGAGTTGATCGAGGAGCGCGGGCTGTACGGCGCCGGCGCCGGCGCCGGCGCGGTGGCGTCCTCGTGACCGTCGCGTCGGCGGAGCGCCTGGCCGAGCGGATCGCGGAGATCGCGTCGGACCGCAAGGCGCGGGAGATCCGCGTGCTCGACGTCGGATCGCTGGTCGGCTACACGGACTACTTCCTGATCTGCAGCGGCGGCACCGAGCGCCAGACCAAGGCGATCCACGACGCGATCCACGAGTCGCTCAAGGCGGACGGCCTCTATCCCGCGCGGATCGAGGGCGCGCGCGAGGCGCGCTGGATCCTCATGGACTACCAGGACTGCGTCGTCCACATCTTCACGCCCGAGGCGCGCGCGTTCTACCGCCTCGAGCAGCTCTGGGGCGAGGCACCGGCCCGCTCCGTCGGTTAGGGGATCCCCTCCCCCAAACGTCGGATTTGCAGGGGATTTGGGCGCCTTTCCGTCCGGTACACGAACTAGTGTTCGGGTCATGGATCCCAACCGAATCGGCGCGATAGCGGAGACGAAGATCGCCGCGGAGGCGACTCGGCTCGGCTTCGAGGTCTATCGCCCGATCGTCGACGGCGGGCGCTGCGACTTCATCTTCTACGTCGAGAGCCGGCTGGTTCGCGTGCAGTGCAAGACAGCCCGTCGTCGCGGCGATGTCGTCGCCATTGCCGCGCGCACGAGCCGTCGCGCGCCGGAGGGGTTTCGGCGCACCGTGTACACGTCCGACGAGATCGACTTGATCGCGGCCTACTGTGCGGAGCTCGACCGCTGCTTCGCCGTGCCGATCGCCGAGCTGCCGCCCAGTGGCGGCATGCATCTGCGGTTGGCGCCGACTCGAAACGGTCAGCTAGCAGGGTTACACTTCGCCGAGGACTACCCGCTTGGGGCTGTAGCTCAGCTGGCAGAGCGCCGCCATGGCATGGCGGAGGCCAGGGGTTCGAATCCCCTCAGCTCCACTCCCTCTGACGACTCGCCGACAGTCATCGGCGCCCACGAGTTCCGCAACCGCTTCGGCTGGTACATGGAGCGCGCGGCCGCGGGCGAGCCGATCCTGATCACACGGCGCGGCAAGACGCACCTGCGGCTGACCCCCGCGGCTCCGCAGCTCGGGTTGGTCGCGTGAGCGGGCCGAACGGAACCCGTGAGCGGCGCCGGCGTCACGCCCCTGTGTTAGCGGCGCATTACGCCCCGGCAGCGACGGTGCCAAACCGCGAAAAAAGTGAGCTCGGGAGGTTTACCCCGGGCGCTGGATGGTCACCACAAGGGTGAAGGTTCCCAACCCCATTTGGAGTTCATGACCCCCCCGACAGCTCAGGCGACCGCAACACCGGACACTCCGGTCAAGGACGCCCCCTCAGACGCCCACTGCCCGCACTGCCTCCTGCCCGTGGCGGAGGCCGTGGACGGGCCGTGGCCGCCCGCTCCGACGCGGTGTCCCCACTGCCGGCTGATGATCGGCATCGGCCGCGCGCGCGACGCCGGCGACGGCGCGCCGGGCGCCCGCGGGG
>DATENL010000213.1:0-3061 GCA_035275105.1 Thermoleophilaceae bacterium
GCGAGCGGGTTCGACGCGCTGGAGGCGTATCTTCGGCAGACGCTCGACCCCGGCGTCCGATTCGATCTGAAGCTGGCGAATCCGCTCGGCGTCGGCCGCGCACTCGCGGAGCGGTACGCACACGCGTCGAGCGGCGTGCGGACCCACATCGACTTCGCGCTCGACGCGCTCGACCGCGGCCGCCCCGGGTCGTTCGCGTCGCAGACCCGCCGCGCGCGGCTCCGCGGGCTCGCCGCTCACTGCGACGGGACGCGCAGCGACCCCGGGATCGGAGGCGCGCTCACGCTGGCGACGCAGCCGTTCTACGGCGAGCATCGCGGCGGTACCGCCAGCACGATGACCCGCATCTCCGCGAGGCACGGCTGATGGCGCCGCTCAAGTGCGTGTCGCTCACCTCGGCGAAGGTGATCAGGGATCCGGACTCGATGCCGGACCCGAACAACCCGCAGTACAGCCCGGACGCCCACCCCGACCACTACCTCTTCTGGGGCAACCGCTCATACATCACCAGCTGGCAGGGCAGCCACTGGATCCGGCCGTGGGTGTCCTGGTACGACTGCCAGGAGTCGATCGGGCCCAAGGACACCTGGCAGGAGATGTTCACGCACCTGAGCGGCGACGTCCCCTCGAAGACGTACCTGACGCGGCTCGACAAGATCATCAGGCAGGCCAACGTCGACGGCGTCCCCGTGCTGCTCGTGTCCGACGAGCGGTCCCCCACCTGGTCGAAGGACACGTCCGGCTACAACTACCTGCCGCCGGAGAACAAGTTCCCCGACGACCCGTACAACACGGGCCAGTGGGCACTCTGGATGACCTACCTGATCTGCCGCTACCGCAAGAACGTGGCGGCGAATCCAAGCGGGCCGGTTCCCGGGGCGCTCTACGGGAACCCGCTCGGCGCCTGGGTGCAGGCGCTCGAGGTGATGAACGAGCCGAACGCGCTCAACTGGCCGCAGAACGGATCGTCGGTCGGGTGCCGCGTAGCCCAGATGATGATGTCGGCCCGCGACAACGCGCTCTACCACGGCTGGAAGCCCGTCGCCAACGGCGGGACGGGTCAGTGGCTGGCGGGCCCCGCCACCGCCGACAAGCCGGCCGACGAGTTCACCAGCGACGGAATCATGACGGCGTGGAACTACCACGACTTCACCAGCTCCGTCCTCAACTACCTGAACGACTGGAATCCGGCCCCGACGTTCTTCGGCTGGAGCCATCACAACTACCGCGACGTCCGCAGCGGCAACCGGGCCCACGTCGACGACGTCGTGAACCTACTCGAGCAGCGGAACTGGAAGCAGATCGCAGAGCGAAAGATCTGGCTCACCGAGGGCGGTTCGCCCTACAAGGCGTCGGACGGGGGCACGCCCGCGGAGACACAGAAGAACAACATGGTCACGGCGTGGAACCTGCTCTCGCAGAAGGCCGCCGTGCAGATGTTCACGCAGCACGTCATCAACGACCGCCCGTACGACGACAACAAGTACGGGGTCCGCTTCGACTTCGTCGACACGCCTCCACGCCACGTGGGCGGTGTGAAGCCCCTGTGGGCGGTCTGGCGGGATTTCACGTGAGCGGGGCCGAGGTGTCCGTCTTCGGGCTCGAGCGCATGGCGCTTCGCGGGCGCGCCGCGAGCCTCCGCGCGAGCGGGGCGATCCCGGGACTGGTGCGCGAGCTGGGCGACAACTACGACGCCTACCACGCGGACCTCGCCGCCCAGCTGGAGTCCAACGGCGGCCGGCCTGAGCCCGAGGACTTCCCTGACGACTTCGCCGGATACGCGGCCGGGTGCGCGCAGGCGGTTGCGATCGTCGCGACCGAGCAGTTCCTGCGGGCCTGCCGGCGCTACCGCGTCTCGGGCGCGCCCCTGGACGCCCGCCCGCAGGACGAACCGCGGCTCGTGGACGAGTACCAGCGACTCGTCTCGGTCGTCACTGGCAAGCCGAGCGGCCGGCGCCTTCGCTCACCGGCCCCGCCCGCGCCCGCGCCCGGGGGCGGGGACTAGCCAAGCCTCGCGACGTCGCCGATCGTCACGAGTGACCGCAGCTCGTCGCCGGTCGCCACGTACCCGGTCCGCTCCTCGAGCCGCACGAAGATCTCGATGATCTCGAGGCTGTCGAGATCCAGCTCGTCGATTCGCGTGGACGCGGCGACCGTGACCGGCTCGCCGCGCACCTCCCGAAGCACCGAGCCGACGACCGCGATCGCGTCGCCCACCCCGATCGCCCGTCCGCTCACCCGGACCCCCCGCCGGGGAGCCCCACCCGGACCGCCGACGCAGGTGGGTCGAGCGCCAGCGAGCGACACTCGAACCGGCGGAGCTTTCCCGTCGGCGTCTTGGGCAGCGTTCGCGGCGGCAGCAGCACGCACTCGTCGATGGGCACGCGCGCCGAGCGCCGCGCCGCTCGCCCGAGCGCCCGGGCGATCGCTCGCGCGTCGGCGGGCGGGCGACGGACCTCCGCGAGCGCCACGAGCCTGACGTCGTCCTCGGCCCGTACGTCCACCAGGGCGACGCCGCCCGGGCGAACGGCGCCCTCTCCGTCCATCGCCTGCTCCACCTGGCGCGCCAGGAACTTCTGGCCGCGGGCCGCGATCACGTCGTCGGCCCGGCAGACGACGAACAGCTCGCCGTCCGAGACGAACCCCACGTCTCCGGTCGCGAGGGCACCGTCGCCGAAGCGCTCGCCCGTCAGCTCCGGCGCGCCCGCGTACCCCTCGGCGAGTGCGGGCGAGCGGACGACGATCTCGCCCACGCGGGCCTCGCCCCGTATCGCAACGCCGACGCCGTCGAGCGGCTCGCCGGAGGAGACGAGCTCGACCGCATGGGGGTCCGCGTCGAGCTCGAGCCGGCCGTCCAGCAACGGCCCCGGCGCGACTCGTATCCGCCGCGGAGCGATCCCGGCCGCCGCCATCGTCACCGCCAGCGTCGCCTCTGCGAGCCCGTAGGCCGGGCGTAGCACCGAGCCGTCCAGGCCGGCCGGCGCGAGCGATCGCTCGACCGCGTCGAGCGTCCGGGCGAGCACGGGCTCGGCGCCCACGACGCACGCGCGCAGGGCCAGCC
>DATENL010000214.1:0-5272 GCA_035275105.1 Thermoleophilaceae bacterium
CGCCCCGCATCGTGCGCGGGATCCTGAACGACCGTCGCAGCCAACTGGCCGTAGGCCTTTTCATAGGCACGTTCGCCTATTCGATGACCGTACTGCGCGACGTCAACGTCAACAGCTCCGGCGGCGGAGAGCTGCCGGGCCTCGCCATCGTCGTCAACTACGGGCTGATCCTCAGCTCGATCGTCGTGCTCGTGCTCTATGTGAACCACATCGCAGAGTCGATTCGGGTGGGTGGCCTGATCGGCTGGGTCGCAGACGTGACGCGCGACGAGGTCGACCGCCTCTACCCGGCAGCGCCCGAGCCCGAGGATGACCCGAGTGTGGTCGCGGCGCCCGATTATGGGGTCGTCAACAAGCTTCCGCACCACGTGCTCGTGGACATCGCCGAGGAGGCCGACTGCGTGCTGGAGCTGGTGCCCGCGATGGGCGACTTCGTGCCCCGCGGCGGCCCGCTCTTCCGAGTGCGGGGCTCCCTTCCGGAGCCTCATCGCAGCGCGGCCGCGCTCAGCGTGATCCTGGACCGTGAACGCAGCCACCACTTCGAGCCGGCATTCGGGCTGCGCAAGCTCGTCGACGTGGCCGCGCGGAGCATCTACTCGAGCCCGTTCCAGGACCCGACCACCTCCGTGCAGTCGATCAACGCGATCCACGACATCCTCCGCCGGCTCGCCCGGCGTGAGTTTCCCTCCGGACGCCATCACGATGCCCGTGGCCACGTGAGGCTCGTAGTGCGGGTGCTGAGCTGGAACGGCTACGTCCGCCTCGCCTTCGACGAGCTTCGGCTGGCCGGCGCCGGGTCGCCCCAGGTCGCACGCCGGCTCCGCGCCGCGCTCGAGGACCTGAGGACGGTGGCGTCGCCCGAGCGCCGGCCACCGCTCGACCGACAGCTCGAGCTGCTCGACGAGGGGGTCCGGCGGGCCTACGACGACGACGCCGACATCGACGCTGCCCTCGTCCCGGACATGCAGGGCATCGGCTCCGGACCGGACGTGATGTCACAGCCACCGAGCTCCGCTCCGCCGCCCGCGCGCGAGATCCGCCGTCCGCTCGCCGACACGGCGGGCGCCCAGCGCGGCTAGCGCCTCCATGCCCTAATCACGAGGTCTTCCGGTCGATCCGGCGTGCCGACGCCGCGGCAAAGTCGCCGATCGCCTCGACGATGTCCTCGCGGGGCACGGCGGGATGATCCTGCCACCAGGCCGCATAGGTCCGGACGGCGAGCGCGACGAGCTCGACGACATCGGGCTTGGCGCGGACCTTGGCCGGCATCGCCAGCAGATTGCGCAGCGCACGCGCGACCTCGGCGTCGACGCGCTCGTGCAGCGCGCGCAGCGCCGGATCGGCCGGCGGGTCGCGAGTCATCAGGCGCCAGGTGGCCGGACGCTCGGAGAGGAAGCGCAGGAACGCGTCCACGCCGGGGCGCAGACGCGGTCCCCCTTCCGCGCGGGTTGGCACGGCCGCTTCCACGGCCGCGACCAGCGCGTCGGCATCGTGGCGCACGAGCTCCTCGTACAGAGCCGCCTTGGAGCCGAAGTAGTGGTAGAGGACCGACTTCGCTATTCCGGCGCGGCGTCCGATGTCGGCGATCGACGTCGCCTCGTAGCCCTGGGTGCCGAACAGGTCGCGGCCGGCGTCGAGCAGCTTCTCGCGTCCCGGCTCGTCGGGGCGGATCTTCGCGCGCCGTGGCATGGTCCCCACCGTATTCGACCGGTCGGTCGAAAGGTGTGGTAGGTTTCGACCGCATGGTCGAAACAGAGCTCACCATTCTCTTCACGGGCGCCTCCAGCGGGATCGGACGGGAGGCCGCGCTGAGGCTTGGCACCCGCGGCGGCCGCCTCGCCCTCGTGGCCCGCCGTGAGGACGCGCTGCGATCCCTTGCCTCCGAGATCCGAGCGGCGGGCGGGCCTGAGCCGCTCGTGCTTCCCGGCGACCTCGGCGTGACCGGAACCGCGACCGCGCTCGCGGAGCGGGCGCTGCGGGAGCTGCGCCGGATCGATGTCCTCGTCAACAACGCGGGCGGGTCGACGCAGGGTCTCGCGTGGCAGGTGGGCGACGCCGAGGCGGCGCGGGCGACCTTCGAGACCAACCTGTGGAGCCCGCTGGCGCTGATCGCGGCAGTCGCGCCGGCGATGATCGAGCGTGGCCGTGGCGCCATCGTCAACACGGGTTCGATGGCGCGGGTGTCGCCGTTCCCCCGCCTGGGCCATTACGCGGCGTCGCGCGCCGCGCTGAGCGCGGCGACGCAGACGCTGGACCTCGAGATGCGCCCACGCGGCGTGCGCGTCGTGGAGGTGGCGCTCGGCCCGGTTGACACCGAGAGCTCGCGCGCGAACCGGGATCTGCCCGGCGGCCAACGTTGGCTCGACGGACCGCCGGGGCTCGGCGACGTCGACGCCGCCGCGGGAACGCTCGTCCGTGCCGTGCTCGGGGATCGCCGCGGTGTGGTGCACCACCCTTCCGTCCTGCGCTGGGTCGACGCATTCCCCGGTCTCGGCCGGCGCTACGCGCGGCGTGCAGCTCGCCACGCCGAGGTCTGACCGCGTTCAGCCGGGCAGATCCACGTTCGTGCGCCTGCTCCTCCTGGCGAGCTACACGAGACCAATCCTTCCACGCCGCGCCCCGGGCTTTAGCTTGCACGTATGCGGATCCCGAGACGGAGCGCAGACGAGCTTGCGGCGAATCGGAACCTCTCCGCCGCCGTGCTCGCGATCGCCGCGGCGCTCGCCGGCCTGGCGCAGGCGGCCGGTGCGCCCGTGGCCGTTCGGATCGTGCTTGCCGCCATCGGTCTCGTCGGCGCTTTTGTCGGCCTCGGTTTTCACCTGCTCGAGCGGAGGGCGGCCGCTCGGGGCTTCGCCTCCCCGACGGAGGTTCGGCGCGTTCCTCGATCTGACCTCGACCATCCGACCAAGTTCGTCAACCGCGCCGACGAGCTAGCGCGTCTTGACGAGCTGCTCGATCGCGCGGAACGCGGGCAGGGGCCAGTCGTCGCGGTGCTCGGGGGTCTGCCGGGCGTCGGGAAGAGTGCCGTGGGGAGGTACTGGGCGAACCGGATTCGCGAGCGGTTCGTGGACGGCGATCTGGTTGCGAACTTCTCGGAGCGCCGGCGCGGGGCGGCGGTCGACGTCAGCGGGTACCTGGCGGAGTTCATACGCAAGCTCGGCCCTCCGGACGCCGTCGTCCCGGCGACGCTCGCCGAGCGGGTCGAGCGCTTCCGTTCGATGACGTTCGACCGACAGCTGCTGGTGCTGCTCGACGACGTGGCCGAAGCCGCGGAGGTGACGCAGTTGCGCCCCTCGGGCAACCGGAGCCTTGTGCTCGCGACGAGCTACAGGACCCTCGAGGAGCTTCACTACGGAGGGGCGGAGCTCCTGCCCGTCGACCCTCTGCCCGCGGACCGGGCCGAGGACCTTCTCGTCGAGATGGCCGGCGACTTCGGCTCGGAGTTCGAGCACGACCAAGACGCGACCGAGAGGCTCGTGGCGTTCTGTGGCGGGCTCGCGCTGCCGCTGTGCGTCTGCGCGGCCCGGGTCCTGCTCGGCCGCGGCAGCCGGACCGTCGCCTCGGTGGTCGCCGAGGTCAGCGACGAGGATCGCCGGCTGAGCTACCTGGCCGGGAAGGGCGAGTACGCGGGTGCGGCCGTGTTCGGCTTTGCCTACGGCGACCTGCCGCCTGAGCAACGACTCGCATACCGGCGCGTCGCGATCCACCCGGGCCTCAACATCTCCGCCGTCCATACGGCCGTCCTTGCCGGGATAGGCCTTGACGATGCGGCGGAGAAGCTTGCCGCGCTCGCTGACACCTACCTCCTGCAGCCGCTCGAGGACGGCCGCTACCGCTTCCACGACCTCGTTCGCCTGCACGCCCGGGAGACTACGGCGCGCGAGGACGCGGACGCCACGCGCGAGGAGACGCTGTCAGGACTCGTCGACTGGTATCGCGCTTCCCTACGACGCGCCGATCGCGCATTGATCGCCGATCGCCTCCGCCTGGCTCCGGACGACGCGATAGCGGCGCCTCACCTGCCGACCTTCGCGGACCGGGACAGCGCGTTCGACTGGCTCGAGGCGGAGCGGGCGAACACCCTTGCGGTGCTTCAGAGTGCGCGGGACCGCGAGTGGGACGACCGCGTCTGGCAGATGGTCGAGTCGCTGTGGCTCTTCCACTACAACCGGCGCCATTACGCGGATTGGATCGACGCCTCGGAGATCGGCGTCGAGTGCGCGCGAAGGGCAGGCGACCGAGACGCCGAAGCTCGCATGCGGGCGCAGCTCGCGTGGGCGCTTGCCGAGGTCGGCCGCCCCGACGCCGCTCGCGCGGAGCTCGAGCGTGCGAACCGCTTGGTCGCGGACTCGGCCAACGACGAGCTCAGGGCCTCGGTGCGCGAGTTCACCGGCGCATGCGCGCTGAAGGAGGGCGAGTACGACCATGCCCTCGACGCGTTCCGCTACGCGCGCGAGATATTCAGCCGCACTGGCAACGAACGCGGCGTCGCGCTACAGGATTTCTTCATCGGTAGCGCCCTGCTCGGAAAGGCGAGCTACGACGAGGCGCTCGCCACGTTGCGTGCGGCGCTCGTGACGATGCGGCGGATCGACGACCAGATGTTCGTGGGACGCCTGCTGCTGCGCATCGGTGAGGCCACCCTCGAGATGGGCGACACCGAGGGCGCCGAAGCAGCTCTTCAGGAGGCGTTGCGGTTCCTCGTCGAGTTGGGCATGCGCGTCGAGGAAGCCGAGACCTACGACCAGCTGGCCGCGGTGGCGGACGCGCGGAAGGACCGGAAGACCGCCGCCGCGCGGCGCGAGAGGGCGCAGGCGATCTACCGCGCGTTGGGACACCCGAGCGCGGGCGAGCCGGTTGCAGCCGGTCCTCCGTCAGCGGTCGATGCTCTCACGCTGTAGGCGTATAGACGCGGTCGCGGCGCCGGCCCGCACGTCCAGACGACGCGGGAGGTCGGCGCCGGCGTCACGGCAGATCGCGCACGTGTAGATCGCCGACGCGAGAATCGCGCTGTCGAACGGGAGCGGACGGTCGTCGAGCGGCGCCGCCGCGAACGTCCGCTCGTCGCGCATGGTGACGACAGCGCCGCCGGCGTCGACGGTCGCGCACGCGAACGCGCCGGGGTGCTCGTGCAGCGTGCGAGCCGCCCATGCCCACTGCGATCGGGTTGCCCCGTGCCGCAGGACGAGCGCGGCGCTCTGGGCCAGGCGCATGTCCCGCTCGGTGTCCTCGACCACGAGATGAGCCATCGGGGGGGGGGGGGGGGGGGGGG
>DATENL010000215.1:0-31819 GCA_035275105.1 Thermoleophilaceae bacterium
TGCCGAGCTCGCCCACCAGCTCGCCGGGCGGGACCCGTCCGACCCCGTAGACGTGGCGCCCGCGTGCGCGGTCGATCGCGCGCACGAGGCCGAGCCCCGGCGGCGCCGCGTCCGGCGCTGGGGGCGGCCACGGCAGCCCGTCGCGGACGATCGAGACCAGGACCCGCTCCTGGCGCTGGCGAAAGCCCGGCGTGTCGGAACGTTGCGGCGGCCCGGGATAGGTCCACATCGGCTTCGCGAGGCCGTGCATCAGCGCGTCGCGAAGCTCGGGGTCGCGTCCGTCGTCCAGCACCCGCACGAGCTCGGCGACCTCGGTCCGCGGCTCCACCGCTCGAAGCTCCCAGCCGCGGATCAGGTCCAGGTCGAGCTCCTGCGGGAACAGCGTCGCCGCGTGGAGGGCGCCCGCCGCGCGCAGCACCGCCATCACGAGCAGGCACTTCGAGCAGCGCCCGCAGTTGTCGGCCCGCGGCTCGCCGTAGCAGACCCTGAGCTCCGCGAGCAGGTCCGGGCGGTTCTCCGCGAGCCAGAGCGTCTTGCTCACGCGCCGGAGCGCGACGCTGTCGTGCACCACCCGCGTCGCCTCGGACGAGAGCAGCGGGTCGAGCACGGGCGAGGTGCCGTTCGGCCCGAGGCTGACGGCGCTGTCGGTCGGCGCGATGACCACGGTGTGCAGCCCCCCGGTGGTGGCGAGCCCGATCGCGGCGAGCGCCGCGCCCACGATGTCCTCCCAGTTGGCGACGAACAGGCGCGTGAGGTCGTGCACGTTGGTGCGGAGCACGCTGAGCGGCAGCCCGAGGCGCTCCGCCGCCGCATGGGCGAGGCGAACCTCCTCGTCGAGGACGGCCGGGGGCTGGTTCGGGTCGAGGCCGCGGACGAACAGCAGCCGCTCGATCGGGCCCGGGTACTCGCGCGGGACCGCCGCGCTGTAGGTCGAGTCCACGCCGCGCGAGAAGAAGAGCCCGGTCGCGCGGCCCGAAGCGGCGGGCGGCTCGCGCTCCTCGGCGACCCGGATCGCCGGTTGCGGCAGGTCGGGCGCCCAGGCGCGGTACAGCTCCGCGACGGCGTGCGCGCCGCGGACCAGCCGCGGGGAGACCGGGCCGTCGATGACCACGTCGTCTCCACGGCGCATCGCCGGCAGCAGGGCGAGGGGCAGGAACGGTGAGGCGTCGGCGTCCGCCTCCACCAGCTCGGCCGGCGCCTCGATCGCGACCCGCCGCTCCGCGCCCGTCCAGCTGAACAGCGCCGAGCGCTCGACGGCGCCGTCCACATTGCGGGTCTCGACCTCCCGCACGACGAGCTCGCGCACGCTCCGCCGCAGCGGGCCGCGCGCGCGTGAGGGGCGCTGCTCGCCGAGGAGCGCCGGCAGCCGTCGCCACGCCTCGCGACCCTCGCCGGCCTGCCGCTTCGCGGCGTCGGTGAGGGCCCGAAGCTCCTTCGCCGGCGCGTCCCACCAGCGGCGCACGGCGCCCTCGACCTCCCCCTCGAGGTCCGGTGCGTCCAGCGACACGACGGTCATCCCGGTACCGAAGCGCTCCGCCAGCCCGTTCAGCTTGTCGACGTAGTAGCCGGAGCGCGCGAGCCCGACGACCGGCACGCCCTGGGCGAGGGCGAACAGCGCGGCGTGGTAGCTGCCCGCCACCAGCACGCGGCAGCCGCCCGCGCGGCGGATCGCCTCGGCCGGGTCCTCCACGGGCGCGCCGGCCGATCCGCCGATCCGCTCGATCGACTCTCCGTCGTGCTCCTCCGGGTACCCCGATATCGGCACGCCCACGAGGTTCGTGCCGAGCTCGCGAGCCAGCGACCTGACGACCTCGCCGACCCGCGCGACGTCGTCCTCCCCGACGGCCGCGTAGGGCGCCACGCGCAGGTTGACCCCCAGGCCGCCGGCGGCGCGATCGCGGGCGCCGAGCTCGACGACGAGCTCGAGCGCGTCGTCGCCGGTCACGACCAGGCGCTCGTCCGACACGCCGAGGGCTCGTGCGAGCGGCAGCGAGGCGCGCCCCTCGCGCAACGCGAGGAGCGCGACCTTCGGGAGCACCTCGCGCGCGCGCGCGCGAAGGAACGGGTGCTCGATCGGACCGAGGCCCTGGCCCATCATCGCGACCGGCACGCCGAGGTCCGCGGCGGCCTCGATCTCGTCGAGCAGGCTGACGGACTCGTGGTGGAAGGCGTCGCAGACGCCGCCGCGCCCGCTCACGACGAGGAGATCCGCTCCGGCGAGCGCCGACAGGTAGCCGCGCGCCGGCTCCCCGAGCGGGATGCCGAGGGCGCGCTCGGCGGCCGCGGCGTCCGAGTCGACGGTCGTGGCCGCGGCGAGCACGCGGTCGCGCCGGGACGGCAGCGGCGACGCGTCGTCGATCACCTCGTAGCGCCCGGCGGCGGGGACCGCCTCGGTCCCCGGCACGTGCCGGGACAGCCCCTCCGGGTCCGCGGTGATGACCCCGATCGACGCGCCGGGCCAGGCCTCGCGCAGCCTGCGAACCGCGACCTGGAGCATGGCCGTGTCGCCGTGGTTCAGCAGCCGGTGGCCGCTCGGCTCGACCACTATGCGCGGATCGCCCGCTCCCCCGTTCCCGTGCACGCGCGCGTACGTTAGACCCGGAGGCCGCGCCGGTCCGCGAGGATCCCCGCGTGCTCGCCCGCCGCTCCCTGCTCGTGTGCGCGCTCGTCGCCGGCCTGAGCCTGGCGACCGTGTACGACCAGTACCGCGGGCTGATCCCGATCTCGCCCGGGAAGAACCCCCGCGTGCTCGTCGAGGAGCTCCAGGTGGAGCGCAACCGCGCGACGCTGCACGGCACCAACGGCGACCCCTGGCAGTACCGCGTCGGCTCGGAGGCGCTCGCGTGGCTCGCGCTCAGGTCGGCGACCGCCGCGGGATTCGACGAGCCGGCGATGGTCGGCTTCCTCGGGTTCCGGGTGCTCGAGAACGCGGCCATCTTCGCGCTGGCGTGGCTCCTCTACAGACGCTTCGGCGCGGGGCGGTACGCGGCCGCCCTCGGCCTGGCGCTGCTCGCGTTCGCGATGACCCAGGCGCACTATCACTCGGCGCTCGCCTTCGACACGTACGCCGAGATCGCCGTCTACCTCGCGGCGGGCCTGCTGATCGTGAGCGGCCGCCACGCCTGGATCGTGCCGCTGACCGTCGTGGGGACGCTCAACCGGGAGACCTGCGGCCTGGTGCCGATCATGCTGCTGGCCCGCGGCGTGCAGCTCGGCCCGCGGACTCCCGAGGGGCAGCGGGCGCTGCGCCTCGGCGCGCTTGCGCTCCTGGCGTGGGGCGTCACGTTCTGGGCCGTGCGGTGGATCGTGGGGCCGGGCCCCCTGATTCACCCGGAGGGCCGCGACCCCGGTCTCGACCTGCTGGGCCTCAACCTCGGCCGCGGGCTGACCTGGGACCACCTGTTCCGGACGTGGACGGTCGTCCCGCTGCTCGCGGCCCTTCGCTGGCGCGCCTGGCCGGGGCCGCTCCGGGCGTTCGCGGTGGCGGTCGTGCCGGCGTGGATCGCCCTCCACCTCCTCCTCGGGGTGGTAGCCGAGACGCGCCTGATGCTCGTCCCCTACGCACTCGTGTTCGTTCCCGGAGCGGTGTGCGGGCTGCGCTCAGCCCGTACGGTTGCGCCGCGATGACCCCGGTCGCGATCCTCTCGCCCCACCTCGACGATGCCGTGCTCAGCGCGTGGACGGTCCTGCGTCGCCCGGACGAGGTGCGCGTGGTGAACGTCTGCGCCGGGATCCCTCCGGCGGGGCGGCCGCCGCGTTGGGACCGCCTGACCGGCGCGCACGACGCCGCGGAGCGGATGCGCGAGCGGCACGCCGAGGATCGCGCGGCGCTGGCGCACGCCGGTCGCGAGGCGACGCAGCTCGACTTCGTGGACGCCCACTACCGCGACGGGCCGCTCGACCCGGAGCGGCTCCTGGCGGCGCTACGCGAGGCGGCGGGCGACGCGGGCGAGCTGTGGGCGCCGGCGGGGATCGGCGATCACCCCGACCACGTCCAGGTGCGCGACGCGGCGCTCCGGCTCGCGGGCGAGGGCAGGCCGCTACGGCTCTACGCCGAGCTGCCCTACGCGGGCCGCTACGGCTGGCCGGCGTGGGTGACCGGGCGCGCGTCGAGGTCGGGCCTGGACGTCGACGCGTGGTTCGACGACTTCCTGCCCGGCGGCACGTCGCCGCCGGGCAGCGCGCACCGGCTGTCGCCGCTCGAGCTGCGGCGAAAGATGCGCGCGGTCGACGAGTACCGCACGCAGCGGGCGGCGCTCGACGCCGGCTGGCGGATGGGCGAGCGACGCGTGATGCGCTACGAGGCGAGCTTCACGCCCGGGACGGCCGGCTAGTACGCCTGCGCCCAGTACGCGCGCTCGGTCGCGGGGCGGCCGCAGACGGGGCAGTCGCCGTCGACCCGCTCGCGCTCGAGGGGCAGGCAGCGGATCGTCGCCTTCGTCTCCTCCTTGACCCTCGCCTCGCAGGCCTCGTCCTCGCACCAGCCGCTGACCACGAACCCGCGCGCCGCGCTGAGCAGCTCGCGCATCTCGTCCCAGCCGTCGGGGGTGAAGGTGTGCTCGTCGCGGAAGCGGCGCGCGTCCTCGAACAGGCCGCGCTGGACGTCGTCCAGCAGCTCGCGGGCGCTGCGACCGATGCCCTCGAGCGGGACGGGGTCCTTGGTGGCGAGGTCGCGGCGGTAGACCGTCGCCTGGCCGGCCGCGATGTCGCGCGGGCCGAGCTCGACCCGGACCGGGACGCCCTTGAGCTCCCACTCGTTGAACTTGTAGCCGGGCCGGTGCTGGTCGCGGTCGTCGACCTTCACGCGGAGGCCCTCGCCGCGCAGCTCCTCGTCCACGCGGCTCGCCGCGGCGAGCACCTGCTCGCGCTCCTCGTCGGTCCTGTAGATCGGCACGATCACCACCTGGTGGGGCGCGATGCCGGGCGGCAGGCGCAGGCCGCTGTCGTCGCCGTGGGCCATGATCAGCGCGCCGACGAGGCGGGTGGTCGTGCCCCACGACGTGGTGTGCGGGAACTCCTCGGCGCCGTCGCGCCCCGTGTAGCGCACGTCGTACGCGCGCGAGAAGTTCTGGCCGAGGTAGTGCGAGGTGCCGGCCTGAAGCGCGCGGCCATCGCGCATCAGCGCCTCCATCGCCAGCGTCTCGACGGCTCCGGCGAAGCGCTCGGACGGCGACTTGCGGCCGGTGATCACCGGCAGGAGCAGGTCGCGCTCAGCCGTCTCCTGGTAGACGTCGCGGAGGATCATCGTCGTCTCCTCCCACGCCTGCTCGCGGGTCTCGTGGGCGGTGTGGCCCTCCTGCCAGAGGAACTCGGTGGTGCGGAGGAAGAGCCTCGGCCGCAGCTCCCAGCGCACCACGTTGCACCACTGGTTGAGCAGCAGCGGCAGGTCGCGCCAGGACTGGATCCAGTTGCCGACCGTGGCCCAGATGATCGTCTCCGAGGTCGGACGGACGGCGTACGGCTCCTCGAGCTCCTTGCCACCGGCGTGGCTGACGACCGCGACCTCGGGCGCGAAGCCCTCCACGTGCTGGGCCTCGCGCTCGAGCAGGTGGTATGGGATCAGCAGCGGGAAGTAGACGTTCTCGGCCCCCGTCGCCTTGATCCGATCGTCGAGCGCACGCTGGATCGCCTCCCAGAGGGCGAAGCCATAGGGCTTGATGACCATCGCGCCGCGCGAGATCGCCGGCTCGGCGAGCCCGCTGCCGCGCACGACCTCCTGGTACCAGGCTGGGAAATCGTCGGTCTGGCTGGGAAGGGCCAAGCGGGGCAGGTTATCTTTTGCCCATGGCCGTCACCGAGGCCGACAGCGCGGCCGGGCTCGAACAGGCGATCGAGCGCTACAACGACGCCTGGAACGAGCACGACCTCGACGCGATCGTGGCGATGCACGCGCCGGACATGGTGTTCGCCAACCACACCGCGGGCGAGTCGGCGGAGGGCGAGCAGGTGCGCGAGCACATCGGCGCGATCTTCACGACCTGGCCCGACATCGAGTTCACCACGCGGCGGCTCTACGTGCGCGACGGACTGGTCGTGCAGGAGTGGACGGCGCGGGCCACGCACTCGCGCGTGATGCGCCGCGGGGACCTCGTCGCGGAGCCGACCGGCCAGCGCGTCGAGTGGGTGGGAATGGACGTGATCCCGTTCGAGGGCGGTCTGGTGAAACGAAAGGACGTCTACTCGGACTCCGTATCCATCATGCGTCAGGTGGGACTCCTCTAGTCATGGCCGAGGCAGCGAGCGAGAGCCGCTGGGGCGAGAGCGTCAACGCGGAGGCGATCACCGCCTGGGACGGCCCGCTCTTCGACCGCTTCGTCAAGTTCCGCTACGTGCTCGTGGCCGGGCTGGGCGCGCACGGCGCCGAGGCGCTGCGGTCGGTGCCGCTCCAGCCGGGCCAGCGGGTCCTCGACGTCGGGTGCGGCTTCGGGGACACCACGCAGACGATCGCCGAGCGGGTGGGCGAGTCGGGCGAGGCGGTAGGTGTCGACGCGTCCGAGCGCTTCATCGAGACGGCGCGGTCCGAGGCCGAGGAGGCCGGCGTGACGAACGCGAGCTTCGCGGTCGCCGACGCGCAGACGGACCCGCTCGGCGAGGGCTTCGACGGCGTGTTCTCGCGGATGGGGACGATGTTCTTCGCGAACCCGGTGGTCGCGATGCGCAACGTGCGGCGGGCGATGGTCCCGGGCGGCTGGCTCTCGATGGTGGTCTGGCGCCGCCGCGAGGACAACGCGTGGCTCTACCGCGCGCAGCGGATCGTCGAGGGCTTCCTGAGCAAGCCGGAGGAGCACGACGACCCGACCTGCGGGCCGGGCCCGTTCTCGATGTCGGGCGCGGACACGACCAGCGACATCATGCTGCACGCCGGGTTCACCGACGTGTCGCTCCGGCGCTGCGACCTCCCCGTGCTGATGGGTCGCAACGAGGACGAGGCGGTGGACCTCGTGATGTCGCTCGGCCCCGCCGGGGAGATCCTGCGGCTGGCCGGCGACAGCGCGGCGCACCTGCACGGCGACATCGACACCGCGCTCCGCGAGGCGCTCAGCGAGTACACGCGGCCGAACGGCGAGGTGTGGGCGCCGGCGTCGACGTGGATCGTGACCGCGACGGCGCCCGCCGACGGCGCCTAGCGGACGCGGTGCCCTAGAGCTTGCGGCTCCCGGGCGGGATCACGATCTCCGGGCGCTGACGCGAACGGCGCACGCGGCGGACCTTGAAGAGCACCGGCCGCTTCGGTCTCCAGCGCGGATCGCGAGACCCTGGGGAGTCGGGTGAACTGTCGTCGCCACGGGCGCGCTGCAACGCCCTCGCCTTCCCGACCGAGACCGTGACGAGGGCTGCTATGAGCAGGAGCAGGCATAGGGGTACGAGTAGGGGTTCCATTGCGGCACCTCCTACTCGGTAGAACGCGGCGCCGCGGCCGAGGTTGGCGGCGTGCCCAGATCGGGAGCGAGTGGGCGGTACTGGACTCGAACCAGTGACCCCCTGCTTGTAAGGCAGGTGCTCTAGCCAGCTGAGCTAACCGCCCGGCCGGCCGAGCATAGCCCCGCTGGGCGCCTCGGCCCGCGGTCCGCGCGCCGCGGTGCGCCTCTAGGATCACCGCCGTGAACTCGGGTCGCTTCTGGCGCGCGGCGCTGATCCAGCTGATCGTCGTGGCGATCCCGTTCGCGATCCTCGCGCTGACCGTCTCGGAGGACTTCTTCGAGGACTACGGCTACGCGGTCGGGCCCGCCGTCTGGCTCGTCTGCTCACTGGTGACGGGGCGCATCCTGCGGCTGCCGCTCCTCTTCTCGCTCTTCTGCGCGGCCGCCGGCGGCGTGGCGGCGGTGCTGGTGATGCTGGTGGCGGGACACGAGATCGGGCTGGTCGCGGGCATCGCGGTGTTCGCCGCCAGCGCGTCCGGGTACGAGCGCCCGGGCAAGCGCACCGAGGGCGGCGAGCCCGCCGCTCAGTCGTCGATCCCCTGATCCGCGAGCCAGGCTCGCACGTGCTCGGGCACGTCGCCGCCGTACATGACGCGGACGCCCTCGCGGATCGTCGCCTCGCGGTCGGCGGCGCCGCCGGGCTGGGTCGACAGGAACAGGGCGACGCCCGCCGCGACCGCGGCCGCGCCGCTCGTGCGGTCGGGATCGAGCCCCTCGACGGTGGTGCGCAGCTCCTCGCGCAGGTCGAGTCCCGGGGCGGCTCGGTCGTCGTCCTCGTAGACGAGCTCGAGCTCGCGTGCGATGGGGTCGGCGCCGCCGGAATCGACGAGCGCCACCGCGCGGCGAACGATCTCGGAGACGGTCGGGACGTCGGTCTCGGGCAAGTCGGCTCCCTCGGGTCGGGTGGGCGGCTTCGGGGTAGTACATACCCATGACCACCCAAAGTCCTCCCGCAACCCTCGACCTCGGCGGCGAGCTGACCGTCCGCCGGCTCGGATTCGGTGCGATGCGGATCACCGGCGACGGGATCTGGGGCGAGCCGGACGATCGCGACGAGGCGCTGGCGGTCGTCAGGCGGTCGGTCGAGCTCGGCGTGAACCTGATCGACACGGCCGATTCCTACGGTCCCCACGTCTCCGAGGAGATCATCGCCGAAGCTCTTCATCCCTATCCGGACGGGCTGGTGATAGCCACGAAGGGCGGCCTGACCCGGCCGGGCCCGAGCCAGTGGGAGCGCGACGGCCGGCCCGAGCACCTCCGCGAGGCCTGCGAGGGCAGCCTTCGCAGGCTGCGGGTCGACCGGATCGACCTCTACCAGCTGCACGCCCCCGACCCCGAGGTGCCGTACGAGCGCTCGGTCGAGACGATGGCGGAGCTGCGCGAGGAGGGGAAGGTGCGCCTCGTGGGGCTGTCCAACGTGCGCGTCGAGGAGCTCGAGCAGGCGCTCGAGATCGTGCCGGTCGCGACCGTTCAGAACCGCTACAACCTGAGCGACCGGGCGTCCGAGGACGTGCTCGAGGCGTGCGAGGAGCGCGGCATCGGGTTCATCCCGTGGTTCCCGCTCGCCACCGGCTCGCTCGCGCAGCCCGGCGGGCCGCTCGACGAGATCGCCGAGCGCCACGACGCCACGCCCTCGCAGGTCGCGCTGGCCTGGCTCCTCGCGCGCTCACCGGTGATGCTGCCGATCCCCGGCACCGGCTCGGTGAAGCACCTCGAGGAGAACCTGGCGGCCGCCGACCTGACCCTGAGCGCCGAGGAGGTCGAGGAGCTCGCGCGCGCGGGCGGCTAGGCGCATGACGCTTCTCCGGATGGACAACGTTCTCATCGTTGTCGAGGACCTGGAGGCCGCCAAGGCGTTCTTCGTCGAGCTCGGTATGGAGCTGGAGGGCGAGACGCTGGTCGAGGGACCCTCGGTGGACGGCGTCGTCGGGCTCGACGGCGTCCGTGCCGACATCGCCATGATGCGGGCCCCGGACGGCCACGGCGGGGTCGAGCTGACGAGGTTCCACACGCCGCCCGCGGTCAGGGCCGAGCCGGAAGGCGCGCCGGCGAACGCGCTGGGCATACGCCGCATCATGTTCGCCGTCGACGACGTCGACGACGTCGTCGCCCGCCTGCGCAGCGGCCACGGCGCCGAGCTCGTCGGCGAGATCGCGCAGTATGAAAACGCCTACCGGCTCTGCTTCCTGCGTGGACCCGAGGGCATCATCGTCGGCCTGGCCGAGCAGCTCGGCTCCACGGCGGAGTAGGGGCGACGGGGATCGAGACCGCAGGGGACCGCGCGGTCTACGCCATGTCCCAGCCCACCCCGATTACCCGGCCCTGGCCGCCGAATGCCCAGCCCGACGTGCCGTCGCGGGCCTCGTCGCGGTAGAAGAGCATCTCGCCGTTCGGTCGGATCGCGTAGATCACTCCATCGTCGGCGCCGAGGACGTGCGCGAAGCTGTCCCAGCCCGACCCGATCGCCTGCCCCTGGCCCCCGTTCGCCCAGTTGGACTTGCCGTTGCGCGCCTTGTCGCGGTAATAGAGGAACGCGCCGTCAGGCCGAATCGCGTAGATGACGCCGTCGCCGCCCGAGAACACATGGGTGAAGCTGTCCCAGCCCGACCCAATCGCCTGACCCTGGCCGCCGAACGCCCAGTTGGAAGTCCCGTCGCGCGCCTCATCCCGGTAGTAGAGGAACGCGCCGTCCGGCCGGATCGCGTAGATGACGCCGTCGCCGCCCGAGAAGGCGTGTCGGATCTGCTCCCAGCCCGACCCGATCGCCTGACCCTGGCCGCCGAACGCCCAGTTGGAAGTCCCGTCGCGCCCCTCGTCGCGGTAGTACCGCAGCGTTCCCGAGCCCGCCTCGAATGCGTAGATGTTGCTCTGCTCATCAGAGGTCACCGTGATGAAGCTCATCGCTACCCCACATGTGTTAGTAAGTCTTTAGCGGTAAAGCGATCTTACGCTCTGGGGTACAGCGAGGTCAAGCCGCCTGGCACGAGCGAGCGACGGTAGACGGCCGAATAGGGGCGACGGGGATCGAACCCGTGTCCTCCGGCTTGAAAGGCCGGCGTCCTAACCACTAGACCACGCCCCCGGGGTCGGTCAGAGTCTAGGTGGGCGCGGGTGCGATACTCGCGCCGTGCCGAGGGGCCGCCCGCTCACGCAGAGGACCCGCAGCGCGCTCCAGAACGAAGCGCTCGCGCGCGCCGTGCGCGCGAGCGTGCCGCAGCCGGTCCGGGTGCGCGTGGGGAGCGCGCTCGGCGTCGACAAGCCGCAGGAGATCGACCTCTCGCGCCTCGACCTGATCCGCCGGCGCGACCGCGACTGGCTGGCCGACCCAGACAACCTCGAGCGCGAGCTGCTGCCCGCGCTCGGCTTCAGCGCCGACGTGCCCGACGCGTTCCCCGCGAACCTGCACGACGCGGTCGGCGTCGGGTTGAAGCACTGGCAGTACCCGAACCAGTTCGCGCGCTACCTGGCCCACCTGGCGCGCTATCCGGTCAGCACGTACCTCGAGCTCGGCGTGCGACACGGCGGGACGTTCGTGATCACCGTCGAGTACCTGAGCCGCTTCCACCCGCTCGAGTCGGCGACCGCGGTCGACATCGACGACGTGCCCGCACTCCACGAGTACCTCGAGATGCGACCGGGCGTGCGCTTCCTGAAGATCGACACGAGCGCGTCGCGCTTCGCGCGGGCCATGCGCGACGGCGGGCCCTACGACCTGGTCCTGATCGACGCCGACCACTCGTACGAGGCGTGCCGCAACGACGTCGCCCTGATGCGCGACCACGCGAACATCCTCGCCCTGCACGACATCGTCGACTCGGCCTGCCCCGGCGTGCGCGAGGTCTGGCGCGAGCTGCGCGCGGAGACCGTCCGCGAGCGCGACTTCTTCGAGTTCACCGCTCAGTACGACGAGATCGTGGAGCGCAACGGAAGCCCCGCGCTGGGGCTCGGGATCGCGGTGCGGAAGGGGTTCGGGTCGCTATAACCCAAACGGAAGGCCCCCGTAGCTCAATTGGTTAGAGTACGCGCCTTTTAAGCGCTGTGATGGAGGTTCGAGTCCTCCCGGGGGCACTCTTTTGGGGTGGGCGACCGCCGCTGATCCGTCCGGGACGTGTACGAACATCTGTTCGTGTCGAGAGCTCCGCGTCCTCGCATCCGGCAGAAGGGCAGGCCGCGGACGGTCGAGCCCACAACAGAAAACGTCCGGCTCGGCCGGCGTCACGGCCGGACGGTCCACTACCGCCTCGTCGGGCGGCGCTCGTTACAGAGGCGTCCGGGTGGCCTAGCCGAGGGCTATGCCGGGTGGCGGTCCTCGGCGAGGCGGCCGAAGTACGTGTCGTCGGTGGGCGCGATCGAGTCCGCCCCGTTGGTCGGCTCCTCCTTACGGGCGACCTTCCTGGCCGCCTTGGCCGCGCGCTTGGCACGGAGCTTGCTCTCGCGCGTCAGCTTCGCCCTCGTGGTCTTTCGCTTCCCGCTCGATGCCATCTAGACCACCTCCGCCTTCGAGCGACGCCGGCGCCTTCGGCCGCCGGACGGCCGTGCGCGGTGGTCGCCGCGTGCCTTGTGCGGCGCGAGCCCTGTCCGCGCCCACTCGTCGTGGAGCTTCAGCTCGCCGGCGATCCTGCCCATGTCGGTGGCCTGGTCGCCCATCACGAAGGTGATGCCGATTCCGCTTCGCCCGGCTCGGCCGGTGCGCCCGACACGGTGGACGTAGGCGTCGCGGTCTTCGGGCGCGTCGAACTGGATCACGTGCGTGATGTCCCTCACGTCGATGCCGCGGGCGGCCACGTCGGTGGCCACGAGCGTGTCGACCTGACCGCGCTCGAAGCGCGCGAGCGCCTTCTCGCGCTGCGATTGCGTCTTGTCGCCGTGCATGGCGACGGCCCTGACGTCGTGGCGGTCGAGCCGCTTCACCAAGCGGTC
Source organism: Thermoleophilaceae bacterium (assembly GCA_035275105.1). Classification (GTDB taxonomy): domain Bacteria; phylum Actinomycetota; class Thermoleophilia; order Solirubrobacterales; family Thermoleophilaceae; genus AC-37. Next base: position 12,342 of record DATENL010000215.1, read on the forward strand.
TGCCCCACGCTTCGTGCGTACGAAGACGAGGGCGCGCCCGCGGTTGCTGCCGCGCAGCTCGGTGACGAGCGCGTCGAGCTTGCCCTCGTGCTTGACGCCCACGAAGCGGTGCTCGATGTCCCCGGCGCGCTCCGGCTTGGGCGCGATCGAGTGACGGCGCGCGTCACGCGTGTACTCGTTCGCGACCTGCCCGACCATGCCGTCGAGCGTGGCGGAGAAGAAGAGCGTCTGGCGCGCCTTCGGCGTCGCCGACACGATCCGGTCGACGGCCGGGCGGAAGCCCATGTCGAGCATGCGGTCGGCCTCGTCGAGGACGAGCAGCTTGACGCGGTCGAGCTTCACGGCGCCGCGCTGCATGAGGTCCTCGAGGCGACCGGGGCATGCGACGAGGATGTGCGCCTTGCGCGCGGCCTTGGCCTGCGCCTGGATGCCCGCGCCTCCATAGACCGCGGCGATCGAGAGGGCGCGCGCGTGGGCGACGCGCCGCAGCTCGTCGACGATCTGGGACGCGAGCTCGCGCGTCGGGGCGAGCACGAGCGCCGACGGGCGCGGGTCGTGGGCCTCGATCAGGTCCATCATCGGCACGCCGAACGCCAGCGTCTTGCCGGACCCGGTCGGGGACTTGGCCAGCACGTCGCGGCCGGCGAGCACGTCGGGCACGACCGCCTGCTGGATCGGGAATGCGCTGTGGATGCCGCGCTCCGAGAGAGCGCCGGCTCCAGCTGACGAAATGCCTAGATCGGCAAAGGACTGCAAAGACATATGGGACTGCTCCTTAACTGGCGGCCATGTGCCGGCCGCTCGCGATTCGGGAGATTCGACTGACCCGAATTGCGCTGTCGGAGCGCCTCAGAGACCAAGAACCTCGCAGAGTGGCTCCGTGCCACCCGTGGCCCAGACGGTAGCAGCCGTCATACGCAGCCACTACGGCTGTGCGGCGGCCGCATCCCTGAGGAACTGGTGCACGAAGGCGATGGCCATGCTGCCCTCGCCGACCGCGGATGCGACGCGCTTGACCGGGCCGAAGCGCACGTCGCCGCACGCGAAGATGCCCGGGACGCTCGTCTCGAGGAGGTACGGGTCACGATCCAGCGCCCAGCGACCCGCCTCGCGCATGTCGGAGCCCGTGAGCACGAAACCGCGACCGTCGAGCGCGATCTCGGGCGGAAGCCATGCCGTCTGGGCGTCCGCCCCGATGAAGATGAACAGCCCGCCCGACTCGTGGCGGCTCGTCGTGCCCGTTGCCGAGTCGCGGACGTCGAGCGCCTCGAGCGAGAGCTCGCCGTGTGCCGCCACGACCTCGGCCCCGAAGAGCGTGCTGGATGTTCGACCGCGTGGCGAGCTGGTCGATGAGATAGCGCGACATGCTCTTCTCGAGCCTGTCGCCGCGGTAGAGGATCGTCACGCTCCGGGCGTGAGTGGCGAAGAAGAGGGCCGCCTGTCCGGCCGAGTTTCCGGCTCCGACGATGTGAACGTCCAGGCCGTGGGTGTTCGACGCCTCGCTGCGGGCAGCTCCGTACGAGATGCCCTTCCCCCCAAGCCGATCGAACCCGTCGATCGACAGGCGCCGCCATGCCACTCCCGAGGAGAGGATGATCGTCCGCGCCCGTAGGACGTCCCCGGCGTCGAGATGCAGCTCACGGGTCGCGGCGTCCAGCCGCTCGATCGATCGGGTCACGAGGATCTCGGCGCCAAGCCTTCGCGCCTGCTGCAGCGCACGACTCGCAAGCTCGTCGCCCGACACGCCCGACGGGAAGCCGAGGTAGTTCTCGATCCGGGAGGACGAGCCCGCCTGACCGCCCGGCGCCTCGCGCTCCACCACGATCGTCCGGAGGCCCTCCGACGCCCCGTACACGGCCGCGGCCAGGCCCGCCGGGCCTGCACCGACGATCACCGTGTCGTATTCCGCCGCGGCGGCCTCGGTGGCGAGTCCGAGCAGTCCGGCCAGCTCGCGTGGGCGAGGTCGTACGACCGTCGTGCCGTCGACGACGCGAACCGCGGGCTGGTCTCCGTCGGTCGGCAGCGGGCCGCCCCACACCTCGGCAGCGTCCGGTGCGTCGGGCGTGAGCCAACTGAAGCTGATCTGATTGCGGTCGAGGAAGCGCCGCAGCTCGGCGCAGGCCGCGTCCCATCGCTGCCCGATCACGATCGCGCGCGGCGGCGGCGGATCCGCGGCGAGCCCCTGCAGCCCGCGAGATCCGCCCATCCTGTGAGCCGCGAGCCTGCCGACCTCCTTCGCCACGTCCGGCACCACGGCCGAGACGGCGTGGTAGTCGGACGCCTCGATCCGCACGACGCGCGATGGCTCCGATGCACGAAAGCCCACCGGGAACACGGTCCCGAGCACGATCGGCACCTCGCCGAAGACGTCGCCGGGGTGACGCTCACCGACCGGACGCTCGATCCCGTCCACAAGCTGCACCGGCTCGATCCGGCCCTCGAGCACGGCGAACAGCGCCCGTTCGCTGCCCTCGTGCGCCGCGTACTCGCCCGCCACAAGGCTGATGTCCGCCGCGACGCGGCAGAGCCGCTCGCGCTGGTCCTCGTCGAGAGCCGCAAAGAGCGCGACGCCACCGATCTCGTCGGTGGTCACCACGTGCGGCTACCCGGCCGTCCGGCCAACTACTTCCGCATCCGTCGCGTGCTCAGCCGCTGCAGCGCCCACCCGATCCGCTCGGCGCGGCTGCCGGGCTCGGGGATCGCCTTGATCTGCCGCGACAGGCAAAGATCGTCCGAGTAGACCCACTCCTCGACACAGAGCCCGTCGCGGTACTGCTCGATTCCGACGTAGGTGACGGAGACCACCTGGTTCGTGGGTGCGAACCCGAGCAGCGGGCCGGCGTGCGTCCCGCGCAGCTCCACGCGCGAGACGACCTTGTCCCCCTCCACGACCTGGTCGAGGATCGTCGCCTTCAGGTCGGGGAAGGCCGCGAGCGTCTCGTCCACGAAGCGGCGGAAGCCGTCGACGCCGCGCACCGGCTCGGGCTGCGACGTGTAGTGGCCGACGAAGTCCGGCGCGATCCAGTCGTCGATGACGTTGAAGTTGCGGTCGTTCCAGAGCTCCTGGTAGTCGCGCCTGGTCTTCGCAGCGTTGTCGACTGTCGCGTGTTCGATGATCGCTCCTCTCGGGGTCCGGCCCACGCTATGCGGGGCGACCCGATCGGTCAAGGTCCGGCTTGCCTTGGCTCGTTGGCGCGTACGGTGGCCCGACTCGACCTGGACTGGCCCAGGGAAGGACTCGGATCGCTGTGCGGAGTGACGTCGGATGTAGCGCGGTCGTCGGCCTCGTGCCCTCTGTCTCGCCGCGTCCACGCCAGCGCTCGCAGCCGAGGTGGTCCCGATCGAACAGAGCTCGCTCGCCGGCGGGAGCTTCATCCCCCAGGCCCTCGGCGACGCGTCAACGGGGCGCACAAGATCGTCGAGACGAGCTACGCGAACAACGCCTCCTCACTGCTGATCCGGCTGCGCTGGCCGGACGGGACTGACCACAAGCCGTCGGTCAAGGTGCTGCGGAGGTGCCCGGGCGCGGGTCGCTGCCCGGGCTAGCCCCTGTAGCCCGCCTCCGCGGCATGGCGCGTAGGCGCAGATCGGAGGTGGCGATCCCGCACCGCTCGTGCCTATAGTGGCGCCACTCGCAGGACCGCGACTCCCCTCGTCGGTTCTGGCCCTCAGTGCGCCGGCCGTTCCCCGCGGCGCGGAAAGGACCAAGCATGAAGCACACGAAGCTGATCGCCGGGATCGCCGGCCTGTCGCTCACGGCCGCCGTCACCGGCGTCGCCGTGGCCGCGAAGGGCGACCCGCCGCCCGAGACCGCCGTCGTCAAGCAGAAGTTCTCCCTCAAGATGAAGCCGAACCGCTACATCCAGGACAACATGCGGTTCAACAGGGACGTCTACACGGTCAAGTCCGGCGGCACCGTGAAGCTCGTCCTCAACAAGCCCCAGGAGGGCCCGCACACCCTGAGCACGGTGAAGCAGAAGGACCTCCCGAAGACCGCCGACGAGGCGTTCGAGAACTGCAAGGCGTGCGAGGCGCTCGGCGAGGCGCACGGCGCCGACCCCAACAGCGAGGGCCCGCCCAAGTTCCAGTACGTGGAGAACGGCACGGGCCAGAACGAGCCGGCGAACCTCGACAGGGCCGGCGACTCCGGCATCACCGGTCCGGAGAAGGGCGACACGGTCACCTTCAAGGTGACCGCGGAGGCCGGCAAGACGCTGCACTTCATGTGCATCATCCACCCCTGGATGCAGGCCAAGCTCAAGGTCAAGTAGGGACCCCCTTGGCCGCACGACGTATCGCGAGGGCCCTGGCGGTTGCCGGGGCCCTCGCGCTCTCAGCGGCCGCCCCGGCGGCGGCGCGCACGCGCGACGTCTGGGTTGCGGCCGTGCGGACCTCGTGGAACGCCGTGCCCAACGGCCACGACGCGATCAGCGGGATGCACGTGCCGCCCGAGGACGCGATCTTCCCGACGGTCGTCTACCGCCGCTACAGCGAGGACTGGAAACGGCCCCTCCCGAACGCCAAGCGCTCGAACGGCGACGGGCTGCTGATCCCGGGTCCGCTGATCCGCGCCCGCGTGGGCGACCGGCTGCGGATCCACTTCAAGAACATGGACACGCTGCGGCGCGACCCCCACTCGATGCACTTCCACGGGGTCCACTACAAGCCGAGCTCGGACGGCGCGTTCGTGCCCGGCTTCTCCGGCCGGGACGGGAACGTCAGGTTCGGCAAGAGCTACACCTACAAGCTCAGGGCGGGCCGCGACTCCGCGGGCGTCTGGCCGTACCACGACCACTCGCCGTCGATGATGGACTCGATCGACGGCGGCATGTTCGGGATGCTCTCGATCCTGGACAGGCACGAGCGCGCGCCGGACCGCGAGTTCCAGGTCGTCTTCTCGCCGTTCGGCAAGGACTTCATGGCCATCAACGGACGCGCGTTCGTCGGCAACACCCCGGTCTACAGGTCGAAGGTCGGCGAGACGGTGCAGTGGGACGTGATGGCGATGGGCTCCGACCACCACACCTTCCACGTGCACGGGCACCGCTGGATGACGCCGGGACGGATACCGCGAGACACGCAGACCGTCGGTCCCGCCGAGAGCTTCAAGATCCGCTGGAAGGAGAGGGACCCGGGCACGTGGCTCTACCACTGCCACGTCGAGGATCACATGATGCGCGGCATGATCGGGCTGTACCGCGTGGCCCGGAAGTGACGCGCCGCGCGCACCTCGCCCTGGCCGCGGTCGCGGCGGGCGCGCTGGGCGCGGGTGCCGGCGCCGCGAGCGCCGCGACGGTGCCGGTGCGCCTCGAGCTCCAGGCCTTCAGCCCCTCGGCCGTGGACGTGCTGCCGGGCGAGACGGTCGAGTGGACGAACGTGGCCAACCGCCGCCACACCGTGACGGCCGACGACGAGTCGTTCGACTCCGGCGACGTGTTCGGCGGCGATCGCTTCACGTGGAGGTTCGAGACGGTCGGGTCGTTCGGCTACCACTGCCGCGTCCACGCCGGCATGACCGGCGAAATCGACGTGAGGCGGGTGACGCTCGGACCGCTGCCGTCGGGGCTCGTACCGACGGGCAGGGCCGTGGACGTGGACGGCCGGACGGCCACCCCCACCGTGCCCGTGCACGTGGAGCGCAGCACCGGCGGGCCGTTCAGGTCCGTCGCGACTGCGACCCCGAGGCCGGACGGCACCTGGACCGCCCGGATCACCGCCGAGCGGACCGCCGAGTACCGGGCCGTGAGCGGCTCGGACGAGAGCGAGACTCGGCAGCTCTCCGTGAGCGACAGGACGGTCAAGGTCAGGCGGACGAAGCGCGGCCTGAAGGTGAGGGTCGTGCCCGCCGCCCCCTACGCGCGCATCGCGCTCGAGCTCGACCTGCGCGACCGGTTCGGCTGGTGGCCGGCGAAGCGGCGCAAGCTCGACTACCTGTCCGAGGCGAGCTTCCGCCTGCGGGGCCGCGCGCGGGCGCGCGTCGTCCTGCTCGCGGACGACGGCTGGACCGCGCGCGCGATCAGCCGCGTGGTGCGCTAGGCCGAGGGCGCCCGTCGCTCCGCGCGCCGGCGCGAGCGCTCGGCGGCGTCACGGGCGTCGCCGTAGCTCTCGAAGGACCGGAGGACCGCGCCGTCGAGGCACGCGCGCGCCTCTACCGGTGAGAGCAGCTGGGCGATCTCGAGGGCGACCACGCCGTGCCCGATCGCCCAGAACTCGGTCGCGAGCGCGGTCGCGTCCGCCTCGTCGAACCTCCCCGCGGCGATACAGCGCTCGAAGCCGCTCACCAGCATCTTGAACGCCTCCGAGCCCACCGCCACGTCCGTGGCGTCGAGAGCCTGCTCCATGAAGGCCACCCGGTAGAGGTCCGTGTCGGCGACGGCGTTCGCGTAGTACGCGCGGCCGAGCATCCAGAGGTCGGCCACCGGGTCGTCCGTCGCCGTCACGCGGCGGAGCTGGTCGGCGAGACGGGCAAACCCCTCGTGGCGTACCGCGCGCCGCAACTCGGGCATCCCGCCGAAGTGGGTGTAGATCGCCATCGTCGACGTTCCCACCTCGCTCGCGACGCGGCGAAGGGTCAGGGCGCTCGGCCCCTCCGTGGCGATGAGCCGCGCGGCAGCGTCGATCAGCGCCGCCCGCAGCCCCTTCTCGCCCACCGCCTCCCTCGCCACCTGCTGCATGATCGGCGGTTATGGTATAGCATCGCTATAGCAATGCTATGCAGGCGCGGAAAAGGGGGACCTGGGCAGGGAGCGGCGATCGCCGCGGTCGCGGTCGCCCTCACGACGGTCGCCCCGGCGGAGGCGCGCGAGCGGCACGCGCCGATCGCAAGCGTCCCGGTCCACTTCCGCGTCGCCAACAGCAACACCTCGGCCCTCCCGTGCGCCAGTGACGGAAGGGCCTACACCGTGCGCGGTCACCTGACCGGGCCACGGCGCGCCCTCGCGCACCCGCGCGCGGTCGCCGTCTACCTCTTCGGGTACGACGCCGGCGAGTGGAACTGGCGCCTCCGAGCCGTGAGGGGCTACGACCACGCCGCCCAGATGGCGCGGCGCGGCCACGTGTCGCTGACCATCGACCAGCTCGGGTGGGGCGCAAGCGACCGCCCCGATGGGATGGCCACGTGCGTGGGCGCCCAGGCGGACATGGCGCACCAGCTGGTCGCGATGCTCATGACCGGTCGCTACGCGGCGAGCGGCAGGCGCGCACCGCGGTTCTCGCGCGTCCTGATCGCCGGGCACGACATCGGCGGGCTGATCGCGGAGATCGAGGCCTACTCGTACCGGGACGTCGACGGGCTGATCCAGGTCACCTGGGCCGACCAGGGCTTCACGCCGTGGATCGTGCAGCGCGCGACCGTCGCGGCCTTCGACTGGTGCGCCACGGACGCCGGGCCGAGCGCGAGCGGGGAACCGGCCGGTTACCACCACTACACGGCGTCGCGAGGCGAGTTCAGGCGGGAGCTCTTCTTCCGCCCCGACCCGAGGGTCCTCGACGCCGCCGGTCGGCTCCGCAGCCGCAATCCCTGCGGCGTGATCCGGTCCGCGCCTCAGGGGGCGTCGCTCGACAAGGCGCGCGCGCCCGAGATCACCGTGCCGGTCCTCGTCATGTTCGGCGCCGAGGACACGCTGGTCTGGACGCGCGACGGCCAAGAGGCCCAGGAGGCCAACTTCTCAGAGAGCCGCGACACGAGGACCGTGTTCGTGCCGCGGGCGGGCCACTTCCCGATGCTCGAGCGGACCGCCCCGCTGTTCCGCGACGCCCTGGCGTCCTGGCTCACGCGACACGGGGCGTGAGCCCGTCCCGCCCTAGTGCCGGAAGTGACGGCGCGCCGTGAAGACCATCGCCACGCCCGCCTCGTCGCAGGCGGCGATGACCTCCTCGTCGCGCCGTGAGCCGCCCGGCTGGATGATCGAGCGGATCCCCGCCTCGATGGCGACGAGCGGTCCGTCGGCGAACGGGAAGAACGCGTCGGAGGCCATCGCCGCCCCGTCGATGTCGAGCTTGCGCTCGCCGGCCTTCTCGATCGCGAGCCTCACGGAGTCCACCCGGCTCATCTGACCCGCGCCGATCCCGACCGTCCCGAGGTCGCGCGCCAGGACGATCGCGTTCGAGCGCACGTGCTTGCAGACCTTCCACGCGAAGAGCATCTCGCCCCACTCGGCCTCGGTGGGCTTGCGCTCGGTGACGACCTGCATCTCGTCGCGCAGCTCGATGTCCTCGTCGCGGTCCTGCACCAGCAGGCCGCCGCGCACGCGACGCATGTCGCGGTCCGCGACCGGCTCGTTGCGGCGCTCGGCGTCCTCGAGGATCCGCACGTTCTCCTTCTGCTCCAGCACCTCCAGCGCGCCGTCCTCGTAGCCCTTCGCCATCACGACCTCGACGAAGATCTGGTGCAGCCGCTCGGCCAGCTCCCGGTCGATCGGGCGGTTGAAGCAGTAGACGCCGCCGAACGCGCTGACCGGGTCGGTCGCGTACGCGCGATCGAAGGCCTCGAGGGCGGAGCCACCGACGGCGCAGCCGCACGGGTTGTTGTGCTTGACGATGACCGCGGCCGGGATCTCGAACTCGTCGACGACCCGCCGGGCGGCGTCCAGGTCGAGCAGGTTGTTGAACGACAGCTCCTTGCCGTGCAGCTTCGAGACCATCGACAGCAGGTGCGTGCGCGCGTTCGCCTGCGCGTAGTAGGCCGCGCGCTGGTGCGGGTTCTCGCCGTACGGCAGGTCGAGCACCTTCTCGTACACGCGCGGGTAGGTGGCCGGGAAGTCGTCCTCGCGCTCCGAGAACCAGCGCGCGATCGCGGCGTCGTAGCGCGCCGTGTACGCGAACGCCTCCATCGCGAGCGCCTCGCGCGTCTGCTCCGACAGCATGCCGTCGGCCATCCGCATCTCCTCGAGCACCGCGTCGTAGCTCTCGGGGCCGACCACTACGGCGGCGAACGGATGGTTCTTGGCCGCCGCGCGGATCAGCGTCGGCCCGCCGATGTCGATGTTCTCCACGACCTCCTCCGTCGAGACGCCGCGCCTGCCCGCCGTGCGCTCGAAGGGGTAGAGGTTCACGCAGACCAGGTCGATCGGCTCGATGTCGTGCTCGCCGAGCGTGGCCACGTGGTCGGGGTTGGAGCGGACCGCGAGCAGCCCGGCGTAGATCCGGGGGTTGAGCGTCTTGACGCGGCCGTCGAGGATCTCGGGGAAGCCGGTGTAGTCGTCGATCGCGCGCGTGGCGATGCCGGCGTCGGCCAGCTCCTGGGCCGTGCCTCCGGTCGACACGATCTCGACCCCCAGCTCGCTGAGCCCCCGTGCGAAGTCCACGAGGCCGCGCTTGTCCGACACGGTGAGCAGGGCGCGCCGGACGCGGACGGCCCCCGGCTCGACGACCTCGGGGGCGCGGCCCTCAGTCACTCCCATCGGTCTCCACGGTCACCAGGCGCGGATTGCCCGGGTCGGGGTGCACGCGGCCGGCCGCGATCAACCGCACCGCCCGGGGCAGCAGGCGGTGCTCGATCTCGTGGACGCGTCTCTCCACGGCGGCGATGTCACGAGAATACGGAACCGGGTCGAAGGCTTCCTGCAGGATGATCGGGCCGCTGTCGACGTCCTCGTCGATGAAGTGGACCGTGACCCCCATGACGCGGACCCCGTAGTCGAGCGCCTCCTGGATCGGGCGCATGCCGGGGAACGCCGGGAGCAGGGACGGATGGACGTTCACGATCTGTCCGGCGAAGCGGCGCACGAAGGGGGGCCTGAGGAGCTCCATGAAGCCGGCGAGGACGACCAGCTGGACGGCGTGCATCTGCAGCCAGTCGGCGAGGGCGGCGTCGCGGTCCTCGCGTGACGGATAGTCCTCCTTGGCGAACACGCCGCGGTCGATCCCGGCGTCCCGCGCCCGCTCGAGCGCGCGCGCCTCGGGCTTGTTGGAGCCGACGCACACGATCTGCACGGTGCCGTCCGCGTGGACGGTGTCGAGCAGCGCCTGGAGGTTCGATCCCTCACCCGAGACCAGGACCCCGACTCGGAGGCTCACGCCGCGACGCGCGTCGGCGCGCTCAGCACCGGATACGGACCGCCGCTGGTCTCGAGCCGCCGCTCGTCGATCAGCTCGTCGATCCGGCTCAGGATGTCCGCGCGGCGCATGTTGGCCGAGGTGCCGTAGGCGGGCAGTCCGTCGTACGAGTTGCGCGCGATCTTCTTCGTGCGCGCCCCGTGGAGGATCTCGGCGCAGGTGGTCCGCCCGACGGCGGGGCGCGCCGACCGCGCCACCGAGATGATCGCCTCGTCGAGCGTCGCCACCGAGCCCGGATCGGGCGCCGGTAGCTCGGGCACGATCCCGGCGCCGGCGTCGCAGACGTCGCAGCAGGGCCCGGTGGGCGTGGGCGCCGCCGGGTCGCCGAAGTGGCGCAGGACGGCGCGCCGCCGGCAGTCGGCGCTCTCCACATAGGCCCAGATCTCGCGGTACTGGCGCCATCTGACGCGCGCGGCCTCCGCGATCGAGGCCCGGCACGCGGCCTCGGTCCGGCGATCGAACGCGCCGAGGAGCACCCCGGCGACGCGCTCGGGCGGCGCCGGCGACGGCCGCAGCAGCCCCGCGCGCTGCAGGTGGCCGACGAGCGCGCGCAGCTGGTCCCACGAGCAGCCGACCGTGGCCGCCAGGTCACCCGAGTCGAGGTCGTAGCGGGCCTCCGACATGCCGGGGAGGCTGCCGTCGTCGGCCTCCGCGACGATCCGGTGCGCCAGCCGCGCGGGCTTGTGCGGATCGATTTCGTCGCGCTTGATGAAGTGGACGTGGAGGGCCTTGTCGCGGTTCTCCGCCAGGAGCAGGGCGCGCGCCGGGGCGCCGTCGCGGCCGCCACGGCCCGCCTCCTGGTAGTACGCCTCGAGCGAGGCGGGAACCCCGGTGTGGACGACGGTCCGCACGTTGGGCTTGTCGACCCCCATACCGAAGGCGTTGGTGGCCACGACCACGCGAACGTCGTCGGTGAGGAAGCGCCGCTGCACCTCGGCGCGCCGCTCGCGGTCGAGCCCAGCGTGGTACGCCTCCGCGGCCTCCCCGAGGTCGTCCGTGAGCCGCCGCGCCGTCTCCTCCGAGCCCGCGCGCGTGCCCGCGTAGACGATCGCCGGGAGGGCGTCCTCGGCGCGCAGCGCCTCGACGAGCAGCGCGTGCTTCTCGTGCGGCGCCGGTCGGGCCACGCCGAACGAGAGGTTCGGGCGGTCGAACCCGGTGGCGACCCGGAGCGGCTCGCGAAGCCTGAGCCGCCGGACGATGTCCGTCGCGACCTGCGGCGTGGCGGTGGCGGTGGACGCAACGATCGCGCGCGCACCGAGGTGCCGAGCCGCGTCCGCCAGCCGGAAGTAGTCGGGCCTGAAGTCGTGCCCCCACTGCGACACGCAGTGCGCCTCGTCGACCACGAACAGCCCGAGCCGGACCTGAGCGAGCCGCTGGACGAACCCCGGCGACGAGAACCGCTCCGGCGCCACGTACAGGAGCCGCAGCTCGCCGCGCCCGGCGGCCTCGATCGTGGCCGCGTTGGCGGACGCGTCGCGCTGCGCGTTGACCACCCCCACGGCGTCGCCCATCCCGCGCGCCCGCAGTGCGTCGACCTGGTCCTGCATCAGGGCGACGAGCGGCGAGACGACCAGGGTCAGGTCGTCGCGCAGCAGCGCCGGCAGCTGGTAGCAAAGCGACTTGCCCGACCCGGTGGGCATGACCACCAGCACGTCGCGGTCCCGGAGCGCCGCCTCGCACGCCTCCCGCTGCCCGGGCCGGAAGCCGGGGAAGCCGAACCGCTCGCGGAGGGCGGTGTCGAGGTCGGGTCGGGCGGCGGTCAGGTCCACCAGGCCACCGTACAGGCGGATTCGGCGGGATCGGGCCGCGAAGCCCGGTGTTTACGCAACTGGCGCCAAATCGTTACGGCGCCGTCACACGCGCGGCTGACCCAGCCAGAGGTGGCACGGATTCCGTCAGCCATGTTGACGAAATACGTGCCACCTCCGACCGGGCCGCCGTAAAAGCCGCTGTTTGCGATGGCGCCGGCGCGTGGCGCGCGGGGAACGGGCGCTACGCGCCGAGCCGCTCCTCCAGCACCACCCGCGCGCCGCGCGAGGGCACGATCGTCACGTGCCTGGTGCGCGCGGCCTCGGGTCGCGGCGACGCCGCGCGGAAGCGGCCCCCCGCGAGGAGCGTCCTCAGGACGACCTTGACCTCCTGCTGGGCAAACGCCGCTCCGATGCAGCGGCGCACGCCGCCGCCGAAGGGAATCCAGGTGTACGGCTCGGGGGCGCCCTCGAGGAACCGCTCGGGCCGGAACTCGTGCGGGTCCTCGTAGACGTCCGGCCGCAGGTGCACGAGCGCGATCGCCGGGACGATGAACTTGCCGGCCGGGATGCGGTGGCCGGCGATCGTCACGTCCCGCTTCACCCGGCGGTTGATGCTGCCAACCACCGGCCGGAGCCGGAGCACCTCCTTCACGACCGCGTCGAGGTAGGCGTCGTCGTCCAGGTTCGCGCGCAGGGTCCGCTCGACCCGCGGGTTGCGCAGCAGGAGCTCGAAGGACCAGCACAGGGCGGTCGCGGTCGTCTCGTGGCCGGCCGCGACGAGGGTCATCAGCTCGTCGCGGAGCTCGACGTCGGTCATCGGCGTGCCGTCCTCGTGCCGCGCCGCGAGCAGCATTGCCATCACGTCGTCGCGCTCGGCCTCCCCGGGGTCGTCGCGGCGACGCCGGATCTCCGAGTAGATGACGCGATCGGCGTTGTCGCGGGCCTCGAGGAAGCGGCGCCAGGGGCTGAAGCGCCCGAGGTCGCGGCGGATCGCCGGCAGCCACAGCACCGAGTTGCTCACCTCGTCGAGCCGCTTGGTCAGGTGGCTGAAGCGCATCAGCCGCTCGGCGTCGTTGACTCCGAAGATCGTCCGCAGGATCACCTCGAGCGTGATCTCCTGCATCCGCGGCCGGAGGGCGAACGGGCGCCCGACGGGCCACGTGCGGAGCTCGCGCTCGGCGGCGGTGCGCATCGCGTCCACGTAGCGCGCCATCCGCTCGCCGTGGAACGGCGGGAGCATCAGCTTTCGCTGCCGCATGTGCGCGCCGCCGTCGAGGGTCAGCAGCGAGTTCTGCCCGACGATCGGCTCGAGCGGGCCGGCGTTCCCCTCGCCCGCGTGGAAGACCGACGGGTCGCCCGTGAAGATCTCGCGCACGGCGTCGGGGTGCGCGAAGTAGACGATGTGCCCGAAGAACGGGTAGCGGATCGAGAACACGTCGCCGTTGCGGCGCCACTCGCTCTCCAGGAACCGCAGCGGCTGCAGGGCGAACCGCGCCCCCTGGACCACCGCCGGTACTCGCGAGTAGGGAAGGCCGCCGTCAGCCGCGGACGACCGCGAGCTCCTCGAGCGCGTACTTGCCGAGGGCGTCCTCGGTGCGCTCGAGCGGGTACTCGCCGGTGAAGCAGGCGTCGCAGTGGGTCTCGCGTGTGGAGCCGATTGCTTCATACAAACCCTCCAATGAAAGATACGCGAGCGAGTCGGCTCCGAGCTCGCGCGCCACCTCCTCGACCGAGCGGTCGTGGGCGATCATCTCCTGGCGGGTGGACATGTCGATCCCGTAGTGACATGGGTGGCGGATCGGCGGCGCCGAGATCCGCAGGTGGACCTCGGACGCGCCCGCGTCGCGGAGCATGCCGATGATCTGCCGCGTGGTGTTGCCGCGGACGATCGAGTCGTCCACGACCACGATGCGCTTGCCGCCAACGATCTCCGGCAGCGGGTTGAACTTCATCCGCAGCCCGTGCTTGCGCAGCTCCTGGCCCGGCTGGATGAAGGTGCGCGCCACGTAGCGGTTCTTGATCAGCCCGTCGCCCTGCGGCAGCCCCGACGCCTTGGCGAACCCGTTCGCCGCCGGGTTGCCCGAGTCCGGCACGGCGATCACAAGGTCACCCGCCACGGGCGACTCGCGCCAGAGGATCTCCCCCATCCGCTCGCGCGACACCTGCGTCCGGCGCCCCTCGAGCATCGAGTCGGGGCGCGCGAAGTAGATGTGCTCGAAGACGCAGAACGAGCGCCGCGGCGACTCGACCACCTGGCGCAGCTCGATCCCGCGCTCGCCGAGCCCGACGAGCTCGCCCGGCTGGATCTCGCGCAGCAGGTCGGCGCCGATGATGTCGAACGCGCAGCTCTCCGAGGCGACGCAGTAGCGGTCGCCGAGCTGGCCGAGCGCCAGCGGCCGCAGCCCGGCGCCGTCGCGGAAGGCGAACACGCCCTCGGGACTCATGACGACGGTCGAGAACGCGCCCTCCAGCCTCGGGATCACGTCGGCGATCGCCTCGAACACGCTGTCTGCCTCGTGCGTGGAGATGAGCGCGGCGATGATCTCCGAGTCGGAGGTCGACGTGAACCCGACGCCCCGGTCGCGCAGGTCGGAATGGAGCTCGACCGCGTTGATCAGGTTGCCGTTGTGGGCGAGCGCCACGTTGTGCCGGTCCGAGCGGTGGATCGGCTGTGCGTTCTGCCACGCCGACGACCCGGTGGTCGAGTAGCGGACGTGGCCGATCGCCATCGAGCCGGGCAGCGCCCGGAGCTTGGCCTCGTCGAAGACCTGCGACACCAGCCCGAGCTCGCGCACCGCCACGATCTCGCCGTCCTCGATCGTGGCGATGCCCGCGGATTCCTGGCCGCGGTGCTGGAGGGCGTAGAGCGCGAAGTACGCGAGACGGGCGACTTCGGACTCCGGCGCGTACACGCCGAAGACGCCACATTCGTCGCGCGGTCCGTCGCGAAGCTGGAGCGGATCCGTAGAGGTCACGTCAAGAGGTCCGGAATGGCCTGCTCGTGGGCCGTTTTCAGATCCTCGATAGAGAGGTGCAGCGTAGCAGCGCCGGCGGAGATGACGAGTGCGTCACCGCCGGTCTCGCCCAGCTTCAGGACCGGCACGTCGCCGGCCTCCGCCCTGATCGCCTCGATCGCCTCGGCCGTTCCCGAGACGAGGACCCCGCCCGGCCCCTCGCCGAAGAGCGTCGGCGCGAGCCCGTTCCAGCTCAGCTCCACCCGGGCTCCCACGCCGCCGGCGATGCAGCACTCGGCCAGCGCGCAGGCCAGGCCGCCCTCGGAGACGTCGTGGGCAGAGGCGGCGTGACCGTCCCGGACGGCTCGGCGGACCACGTCCAGCGCCGCCCGCTGCGCGTCGAGGTCCACCGGCTCGAGCGGCTCGAGCGGCTCGCCCAGCAGCTTGGCCAGCTCGGAGCCGGCGAGCCGGGGCGCGAACGGCCCGACCAGCGCGACCGTGTGGCCCTCGGCGCCGAACGCCAGACCGGCGGCGCGGCCCGGGTCGGGGAGCCAGCCGACGAGCCCCACGACAGGGGTCGGGTAGATCGGGCCCTCGCTGCCCTCGTTGTAGAGCGACACGTTCCCGCCCACGACCGGCACGCCGAGCGCGCGGCAGGCGTCGCCGAGCCCGCGGACCGACTCGGTCAGCTGCCAGGCGATGTGCGGCTTCTCGGGGTTGCCGAAATTGAGGCAGTTGGTGAGCCCGAGCGGCTCGGCGCCCACGCAGGCGAGGTTGCGCGCGCACTCGAGGACGGCCTCGACGGTGCCCGTGTAGGGGTCGCAGGCCACACGCCTGCCGTTGCCGTCGATCGACACCGCCAGCGCGCCTGTTCCGTCGTCGCAGTCGAGCGCGAGCACGGCGGCGTCGGCCGCCTCGGGCCGGCGGACCGTACGCGACCCGACGATCGGGTCGTACTGCTGGAACGCCCAGCGCTTGCTGGCCACGTTCGGTGATCGGAGCAGTCCCAGGATCGCCTCGGGCCCGGTCGGGTGGTCCGAGACCTGGGGCGCCGGCGGCGGGTAGATCGGCTCGGACGGCGCCTCCGGCTCGAGGTCGTAGAGCGGGCAGTCGTCCACGAGCGCCTCGACCGGCATGTCGCCCACCACCTCGCCGCCGCTCAGCACGCGCAGATGGCGCGTATCGGTGACCGCCCCGATCGGCGTGGCGCGGACCTCCCAGCGCTCGCAGACGGAGAGCACCTCGTCGAGGCGCTCGGGCTCGACGACGCACAGCATCCGCTCCTGCGACTCGGACACCATGATCTCGAACGGCTCCATGTCCGGCTCCCGCAGCGGCACGCGGTCGACGTCGACGTCGATGCCGACCTCGCCCTTCGAGGCCATCTCCGAGGACGACGACGACAGACCCGCGGCGCCCAGGTCCTGGAGCGACGGGAGCAGGCCGCGGTCCAGCAGCTCGAGGCAGCACTCGAGCAGCTTCTTCTCCTCGAACGGGTCGCCGATCTGGACGCTCGGCCGCTTGTCCTCGTCCTCGTCCAGCTCCGCGCTCGCGAGCACGGACGCGCCGCCGATCCCGTCCCGCCCCGTGAGCGCGCCCAGCAGCACCAGGTGGTTGCCGATCCCGGCCGCGGCGCTGCGCACGAGCCGCTCGCGCGGCGCGATCCCCAGGCACATGGCGTTGACCAGGCAGTTGTGCTCGTACGGGTTCTCGAAGTAGATCTCGCCGCCCACGGTGGCCACGCCGATCGAGTTGCCGTAGTGGCCGATGCCCGCCACCGCGCGGTCGAGCAAATAGCGCGATCGCTGCGAGGCCAGCTCGCCGAAGCGGAGCGAGTCGAGGATCGCGATCGGCCGCGCGCCGATAGCGAAGACGTCGCGCAGGATCCCGCCGACCCCGGTGGCGGCGCCCTGGAACGGCTCGACCGCGCTCGGGTGGTTGTGCGACTCCACCTTGAAGGCGACCGCAAGACCGTCGCCGACGTCGACCGCACCCGCGTTCTCGCCCGGCCCCATGACGACGGCGGGGCCCTCGGTCGGCAGGGTGCCGAGCAGCTTCTTCGAGTGCTTGTAGGCGCAGTGCTCCGACCACATCAGGCTGAAGACGGCGAGCTCGACCTCGTTCGGCTCGCGGCCGAGCTTCTCCACGATCAGCTCGTATTCCGCGTCGGTCAGGCCGAGTTGCCGGTGCCGCGGCTGGGCCTCGGCCACGCTGTTCACGCGGCGACCGCGGCGCGCGCGAGCGACTCGAAGATCGGCGCCCCGCCCGCCGGCCCGCGCAGCGGGTCGACGGCGTGCTCGGGGTGCGGCATGAGCCCCATCACGTTGCCGGCCTCGTTCGTGACGCCGGCGATGTCGCGTAGCGAGCCGTTCGGGTTCTGGCCCGGCGCGTAGCGCAGCACGACCTGGCCGGCCTCCTCCATCCGGTCGAGGTCCTCGTCCGGCGCGTAGTAGCGGCCGGTCGTGTGCTTGACCGGGATCGACAGCACGTCCTCGCGCGCGCACGCGCGCGTGAACGGAGTCTCGTCGTTCTCCACGGTCAGCTCGACCTGGCGGAAGAGGAAGCGCAGCCCGGTGTTGGGCAGCAGCGCGCCCGGGAGCAGGTGCGCCTCGCAGAGGACCTGGAACCCGTTGCAGATGCCGAGGACCGGGCCGCCGGCGGCGGCGAAGTCGGCCACCGCCTCCATCACCGGCGAGAAGCGGGCGAGCGCCCCGGCGCGCAGGTAGTCGCCGTACGAGAAGCCGCCGGGGACCACAACGGCGTGGACGCCGCGGAGGTCGCGATTGCCGTGCCAGAGCAGCTCGGCGTCCGCGAAGCGGCGGGCCGCCTGAAGCGCGTCGAGCTCGTCGCACGAGCCCGGGAACCTGATCACGCCGAACCTCATCGGGCGGGGTCGCTCCCGTTGCCGCCCTCGGGCCCGTCGAGGAGCTGCACCTCGTAGTCCTCGATCAGCGGATTGGCGAGCAGCTTCTCGCACATGGCCGGTACCTGTGACGCGTCGTCCACCTCGAGCTCCACGAGCCTTCCTATGCGTACGTGCGACGCGCCCTCGAAGCCCAACGCGGGTAGAGCGCGCTCTACGGTCTGGCCCTGGGGGTCGAGGATCCCCTCCTTCGGCCGTATCAGGACGCGTGCTCTCAAGCCGGAGCGCCGGCGCGGGTCATCCAGGCCTTGAACGGCTCGCCGGTGATCCGCTCGTATGCCTCCTCGTAGCGCTGGCGCGTTCCCTCGACGACCTCGTCCGGGAGCGCCGGGGCCGGCGGCGTCTTGTCCCAGCCCGACTGGCTTGCCCAGTCGCGCACGTACTGCTTGTCGAACGAGGGCTGCGACCGGCCCGGCTCGTAGGTGTCCGCCGGCCAGAAGCGCGACGAGTCCGGCGTGAGCACCTCGTCGCCGACCACGATCCGGCCGTCCCTGTCGCGCCCGAACTCGAACTTGGTGTCCGCGAGGATGATTCCCCGGTCGCGCGCGTGGTCGGCGGCGAACGAGTAGAGCTCGATCGAGAGCCGGCGCAGCTCCTCGAGCGCCTCGCGGTCGCCCAGGATCTCGGCGGCACGGTCGAAGTCGACGTTCTCGTCGTGGTCGCCGATGTCGGCCTTCGTGGCGGGGGTGAAGATCGGCTCCGGCAGGCGGTCCGACTCCTGGAGGCCGCCCGGCAGCTCGATCCCGCAGACGGCCCCGGAGCGCTGGTAGTCCTTCCAGCCCGAGCCCGTGATGTAGCCGCGCACCACGCACTCCACCGGGAACATCTCGAGCCGGTCGACGAGCGTCGCGCGGCCGCGGACCTTTTCCGGAACCCCGTCCGTGTACGAGACGACGTGGTTCGGGACGATGTGCTCGGTCCGGTCGAACCAGAAGGCCGAGATGCCGGTGAGCACCGCGCCCTTGAGCGGGATCGGCGTCGGGTGGATCACGTCGTAGGTCGAGATCCGGTCGGACGCGACCATCAGCAGGCGCTCGCCCTCGTCGTAGATCTCGCGGACCTTGCCCGACGCGAGCAGCTGGTGACCTTCGAGCGTGGCGGCGTCGCTCACGATTTCAGGCTAACAACCAGGGCGGCTGGCGCCAGGGGCCTCGCGGCCGGCAGATCCCGCAAACACCGGGTGTAACGCGAGTCCCCTCCGCGGGACGGTGCCGCTGTGCCGCTCCGTCTGCTCCGCGTGGCCGCCGGAATCGTCTTCGTCGTGTTCGGCGTCGGCAAGTTCACCCGGCACGAGGCCGAGGTCGACTCGTTCCGGACCTACGGGCTACCGGAGCCCGACGCGTTCGTGTACGCGATCGGGGTGCTGGAGATCGCCTGCGGGCTGATGCTGATCGCCGGGATCCTGGTCTGGGTCGCCGCGCTGGCGATGGCCGGCAACATGGTCGGCGCGATCGTCGTGTCGGGCATCGGCGAGGGCGAGGTCCTACCGAGCCTGACGCTGGCCCCGGCGCTGCTCGTGGCGATGCTGGTCCTGCTCAGGCGCGAGCTGCCGCGCGATGCACTTCCTCGCAGCCGTGCAGGCGGTCCCGCCCGTCGGCCCTGACGACGTCGCGCCCGTCGCCGCACCACACCTCGTCCTGGGCGCCGTCGCGCACCTCGACCGAGTCGGCGCCGGTCCCGCCGTTCACCCGGTCGCGCCCACGGCCGCCCGTGAGCGCGTCGGCGCCGCCCTCGCCGAAGAGCTGGTCCGCGCCGTCGCCGCCGAAGAGCTGGTCGTCCCCGCGGCCGCCCCTG
>DATENL010000216.1:0-27927 GCA_035275105.1 Thermoleophilaceae bacterium
CCGGCGGGCGAGCGCGTCGGCCTCGGCGCGCGAGCCGAACACGACCGTGCGCATCGCCTCGCCGGTGCGGGCGAGGCGGTCGTGGGAGCCGGCAACCGTTCCCGAGCCCGGCACGAGCGCCGCCGCCACGAGCGGATGCGCCGCCTGCATCAGGAGCGCGCGCGGACCGGACAGCGCGACGACCCGGTCGGCGTGCAGGCGGCGAATCGGCGAGTCGTCGTCGAAGTAGGCGTCCAAGCGGGCTGGTTCAGGTCGCTGCGCGCGGACGGCCGCCGCGCACGAGGTGCGTGGTGACGACTGTGTACCACGCGACCAGCGCGACGAACGCGAGCAGCGGCACCGCGCCGCCGGCCGCCCACGGTCCGCGCTCGACCACGAGCCCGGGCAGCGTCACGATCTGGAGCACGGCCGTGATCACACCGGCCTGGGCCAGGCGGCGCGGAAGCGCCGCCGAGCGCAGCGCCGAGACCGCGGCGGCGCCGACCCCGGCCGCAAGGCAGCCGCCGGCGATCGTGATCAACGCGTTGAAGGTGTCGAAGCCGAGCCGGACCAGCTCGGGCGGCCCGTCAGCCGTGTTGAGCACGAGCCCGGCCTGGACCGCAACGGCGACCAGGACGATGCCGGTGCCGACGGACACGCCGAGCGCCGACGCGGCCGACAGGCGGCTCTCCCCCGCCTCGGCCAGGTAGCCGCGGAGCACTCCGGCGAACCAGAAGAACGGCGCGGCGGCCATCGCCAGCATGAGGTCGCCCGCGAGGATCGCGTCGCGGTGGTCGGCGAGGTACGCCGAGATGGCGGTAACGGGTTCGTCCGGTCTGGGCGGCTTGCCCTGGATCAGGAAGCCGACGAGGAAGAGCAGTCCCGAGAAGCCCGCCGCGGCGTCGAGCGGCGGGACGCGGCGGTCGGAGGTGGGGATCGCCGGGCCCATCGCCCGGCAGAATACCGACCGTTAGTCGGTTTCTTGCGCGGCGACCGCCAGCAGCTCGTCGCGGGACGCGAGCTTCACGCGCGGGCGCGAGGCCTCGGAGCCGCGCGTGCGCTCGTGGGCGTCGATCGTGCGCCAGCCGTCGACCGTGACCAGCTCCGGGTTGCGCTCGCGGAGCAGCGCCTCGATCCGCGCCGGATCCGCATCCGCCGGCGCGGGCAGCCGCCCGGCGGCCAAGTCCTCGACGAGGCAGCTCACCGTCTCGTCCGCGTCGCGCTTGTTCGTGCCCAGGATCCCGGTGGGGCCGCGCTTGATCCAACCGACGGCGTAGACGCCGGGCAGCGGGTCGCCCTCGGGCCGGCGCACCCGGCCGCGGTCGTTGGGGAGGACGAAGCTCTGCTCGTCGAAGGGAACGCCCGGAAGCGGCACGGCTCGGTAGCCCACCGACCGCAGCACGAGCCCGCAGTCGATCGTCTCCACCTCCCCCTCCCCGGTCCGCGCCCGGAGCGTTCCGTCGTCGGAGCGGCTGAGCTCGTTGCGGCGCACGTCCACCGCCTCCACCCGGCCGTCCCCGCGGATCTCCACCGGCGAGACCAGGAACCGCAGGACTATCCGGCGCGGGGAGCCGGCGCCCGGGCGCTCGGTGGCGAACTCGCGCAGGAGCTGGACGTTCTTGCGCGCGGTGAACGTGCCCTGCTCGGCCAGCCACTCGCGTGAGAGAGGGTCGAGCTCGGCCTCGGCGGGGTCCACCCGCAGCTCGACGCCGTCGAGGTGGCCCAGCTCGCGCAGCTCGGAGCTCGTGAACGCGGCCTGGGCGGGCCCGCGCCGACCGAGGACCACGACCTCCTCGATCTTGCTCTCCCGGAGGGCGTCGAGCGCGTGATCCGCGACGTCCGTGCGCTCCAGCTCGGCGATGCTGCGGGTCAGGATCCGGATGACGTCGGCCGCTACGTTGCCGTTCCCGATCACCACCGCGCGGCGCGACGAGAGGTCGAACTCGAGCGTCCGGTAGTCCGGATGGCCGTTGTACCAGGCCACGAACTCGGTGGCGGGCCAGCTCCCGGGCAGGTCCTCGCCGGGGATCCCGAGCGACTTGTCGGTCTGCGCGCCGGTGGCGTAGATGACCGCGGAGTAGTGCTCCATCAACTCGTCGTGGGTCACGTCCACCCCGACCTCGACGTTGCCGAACAGGCGGCACCCGCGCGCGAGCGTCTCGCGGTCGAAGGTGTCGTCGAGGCGCTTGATCTCCTGGTGGTCGGGGGCCACCCCGCCGCGAAGGAGGCCCCAGGGCGTCGGCAGACGCTCGAAAAGGTCGACCTGCGCGTCACGGCGCATGCGCCACAGCGACGCGGCGGCGAAGGCCCCCGCGGGCCCGGCGCCTACGATCGCTATTCGCGGTCCCGAGCCCACGATCAGGCCGGCGTGCGCTCGGCGGTCCCGTACTCGGCCGTGCGCTCCTCGGTGCCCTTCTCGGCGAAGAACTCGGCGTTCACCTCGAGCGCGTACAGGAACTTCTCCGGGGTGAACGACTCCGGGAAGATCGCGTCCACGGGGCAGGCCTCCACGCAGGCGTCGCAGTCGATGCAGACCGCGGGGTCGATGTAGAGCTGCTCGGCCGTCTCGAAGTCGGGGTCCCCCGGCTTCGGGTGGATGCAGTCGACGGGACAGACCTCGATGCACGAGTCGTCCTTTATGCAGCTGCCGGCGATCACGTAGGTCATGGCGGACCTACAGGCTACGAAGCAACGCCGGGGACCAGCCGGCGCGCCCTCTAGGAGGGTCTAGCGAAACTCGCTAGGCCGGTCGTGGTGCGGGATCGGTAGCGCGTGTGGATCATCGGTACCTCGGTCTGTGGGTGGAAATACCCCAGGGCGGAGCGGTCATGGGCAAGGGTCGCGCTCCACGCCGACCTGACGATCCTCGCCAAGCTCGCCTGCGCGCTCGCGCTGGCGCGCGCCGTACCGCTCGCGGCGTAGCCGCCGCGCCTCGCTGCGAGATACTGCGCGGGCGATGTCGCAGGAGGTCCCTGAGCGCTGGCGATTGTTGTACTCCGCGGTAACCAGCGGCGACGTGGACGGAATTATGGAGTTCTTCCACGAGGACGTGGAGTACCTGCCGTTCGAAGAGTCCGTGGCGATCCACGGGCTCGATGCGGTGCGCCTTTACTTCGAGGGCTGGCTGGACACCTGGGACTCGTTCCAGGCCGAACCGACGGAGTTCCTGGCTAGGGGCGACCATGTCGTCGTCGTCGGAGAGGCGTTTAAAGGACGGGGCAAGGAGAGCGGCGTCGAGGTCACCATGCAAAGTTGGTCGGTATCGCTCCTGCGCGATGACCAGATCGTTCGCCGGGACGAGTTCCAAGACCGTGCAGAAGCTCTCGAAGCCGCCGGACTGTCGGAGTAGGCGTGCCGAGTTTCGCTAGTCGTTTCGCTATTCCCTCCTAGGAGGGGAACGCCGTGGCGATGAGCGAGCGGTCGGTAACGGTCACGCTGCCCTTGCCGACGGAGACCTGGATGATGTATGTGTTGACCCCGGGCCGCATGCCCTTGCACAGGAGGCTGAGCGGCACCGTCTCGGTGTCGCCCGGCGCCACGCTCTGCGTGGCCACGTGGGGCTCGGGCTCGCCGTTCTCGTCGCCGCGAAGCTTCACGACCACTGGAGCCTCGCCGTCGTTCTTGACGGCGACCTGGCCGTAGATCAGCTGGTTGCTCAGCCGGCGGGTCTTGACCGAGCGCTTGATCACCGTCTTCTCGCCGTCGCCGTCCGCGACCTGGACGGGATTTGAGCCGTAGCTCACCACGCTCGGGATGGCGAGCTCCTTGAGGTCGGTGTCGCTCACGGAGTTCGGCTTGATCTGCGCCGAGCCGACGCTGTTCTTGGGCAGCGTCGTCGCCGCCCAGCCGATGCCGCCGAGCGCCAGGAAGAGCGCGAGCGAGGCGACGACGTTCGCGTAGGTGAGCCTTGCGCGTACCGCTCCCAGCATCTGGCGTCCTTTCGTCGGATCGTTCGCGCGACCCTAACCCCGTGCGCGTGGGGTGGTCAACGGGTCGCTTGCCAAGAGCAGGGCGGCGGAGGTAGGTTCGCACCCACCCACTGGTCCTGGGGGGGGGCTGCCACGTTCCACTCGCGTAGTCACGCACACGCCGGCTGCACCATCGCCGCGCTGGCCGCGGCCCTCGCACTGCCCTCGGCTGCGCCCGCGGCTGCGCTCAACCGGAGGCGACCCCGAGGCGACGCTCGTGCGTCCGTCGATCGGCCGGCACCGCATCACGCTGCGCGCCCGCGACGGCGACGGCGCGACCGGCACGGCAAAGCTCGTCGTCCAGGTCGTTCCCGCGTCGCTCAATGACCACAAGGTCCCGCGTCTGCTGGAGCCCGCGCGGAAGGGCGACGGCGTCCATGTGCGGTTCTCGGAGGAGGTGGTCGGCGCGAGCGAGCGCAGCGTTCGCCTCGAGGCGGACGGCAAGGTCGTGAAGGTCGAGGTCGTGCCGTTCGCGCGCGAGGTGCTGCTGGTCGCGAAGGGCCGCCTGCCCTCCGGGAAGTTGCGGGTGCGGGCCGGCAACCGTGTGACCGATCTCGGCGGGAACCAGCTGAAGGGCGCGACGCGTATGCTCGCGCCGTGACCTGGCGCTTCGAGCACAGTGCGGAGTCAGCGGCAGATCCGCACGCGGTCTGGAAGCGCTACGAGGACGTCGAGCGCTGGTCGGAGTGGTCGCGCGGAGGAGTCGTGTGGTCGACCATCGACGGCGCGTTCGAGGTCGGTACGAAGGGCAAGAGCAAGCCGCCGGGGCTTCCAGCCGGAAAGTTCGAGCTGGTCGCCGTCGAGCCCGACGCCCTGTTCGCGTCCGAGACCAAGCTGCCGGGAGCGCGGCTGCGCTTCGAGCACGCCATCGAGCCCCGAGGGTCGGGAAGCCGGATCACACACCGCACCCTGCTGGATGGCCCGCTGGCGTTCCTATACGTGCGCCCCATCCGCAAGGCCGTGGAGCGATCGCTACCGGATGGCGTCGACCGGCTGGCGGCGATGGCGGCCGCGGACGTCGGAGGCGGCGTTTCCTGATCAGCGAGAACAGAAACCGAGGAGGAACGGTCATGGGAGAGCACGGGCTCTACGGGCGACTGGCACGGAAGCAGGCGACCGCGCTGTCGATCACCGGACTCGCACTGCTCCTGCTGACCGCGGCTGCGCTCGCCGTGGCCGGCGCCCTCACCCAGCCCGCCGGCAACGCTGGCTGCATAAGCGAGACCGGGGCCGGACCGTGCGCCGACGGCCACGGGCTCTCGGGCGCGAACACCGCGGCCGTGAGCCCCAATGGGAAGAACGTCTACGTCGCCTCGGATCGCACGGTCGTGCGCCTCGACCGCAACACGGGCACCGGGGCGATCACGGAACAGGGCGGCGCCGCGGCCTGCACCAGCGAGACCGGCGCCGGGCCATGCGCCGACGGCCATGCGCTCTCCGTTCTCTTCGGGCTGTCGGTCAGCCCCGACGGGAAGAGCGTCTACGCCGTCGCGCAGAAGAGCAATGCGGTGGTGCGCTTCAACCGCGACACCACGACGGGGGCGATCACCCAGCCCGCGGGCGCGGCCGGCTGCATCAGCGAGACCGGGGCCGGCCCGTGCGCCGACGGCCATGCGCTCTCCGGCGCGGACGCCGTGACGGTGAGCCCCAACGGGAAGAGCGTCTACGTCACGTCGCTCGGTGGCGTCGTGCGTCTCAAGCGCAACACGAACACCGGCGCGATCACCCAGCCCGCCGGCGCCGCCGGCTGCATCAGCGAGACCGGGGCCGGGCCCTGCGCCGACGGCCATGGGCTGAAGGACGGCGCGGACTCCGTGACGGTCAGCCGCGACGGGAAGAGCGTCTACGTCGCCTCGTTCGTCAACAACGCCGTCCTGCGCCTCAAGCGCAACACGACGACAGGCGCGATCACGCAACCGGCGGGCGCCGCCGGCTGCATCAGCGAGACAGGCGCGGGGCCGTGCGTCAACGGCCGTGCGCTCACCGGCGCGGTGTCTGTCGTGGTCAGCCGCGATGGGAACCACGTCTACGTCGCGGCGAACACCGGGGACGCGGTGGCTCGCTTCAACCGCAACAGGACCACGGGCGCGATCGCTCAGCCCGCCGGCGCCGCCGGCTGCATCAGCGAGACGGGCGCGGGGCCATGCGCCGACGGCCATGCCCTGGTCGGCCCGCTGTGGTTGTCGCTGAGCCCGGACGGCAGGAACATCTACGCCGCCTCGCATAAGAGCGACGCCGTCACACGCCTCAATCGCAACCCGTCCAGCGGCGGGCTCACCCAAGCCACCGGCGCGGCCGGCTGCATCAGCGAGACCGGATCCGGTCCCTGCGCCGACGGCCACGCGCTCTTCAGTCCGCTCGCCGTCGCCGTGAGCGCCGACGGCAAGAGCGTCTACGCGGCCTCGCTGGGGAGCAACGCGGTCGCGCGGATCAACCGGGCGCCGTGAGGCAGCGGGGCGATGGCGGGGCGGCCCCCGTGGGCGCCGCCAGAAGAACAAGCGTCATCTTCGGCGTGCTCTACCTCGCCACGTTCGTCTTCTCGATCGGGGGAGTGCTCCTCTACGACCCCGTGCTGCACCCGGCGGACTTCATGGCCGGCCCCGCGGACGACACGCGGGTGCGCATCGGCCTCTTCTTCGAGGTCCTTCTCATCGTCGCGAACATCGGCACCGCCGTGGTGATCTATCCGATCTTCAGGCGCCGGTTCGAGGTCCTCTCGATCTCATACGTGGCCGCGCGGCTCGCCGAGTGCACGTTCATCGCCATCGGCATCGTCTGCCTGCTCGGGGTCGTGACGCTGCGCAAGAAGTACGGCGAGGATGGCTCCAGCTCGCTGCTCGGAGACGCGAGATCGCTCGTCGCGGTCCGCGACTGGACGTTCGTGCTCGGTCCCGGCTTCGTCGTCGGCGTCGGGAACGGGTTGATCCTGGGCTATCTGATGTACGCCTCTGGGCTCATGCCGCGCGGCCTGGCGATCCTGGGGCTCGTCGCGGGCCCGCTCATCTGCATCACGGGGATGCTGGTGGTGCTCGACGTGATCGAGAAGGGCGGCGCCGTCCAGGCCATCGCGACAGCGCCTGAGTTCATGTGGGAGCTGTCGCTCGGGATCTATCCGATCGTCAAGGGGTTCAGGCCGTCCCCGATCCTCGAGCCGTAGGCGGCTCACGCCACATGCAACCCACGGTCGGAGCGCCGCCCGGCGCGGCGAACTCCCCAACCTGGACGAAGCCGAGCCGCTCGTACCGGTGGTCGTTCGCGCGATTGCTCGACTCCAGATAGGCGGGGAGGCCTTCCTCGTCGAACTGGGCGAGGCTCGCGGCGACAAGACCCATCCCCTTGCCGTGACCGCGGTGATCGGGGTGAGTGCCGAGGAGGCTCAGGTAGTGGTGCGGCCGAGCACGGGGATGGTTCGACTCGAACCTCTCGAGGAGCTCCAGGACGTCGTCGGCTTGCGGGCCGACCAGGTCTCGCAGCATCGGCTCGACCCTCGCCTCGTCCTCGTCGGTGAGCTCGGGCTCGCCGGGGGGAATCCAGAGCGCCGCCGCACCGCCGTCGTCCGTCATCCAGGCGCATCCGCGTGGGACGGCGCTCCGCACGTACAGGCCCCACCAAGCACGATGGTGCTCCAGGCGCCGCTCGGGATCCGGGAAGGCCCAGCTCCACGTGGGATCGTCATGCAAGGCGAGCGCGAAGAGCTCCGTGACGAGATCGGCTTGCTCCTCGTTGACGCGCCTGAGTCCCGGCATCAGTCACCACTGTGCCGATACGGCACGACGGCCAGACGCCGGCTGTCGGGCGACCATTCGAGCTCGTCGACCTCGGTGAGGCCGGTCCGGTCGGTGAACCGGGCCAGGACGCGCCGGTCGGTGCCGTCCGTTCGCGCCGACCAGAGCCTCGTGATCCCGTACCTCTCCTGGACCCACGCAAGCCGATCCCCGTCGGGCGACCATTCGTAGACCTGGCTGAAGAAGCTGGCTCCGAGGGATCGGCGCTTGCCCGACAGGGAGGTGACGATCACTCGCTTGTGGCGCGTCTTGCCGCCGTAGATCGCCGTGCCGCTCGGCGCCCAGCGGTATGGGCCGTGGCGGAGGTCGCGCGGAGCGATCACCCTGCTCTCGCGGCCGCTCCCGTCGGTTCGGGCGACCCAGAGCCCCACGCCGTCGTCTCCCTCGGCGCGACCGAACAGGATCCAGTGGCCGTCGGGCGAGACCTGCGGGCCGGAGGTGACGTTCGGGACGATGAGCCGCGGGGACCCGCCACGACTCGGCACCGACCAGATGCTCGTGATCGACCCGGCGTCGTAGTGGAGGTAGTAGATCGTCTCGCCGTCGCGTGACCACGCGACGTCGGCGACACGCGTCGCGACGACCCGCCGGTCGCTTCCGTCGGGCCGGATCGTCACCAGCCTGCCCCGGTTGTCCCGCTGGGGGTCGGCGACGAACGCCAGCCTGCGCGCGTCGGGCGACCACTCGGGCGGGTACGTGAAGCGGGATCCGCCGCGGATCTCGTGCTGCACGTCCCCGCTCATGTCGCGCACCTGGATCCGGGTGTAGCGGGCGAGCATCGCCATCCGGTGCCCGCGCGGCGCCCACGCGATCCCGTTGTGCCACCCGGGCGGACCGGTCAGCCGGCGCGCGCCGCCGTCCCTCGCTACGACGAACACCTGGTCCCTGTAGCCGACGCTGATCGGCTCGTCGCGCTTCTGCGCCGATGCTTCGTATGCGGCTCCCAGGAGCGCGAGGGCCGCGGCGAGCGCGGTCGCTCTTCTCACGAAGGGTCGTTGCAGTCGGGGGGCCCGTCCTGCTGATCGGGCGGGATCAGGTTCGGGCCGTAGTAGTGCTTGTCGTCGGGGCTGTCCACATAGCCCGTGCAGAAGTCGCGCGGCAGCGCAAGCGCGAAGAAGCGGTCGCGGTCCCAGCCCGACACCAGGTGCGTGCGGCGCTCCGCGATCCTGCGCCTGTGGCGGTCCGAGTAGATCTTCACGCGTGTCCACGACCGCCTCACGGGGCCGAACGCGAACAGCCGACCGGCGACCTCGGCGACGTAGCCGCGGCAGCCCTCGCCGTGGCCGATCTCGCCTCGGAAGGTCAGCTCGGTGCACGCGGGGCGGAGGTCGTTGCGGCTGAGCGGGTAGCCAGGCGGGATCAGGACGTCGAGCCGCCAGCGGTCGCCGTCGACCGTCCCGGTGATCGCCTCGACGCGGGTCATCCCGGGCTCGATCCGGCCGGCCTGCGCCCCCGCGCTCGTCTGCCGCAGGAGCCGCTTCCACGGGCGCTCGCGGATCCCCTTCACCCCGCGCCCGACCGCAAGCAGGTCGTGGAGGCCCAGGCCGAGCTGCGCGCTCGCCCACACGCTGACCCGCAGGTGCGTGCGCGGGCTCCACACGAGCTCGCGCGCGTACCTCGAGCCGTCGTCCGTAAGCCAGTGCCAGCGAGCGGGGCGGCCGTTGATCGTCACCTCGTGGGCGCCGCCGTCCCAGTTGTCGTAGGCGCCCTCGCTCCGCGCGTCCGGAAGGGTGTAGACCGTGAGCGAGTTGCTCTCGCAGTCGTACTCCTCGTCGACGTCGCTCGCCGGCGGCCCGCCGTAGCAGGCCTGGTCGAACCCGCCGTAGTAGGGCTCGCCCGCGCGGGCCGTCTGGAGCAGCCGCCACTTCGGCGGCAGCGTGGTGGCGACGGCGTGCCAGTTGCCGTCCGCGGGTGCGGCGCCGAAGGCGACCGCGGCAAGGCCGGCGAGCACGATGGCGCGACGCAGCATCGGACGCTTCAACACGGCCGCGGCCCTACGGTCGCGGAGCGGCTAGCTCGCCTCGGCCCCGACCGACACCGACCCGGCTGCCGTGGCGATGAGCGCCGTGCCCGCCATCAGCCCGGCGGCCGGCCCCGGGACGGCCCCACGGCGCCACTCCGCGACGATGACCGCGAAGTCGAGCGCGTCGATGGCCGGCTGCAGCCGCCACCACTGCGCGCGGCTCTGGCCTGTGGCGCCGTACATTCCCGCCGCGAGCGCGAGGTTGCGGATTCCCCACATCCGGCCGATGACCGGCAGCTGCGGGTTGTCCTCCGGATCGAGGAAGAACGCCCGGCCCGCCAGACGCGGGGCGAGTAGCGAGGAGACCCCGAGGGCCGTTCGTGCGACGAGCAGGCCGCGCCCGGCCGGAGTCGATGGAAGCGGCATGGATCGAAGTCTGACGGAGTAGCGCTCAGTTCTGCGGTTGGCTGCGGAACGGGCTCGAGGTTCCGATCACGTGGCCGGAGGCGTCGAGCGCTTGGATCCGCACCTGGCCGAGGCTCCGGTTCACGCGGATGGCGGTCTCGAAGCCGGTCCTCTTGTGGGCGGCGACCTTCGACGGCGCCAGTACGCGCCAAGAATCGACCTCTGTCGCGCCGTTCCAGCTGGCGTAGACCGTCGTCCGGCCACCCTGCACACGCGCGGCCCCGCGGGGGCGATCCAGCGGCCGTCCGACCCAGCGCTGCACATACGCGCGGTAGCTCATGTTCGGCTCGGGGAACGCGCCGTCGAAGAGCGGCTTGCCGTCCTTCGTGTACGCGGAGATGTACGGCACCTGACCCCAGCCCACGAACACGTCGCCGTTCGACAGGTGCTCCACGTTCCCCATGTACTGCGAGTGGAACGTCGTGCCGTGCGTGTACTCGGTCACCGGGGTCGCCGTGTGCCGGGCGGGATCGAGCCGCAGCTCCAGCCCCCGGGACGGCGACTTCGCAGGTAGGTACTCGCCGGCTCCGGTGATCTCGCAGCAGTGGTTGTCGAACAGCGAGACCACCGAATTGGACTTCATCTCGATGTCGTGCTGCCAGCTGAATTTCGCCTTGGACGGAATGTCGAAGCTCGAGTTCCTGCCACCGAGCTCCCAGACGATCCGCCCGCTCCGGGTGTCGATCAGGTAGCCGGCCCACGTGTTGCGCATGGAGACCAGGACGCGGCCGCCCGGCGCCAGGGCGATCGAGTTGATGTGGTAGGCGTCCCACGGATAGCCGTTGGGCGGTGGCTGCGTCTCCCCGCTCGAGATCGGGATGTGGTCGGACGCGCGCCAGTTGTACACGAGCCGGCCCGTCCGGAGGTCGTACTTCTGCACCGCCGAGTCGATGTACACGCCGCTGCTCACGCCGCCGTACCGGGACAGGTTCTTCCGGATGTTCTTGTTCGCGGTGACCCACGCGAAGTGGCCTTGGATCACCATCGAATGGAGCGTGAGGTCCCAGCCGTCCTTGCCCTCGAGCTTCGCGACCGGCCGGTAGCGGTCGTCCACGACGACGAACTCGCCGCTGTCGATAAGGCCGGTCCCCGTGACCACGCCCTGCCACCAGGTGAGCACCGGCTTGCCGTCGTAGGTCTGGGCGTGGAGATTGGCCGCGACCTGGTCCTTGGTAACCGGCCGGAACCAGATGGGCTCGAGGTTGCCGTCGAGCATCAGCGGGCCGCTCTGCCCCACCATCTTCGGCTTGTTGATGTCGTAGAAGTTCGCGACCATGATGTGCCCCGGCAGGGGGTGGCCCTTCGGCGCCGGGAGCTGCAGCTGGAGCTTGGGCGGGTGCAGGTCGGGCGCCGAGACGAACCTCATCGCGCCCTTCAGGGTGTAGTCGCCGATCGGCGCCGCGTGGGTGCGCGGCACCCCGAGGTCGACCGCCAGGAACACCGCCAGGATCGCGGTCGCGCCCAGGACGACCCGCCGTCGCGCCGCCGCGCTCTCGGCAGCGGGCGCGCGGGGCAGGAACGCGAAGCTGAGCAACGCCGCGACCGCCGCGAGGCCGGCGCAGAGCAGGTAGGCGATCTGGAAGCCGTGGGTCAGGGCGTCTTCCACGGGCTGGCCGTCGCCGATCCGATGGGCCGTGAGCTGTGTGGCGATCGAGATCAGGATCGCCAGCCCGAGCCCGCCGCCCGCCTGCCGGGCGGTGTTGACGAAGCCCGACGCGAGCCCCGCCTGCTCGGGGCCTGCGCTCTGGGTGGCGGCGATCGTCGACGGGACGATCGAGAACCCGATCCCCATCGCGGTCAGCACGCCGGGGAGCATCACGTACTGCACGGCGCTGCCGCCAGAGCCGGCCCTCGCCAGGAGCGCCATTCCGACCGCCATCAGGATCAGGCCTCCGCCGAGCACCAGTCGTACCCCGACGCGCATCGCCAGCTTCCCGGCCTGCGAGGCGCAGGCGAAGATCACCAGCGCCATCGGCAGGAACACGAGGCCCGTCTCGAGCGGCGAGAGGTCGAGCACCTGCTGGAGGTACAGCGAGCTGACGAACCACATAGGGAAGATCGCCGCGCTGAACAGGACGACGATGCCGTTGACCAGCTTCAGCGCGGGCGTGAGGGACTTCGGCGGCACGAGCGGAGCCTTGGCGCGGCTCTCGACGAACCCGAACAGCGCCAGCACGACGTTTCCAACCACGAGCGGGACGAGCGCGGAGGCCGATCCCCAGCCGTCCGAGCCGGCGGTCACGCCGCCGTAGGTCACGATCAGCAGTCCGGAGGTGAGGACGAGCGCACCGAGCAGGTCGAACGTGCGGCGCTCCTGCCCGCGGCGCTCGACGACGACGGCCGCGGCCACCGCGGCGGCGGCGAGGCCGATCGGCACGTTGATCAAGAGGACCCAGCGCCAGGAGAGTACGTCGGTGATGACGCCGCCGAACAGGACGCCGGCGGCGCCGCCCGCCCCGTTCATGGCGCCCCATAGGGCGATCGCGCGGTGCCGCTCCGGGCCGGCGGCGAACGTCGAGGTGATGATCGCGAGCGAGCAGGCGGCCATGCCGGCGCCACCGAGCCCCTGGAGCCCGCGCGCGAAGATCAGGACGCCGCTCGTCGGGGCGATGCCCCCGATCAGCGACGCGAGCGAGAAGATGAACAGCGCGAGCGCGAACGTCCGCCGCTGGCCGAACAGGTCGGCGGCGCGGCCGGCGAGCATCAGGAAGCCGGCAAAGATGATCGCGTACGCGTTGACGACCCACTGGAGGTCGGCCGAGGAGAAGCGCAGCCCCTCCTGGATGTTGGGCAGCGCGACGTTGACGATCGACAGGTCGAGGATGACCATGAACTGCGAGACGCAGCACACGGCCAGCACGAGCTGCTTGCGCGTGGCCCTCGGTTCCGCGACGGAATTCTGCTCGGTGGTTCCCACGGTGGTCATAACGCTCGCGCCCCTCCCCCGGCTTCGCGACCCTTCGCCGGGCCGCCGTGACGCTAGTAGTCGCCGCGCTTGGTCGACTTGATCGGCTTGCCCTCAGGGGACACCAGGTACCACGTGCCCCCCTCGGACTTTACGCCCGCCCCCGACACGAGGCCTCTCCCCGTGTGCTTGTAGAGGGCATGCTTGTCGTAGAGCACCTGAGTGGTGCCGTCGGAGCGCTTGAAGGTCGACAGCAGCGACGCGTCGACTCCCGACTCCGCCCCGGGATCGCCCTTGGTCGTGAACGGCGGCCAGGTGGACGCGCACGCACCCGTGCACTTGCTGCCCCCGGGCGGGTCCGAGCTGTGGACGTACAGCGGCTTCCCTGAAACCGCGAGCACCTTCCCGTATCCGACGACCTCCATCGCGCCCACCGTCGAGCCGGCGGGCGCCTTCGCCCCGCCGCCGTCGTCCTTGGACGAGTCTCCGCAGCCGGCGACGGCCAGGCCTACGACGACCACCATGGGCACGATCCTGCGCACCCGGCCGAACCTACCAAAGCGGATACCCTCGCGGCCGATGAGCGCCCCCCGAGCGGTCCTCCCTTTCGTGCTCGCTGCGGCCTTTTTCGCCGGCTGCAGCGGCGAGGAGACCAAGCCTCCGCTGAAGCACCCCGTCAGCGTCTTCCCGGCCGACGGCACGAAGATGGCCTCTCCGAAGACGCAGGTCACGATCCGCGACGCCACCCCGCGCGAGCTCGATGGCGGCGTGGAGGTCAAGGGATCGAAGAGCGGGGATCACGACGGGAGGCTCAGGTCGCACTCCGACGGCCGGGGCGCGAGCTTCGTGCCCGACAAGCCGCTCGCCGACCACGAGCGGGTGACGGTGCGGGTGCGCGGGAAGGTCGTCTCGCGGTTCACCGTCACCGCACCGGCCGAGGTCGCCCTGCCCGCGCAGCAGACGGGCCGCAAGCGCATCGGCGTCGCACGGTTCCGCTCGCGGCCCGACCTGCAGCCGAGCGCGCTGAAGGTCAACGTCGCGAGTACTGAGGCGACCGAGGGACACATCTTCTTGGCGCCGAAGGGGCCGGGGAGCCAGGGCGGGCCGACGATCCTGGACCCGGACGGCCGGCTCGTCTGGTTCCGGCCGATGCCGGGAGCTCTGCAGGCCTACAACTTCCGCGTCCAGCGCTACCAGGGCAAGCCGGTTCTGACCTGGTTCCAGGGCGAGCAGGCGACCGGGGTCGGACGGGGCGAGGGGCTGATCTACGACACCGCCTACCGCCCCGTCGCGCGCGTCCGCACTGGCAACGGCTACGACCAGGACCTGCACGAGTTCGTGCTCACCGACCGCGGCACCGCGCTGATCGACGCCTACAACCCGGTCACGGCCGACCTCAGCGGCGTCGGGGGCCCGCGCGACGGGCTCGTGTGGGACTGCGTCGTGCAGGAGGTCGACGTCAAGACCGGAGTGGTCCTCTTCGAGTGGCACTCGCTCGACCACGTCCCGATCACGGACTCCTACCGCCGGGCCCCGAAGGACAAGCTCTACGACTACTTCCACGCCAACTCGATCGACGAGCTGCCGGACGGCAACCTGCTCGTGTCCTCCCGCGACACCCACACCGTGTACGCCATCGACCGGAAGAACGGGCGGATCGTCTGGCGCCTCGGCGGCAAGCACAGCACGTTCGCCATCGGCCCCGGGGCGGACTTCCACTGGCAGCACGACGCCGAGTGGCACGGGAAGGACGAGCTGAGCGTCTTCAACAACAATTCGCTCGCGGGAGACCGCAACCCGGCCGAGACCAGCGGCCTCGTGATCCGCGTCGACAAGGGCGCCAAGCGGGCGACGCTGGTTCGCTCGTACACGCACCCGGAGGGCCTCGAGAGCCCGAGCAAGGGCAACATGCAGCTCCTGCCCGACGGGCACGCCTTCCTGGGATGGGGAGGGAAGAACCCGCGCTTCTCGGAGTTCGGGTCGGACGGGGAGCTGCTGTTCGACGAGAGCCTGCTCTCGCCCAAGAGCAGCACCTACCGGGCCTACCGCCAGACGTGGAAGGGCCAGCCGACCGATAGTCCCGCCGCGGCGGCGACGACCGCCGCGGGAGCGACGACCGTCTACGCGAGCTGGAACGGCGCCACCGAGGTCGCCCGCTGGCGCGTGCGGAGCGGGACTTCGGCCGACTCTCTGAAGACGGGGGCGACGGTCGCCCGGACCGACTTCGAGACCGCGATCCCGCTCGGCGGCGCCGCAAAGCTCGTGCAGGTCGAGGCGCTCGACCGCTCGGGACAGGTCATCGGGCGCTCGAGGGTGGTCGCCGCGAAGCCGGGACCGTGACCTTTGATGCACCGAGGATTCGAGGTTTCCGGCGAACTACCGTGAAGACCCGGACCGCGGGGGTTCGATCGGTGTTCCCCGCCCGGTCCGTTGCGCGCACCCTGAAGACGTGCTTGCCGAAGGTGAGCTTCGCGGTCGTCCTCGGGGAGCTGCAGCGCTTGAACGTCCCTCGGTCGAGCTTGCACTCGAACGTCGACCGTAACTCCGACGACTTGAACCTGAAGGTAGGGGTGCGGTCGCGCGTCTTCGCTGACGGGCCGGCCGTGAACGCGGTCGTCGGCGGCAGGTTGTCGATGGTGTGGAACACCAGCGCAGCCTGGCTGCGTCCCACCTGGTTCACCGCAAGAACCTGATAGCGGTATCGCCTCCCGGCGGATCACGGTCGAAACCGCTTGATTGCGTGCTGGCGGTTCGCGGTCCGATGCCGAGTGAGGCATCCGCCATCATTTGCGCATGCGGCCGTGCGATGTCCGACACGACGATCCTCACCGCGTTGCACGGGCACAGACCCGCGCGCTGACGATCGCCGAACGACTCCGCACAGGCTTCCGGCTGTCGCGGTTTGCATCCGAGCTTCAACGCCCGAGGTCTTGACGGGCGCGCCCGGCGAGACGGGCAATTTTCGGCCGGAGCGGATCTTCGCGGCGCTCGCGCGTCACGACGTGGCGATCGCGCAGGGAAGGAATCGGGCGAAAGGTGAGCGACGGGACTTGAACCCGCGACCGCCTGGACCACAAGGTGGCTTAGGCCGTTGTAGTGGACGGATTCGGCGAGTCCAGGCGGGTTCAGTTCGCCTGGCTTGAGGTGAGTCTCGCCGAGGTTGGTACCGGAAGTGGTACCTGGCGGAGGGCCGCATACTGCCCGCCGAAATGCGCGATCCTCTCCGTCGTGCCTAAGGACGACGCACGAATCGCGACCGTTTGGCCCGCGCTCCGCGAGCCACTTCTCTCGTTCTCGTTCGGGGACATCAAAACTCTCGCCGGCGCGGCGGGGCTTGCCACGGAAAAGCTGAGTGGGCTCCGCCAGCGCTCCTCCGGTCGCAGCACGTCGAAAGCTGAACTCGCCGACGCGATCGACGGCCTCTTCAATGAACTCAAGCCTGCCACTCAAGACCGCGTAGTCGCGCACATGATCACCGAGATCCTGCGGCGGAACCCCGAGCACGCAGAACGTCTCGAAGAACTGCTCGAACGCCGGGGCTGGACCCTCGTCGAAGACGAGCCAGTTCCCATCCGACTGGGACTCGACATCGTCCCCGACTCCCTCCCCGACACTGCGCAGAAAGGGCTGAGGAAAGCGCTTCGCCGTTATCGCGAGGGAGATCTCGACGGAGCGCTCACGTCGATCGTCGGCGTAATCGACACGCTGACGGGCGAGATCTACGAGCACGAGGACATCCCCGGACACAAGAGAACCGCCTTCCAAGAGCGCACGATCCGGGCTCATCGCACGCGGAAGGCCGCGTTCAAGGCGTCGCTCGCCGGAATGGATGTCGAGGAGCGCACTCGCGCGTGGAAAGCCCAGGACCGTGCGGTTGGCGGGACGTCCGAGGTATTGGGCACCTACCGAAACGCGTATGCCGATGCCCACGGCCCAAGGCCGGCCGACGAGCAGATCGTCCAGGCCGCGCTACATGCCGCCGTCTTCCTCATCCGAAGCCTTACGGACTAGACGAACTCGGCAGAAGACGCGCAGGCGTGTCCCCGGCGGGAAGCGATCCGCGACCATGCAGGCGCGCCGATGAAGTTTTCCTTTCCACCCACCACCGGAATCGCCGGAGGCGACCTCAGCCGCCTTGTCGTGCACCTTGAGCACATCGCCGAGGCGGCAGCGCTTCTGCGTGCTGGCGGCGTCGCACGCGAGCGGATGGCGCTCGTGGCCGCGGCCTCTGCTGCGGCATCAGTGCAGGCCGCGGCGGGCCTCCGGCCGCGGCGTGTCCGACGGGCGCTCGGAACTTCTCGTCCTCTCGAGCACGGGGCTCGACGTTGTGTCAGCCGATTAGCCGGCCAAGGAGAGGGGCTCCTTCGTAGAAGCCGATCAGCCAGCGCTCAAGGAACTGCTGAGCGAGAGCCTCCGGCTCGTCGCGGAGCGACAGCGCGGCGACCTGGTAGCCATCGGTCAGCCCGTGGCTCGCCGTCGGAAGATGCGTTGCGTCCACGCGTGATTCGGCGTGTGTGGCGTGGTGGGCCACTGTTCCTTCGAACCCGGCAAGTTGGAGCGCACAGTTGACCAAGCCGGCCGTGTCGGTCGCGGCGAAAAACTCGCCGGCGAGCGCGAGCATCGCGATCAGCTCGATCGCGACTCGGTGCTCGAACGCGCACGTGTAGGCGACATGACCGTGGTCATCAATGACGGAAGTCGGAAATGTCACTTGCATCACCATCTGTGCGGGGTAGAGAACGGCTGCGGCGTGACTCGGCGCGCGACTGAGTTGCTCGATCGAGGCGCCTGCATAGCCTGCAACCCACCCGGCTGTTCCGTCGATGCGCCAATCCGCAATGGCGTCCCAGAATCGTGGGCGGATCGGCGAAGCGAGGCGAGGCGTGGTACGTGCGCCAGCTCGCCCAAGTGCGTCCTTCAATGGCTGGCCAAGATTGACGCGGGCTGGGTGCTCGAAATCCGGCATCGCCGGAGTGACCGCGACAGACAGCTGACCGTAGCCCGCGTAAACGCTGGTGCGGCGCTCGAACACGAGTCCAGGGAGCGCATCGACCAGACGGATCATCTCACCAGCAGTCGGCGGGCTGGTCGCCTCCGCGCGGCGACGGTGGAGCAGTGCGACCTCCGCATCTGTCAGGTTCCTGGTCGTCGTGCCGTCGCGCGTCGGATAGCGGCCGTTGGTCTGGTGCGGTGCGAATGGGGATGGCGGCACGATCACCGCAATCACTCCCTGAGTGGTGCCGGGCTGCTCACGGATCGCCGCGATGTCAAAGGCGGGCGGCGGGGTTATCAGCGAGTTCGCGATTTGGCGAACCCGCTCCTCCTGACCCGTGAGGTCAACCGGGGTGAGAGCACTGGCAAAGCCGTCGGAATCCTCATCGACGCCGACGAGCAGTACCCCGCCCGCGACGGTCATCGCCGCGATGTCCTTCGCGAGTTCGTTGTTCGAACCGAACGATGCCTTGAAGTCGAGGGACGCCGACTCGCCCTGATGGCCGAGGAGTGCTGTGATGTCGCTCCAGGTCCCTGGTTGCCACATGCTGGCAAGCATCCCACGTCCTTGACGGGCCGACCCGAGCTTCGACTGCGGGGCGCTACGTTTCCGACTGCTTTCTAGGATCGGAGAGGCCCGATCTACGAATCGGAGAAGCCCGGCAAGGCCGGGCCTCTCCTCACTGAACCGCGAGAGCCTCGAGCACTGAGACCAGGGCGCGCGGGAGGCCCAACTCGGCCGCGGCGGCGGCGAGTAGCCGGGCGCCGATTGCGAGCATTGCTAGTGCCACTCCGAGTGCCATAACAGGCACGCGATCACCTCCTTGAGATCAGACCTTGTGGGGACCAAGAACAGCAAGCGCCCTCCCAGCACGACCGGAGCTTTCGCGGACCCCTGCCCCCGGAACGCGCCGACTCGTATGGTCCGACCGGCTGTGAAAGACCTGGCGATGACCGGTGACGAGATCCTCAACGCCGCTCGCGCGCAGGGCGCGGAAGTAACCAGGCGGCAGCTAAAGCGGTGGCGCCAAGACGGACTCCTTCCGAGACCAGACTGGCAGCATGAGGACGGCCTTTCCGGCTCGCGCTCCCTGTATCCAGCTTGGACGGTTGACCAAGTGGTGGAGATTTGGCGTCGGCGTCAAAAGAGACGTCGAACTGCCGAGCTCCTGATCGGGCTCTGGTGGGATGGTTCGTGGGTCGATAGGAGCGCCCTGCGTGAGGCCTTGTGCGCGCCCCTCGAACGGCTTTCGCATCACGCGCAAGAGATCACCCGGTGCCACCAGGATCCGTATGAGGCTGCTGACGCGCTCATCGAGGTAGCCGAGCGCGAGGCCGCAAACGCTGGCGGGTTAGGGCTCGTGGGGCGGCGCCTTCGGAATCGGGCCGACACCCGCACCGTCATGCACACGTTCTTTCTCGTGGGGCTCGGCGTTGAGCCAGAATGGGAGACGCAAGACGTCGGGTTGCCAGTGCCAGAGCCGTCCGTCGCGGAACTGGTTAGCCGTGGCACCGGAATCGAGCGGGCGCAACGAGACCGGCTCGGAACCGATCCGCCCTGGCTTTCCGAAGCGCCTGACGTCCAGCGCGAGCTTTACGAAATGCGCGCCGCGGGTCTCTTCGATCTTCTGGACCTGGGCGGTCTGATCCGCCACGCCTCTGACGTGGAGTTAGATGACGCTCGCGATGCAGCCCGAGCCTTCTCCAGGTTCATCGCACCTGCGGCCGATGCACTGGAAGCGGAGTTTGGCCGTGACATCGGCGGACTCGGATCCATCGCCGAACTCGCCAACACGGCGGACGAACCAGGTCAGCCCATCTGGTTAGTCCGCCTGATGCTGGCGGCGCGGCGCTTGCTGCCGCCTGAGACCTTTGAGGCACTCGCCGCAGCCGGCGCCCCAGCTTCCCCCACTGCCGCCGACCATCCGGCAGACGATTCAACGCTAGGACAGATGGTCAATCAGGGTCGCGTCCGCTCCGACGGTCCCAGATGACGTTCCAACCTCGAAAGCGCCACTTTCCGTTGGCGAGCAAGCCGCCCGCGCCGAGGTCGATCCACCCAAGCGGCTCCCCCACGCCCGGCTCCGGCGGCAAGACGCGGCGCTCCGCATAAGCGCCGCAGATGAGAACTAGACCGTGCGTGTCCAGCAGCCTGAGGAGCCAGTCTTCGCGCGCAAGCAACGCCCAGTCCCGATCCCATCCCTCGTCGGTTTCCCGGAACGTGACTACGGCTTCTCCACCAGCCAGCCAGTTGAGCGTGTCGCCGTCCCAGCGCACCGTGTCAAGTCCAGCCACGTAGGAGCTTGGGAGGGTCAGATTGAGCGGATCATCAAGTGAACAGTCGTGATCGTCGCTCCAATGCCAGCTCGCCGCCGGGGCGATGACCTCGGCAGGGAGCGCGGGTTCGCGCCGCCGAAACTCCTCGGTTCGCCATTCGGCGCGCGCGTACTTCGCCGCACGCGCCCACGGCATTTCCCCGAGGTATCCGTCGCCGTGTGCCTGCTCGTCCCAACCGGGGAGTGACCGGAGAACGTCGGGCTGCGCGACGAACCACCCCTCAACAGCCGGGAGATCGCTGCGGCGAGCAAGCGCGCTGTGAAGCGGCAGCCCGAGGTCGCGCCGAGGTTGGCCACGTCGCTCCAACTGGCCGCTCTCGCGCGGGTCGTCCTCGTACTCCAGCCGCCCGTCAAGAACGATCCATCGAGTGCCACCTGGATCGGTGCGGAGGAATAGGCCCGCTACGTCGGGGAGGTCGTCAGTGCGGTGCGCCCAGTCGCCTGACTCGCGGGTAGCCGCGTCGAACTCGGGACCGGGCGGCACCCACCACGCTGCGGGCGGATCTTGCACAAACGGCGGACGCCGTCGGCGTTCGTCGG
This sequence comes from Thermoleophilaceae bacterium, assembly GCA_035275105.1. Taxonomy (GTDB): domain Bacteria; phylum Actinomycetota; class Thermoleophilia; order Solirubrobacterales; family Thermoleophilaceae; genus AC-37. The sequence goes on from DATENL010000216.1 coordinate 20,934, forward strand.
CCGGGCCGACGGTAACGCGGCCTATGGGGATGCTCGGATCGATGTCGCGAGCAGCAAGCTGCCACGCACCCTCGTACTCAATAGGCTCGCCGCCGCCCCAACCGGAGCCGGTAAAGACATGCGTGTCGGCGAGTCTCCCCAGGAGCTCGAATAAGGCGATCCACTGGTACTTCTTGCCGAAGCGCTCCGGCTTCCGTGCCTCGCGTCCGGAACTCGACCGGCCGACCAGGATGTCGAAAGCGCCGAATCGTTCCGGGGTCCACCCAAGTTCCACGCATCGCTGAAAGACAAACCGCTCGGCACGTTCGCCCGGATAGGTCTGTGGCCGGTTGCGGTCGTGCGAGCGAACGGCAAATGCTGCGAGGAGGAGCCGAAACTGCTCCGGAGTCAGATCGTCCAATGCGGCACCGACAGCGTGACGGTCCTCCGCAGCCTCGTCCAAGCGCGCGAGCTGCTCAGCCGTTAGCGAGTGCTCGAACCTGCGCCACTTTCGGTTGTTGACGACCACTCGGTCATCGGCGGTTGCGAACTCCGGATCCGCGGGTGGATCGGAGAGCCTTTGGTTCAGGAAGTCGTCTACGCGCGTATTGATGACGTAGCGTCCGAAGTCCGCGAAAAGCCCGAACACAGAACCGTGCAGCGCGCTGTACTGCGGATCTTCACGACTGGTGCCACGTGGGTACGTTTGCTCCAGCCACTGCTGCTTCCGGGGCACCTTCGGAGGCCTCGAGCCGTAGGGCGGTAGCGCACGGTCGAGTAGACCGGAGTCCGCGAGGCCGAGATGCTCTTCGCAGAACCGCGCGAACCCGGCCACGTGGTCACGCAACAGCAGATTTGGGAAAGGTGCGGCCTCTAGGAGTCCGACCAGAGCATGCAACAGCGCGAAGACCTGCTCGCGGTTGGCGGTTTCAGGATCGCTGCGAAGCAGCGCTCCGTAGCAGACCGCCGCAAGCCGCTCACTCACGTACACGTCGTCGACTGGGGTGAACCGATCTATCAGTCGCCGTAAGGCGTCAAGGTCATTTCGGAGCAGGGTGACCAAGCCTTTCGTGGCGTCGTCACGTGCGAACCGATTGGGAGACGCGAGGAGCCAGATCAGCGGGATTGCCGCGAGCTCGATGACCTCGCTTGGGTAGCCGGGGTAGGGTCCACGGCCGGCCCAGCGGAGGAGCCGGTCGAGCGGATGCGCGGTCTCGCCGCGAAGCCAATACGTCATCTTCGTCCAGAAGCTGTCGCGCTCTGGCATCGGGATCCCGAGTAGCCATGAGTGAAGCCAAGCTCCATTCAGCCTGTGGGTCGGGAGCGGGGCGACCGCCACCAACGCCGCAACGACCTCGGTTTCCAGGCCTCGCTGCAATGCCTCATCGATGAACTGAAGGAGGTCCTCGCCAACCGCGCTCGGGTCACGAGCCGACACGCTGATCAGGAATGCGCGCAGGACTGCATCACGTCTCCAGGACGACTGGTCCGGCCCGACGCTTGGCAACTCGGCCCCGCAGCGTTCAGGGAGCTGGATCGCGAGCGCGTCGAGCAGACCGAGCTGACCGCGCTCTAGGAGGTCGGCGAGAGGCATCCCGGCGGCAAAGGACGCCGACGGATCGTTCGCGTTCAGTCGCGCATCGAGGATCTCTCTCACGATCAGGTGGTCGGAGAACCGCTGGTATGGAAACCGCACGGCTTCCCCGTACTGACCATCTCCGAGATATGCATGGTCACGCGAAAGCAAGCCCTCACTGAGCATGCGCCCGAAAAGGGTGTCTGGCCATTGCCCGCCGCTGGAGTCGAAGCCCCCGACGAGCGCGCTGGCATCCGCGTATGCCAAGTGGTCGTCGGCGCAATTAGCGAGTTCCCGGGCAAGCGCGCTGACCGCCTCGCCGACCGAGTTCAAGCCGGGATCGAGCCCGAGCTCCAACTCGATGTCCGCCTTGCGAGAAGCGACGAAAGCCTCGAAGACCGCGGTCAGATGAGCGGCTCCCCGCGGCGGCAGGATCCCTCGTGCGAGCGCTTCGCAATACAGGATCAGGAAGAGGGGATTCGTGAACTCTGGAAGCAGCAGCGGAACCCGGGGTTGCTCAACCTCATACGCCGCGAAGATGTGCTCGACTGCGTCGAATTCCCGTCCTTCGAACCCGGGGTGTGTGGCACGAGCTATGGAGTCGCCAAACCCGCCTCGCGGCTGGATAGCGGGCAAATATGTGGTCCGACAGGTCAGGGCTAGCGACACCCAGCCCGAAGCCCCCAGTCGAGCCTGAAGATCGTCGAAGTGCGTCCGCCAGATCCGGATGTCGCCGGCTTCGTTGATCGCGTCTACGAGCACGACGAGCCGTTTACCCGATGCCTGAGCCGCGGCCTCCATGGCGCCGACGATGTCGTCGATGCCGAGTGCGGGATCGCCGAGCCGTTCGGCGAGCGTCTTCCACGGTGATTCGGTCCCGAACCACTGCCCGAGGAGCAAGAGCACGGGATGCCCCGCGTCGAGGAGATGGCCGGCAACTTCGCAACTGAGGTGGGTCTTCCCACTCCCGCCGTCGCCATCGAGAACCAGCGCGCGACGGCGCGCTGCCGCGATCGCAGGCCCGCTTACGAACTCATCGAGCGCAGAGATGGCCGCCAAGATTCGGGCCCCGCGGTGCTCAACTGAACTCGCCGCGGCACGGCGACGCTCGAGCTGCTGCCTACGGAGGTCGATGGGATCGACGACAGCAAGTCGCTTCCGCTGATCCGACGCGGCTTCGGCATTTGCGGCAGCAGGTCGTGTAGTGGACGCCGCGTCGGTTGAGGACGATGCGCCTCCGCGCCCGGCCTCGGCCTCGGTGTCAGCCGGAGCGTCATTGTTCGCTGGGGCGACATCCGGCACCGCCTCATCGGGTGGGTCGTCCCGGCCTTGCTCTGTGGCTACGTCGAGGAGGTCGTACGTTCGAAGCCTCAGCTCTTCGAGCCGAGCCTCGAAATCGATGCTTAGGCTGCAGGTCGGTGTCCACGGTCGCGCTGCAACCTCTTGGAGTTGCAAAGCCAGTTCTTGGACTCGGTCGGCGACCGGCTTGTAAGGATCGTCCGTCGTCCACTCCAGAGTCTCCGCGACGCTGCTAAGAAGGGCAGCTACTTCGCCGTCGAAGCGCGACCGAAGTACGTCGGGCTGAGCGACCGCCGACAGAATGGAGGCAACCGGCAGGTTGACATTGAGTTCGGGCCGGTAGCGCTCGCGGGCGCTCGTGATCGCGACCTCACGCTGCCGCCGGCACCATTCGAGATCCAGGACGGCGGGCTCGCCGAACCAGAACCACTCGCGCCCGCGGTGCCTGGCCTCGGCAAGACGCGACAGCAGCTCGCCACCCTGCAGCAAGGCGACCTCGAGCTGTGGCGCCTTGTTCTTCCATCGCTCCTTCGCGGCATCGAAGCGCTGCCATCCGAACTCGCCGCGCGCGCCATCCGGGTCGTCAGCGAGGTCAACGGGCACACAAAAGGTGAGCTTCCGCGCGTCCGGACGTCGGTTGCGAACCGACTCGAAGCTGGCGTCCATCGCCGAGATGAGGGTCTTCTCGTCGAAGATGAACTTGCACTGCCAGCCGATCTCGGTCTTGTCCGGGCAGCGCCAGTACCACTCGAAGCCGGCGTCAGGGTCGCTTGTCTTGCGCAGCTCCACCCCCTCGGGCTCGGGATCGCGCAGTTGGAAGCAGAGCTCCTCGAATGCGCGCGGCTGGTTGCCCTCCCACGTCCTGAGACGATGAAAGGTCTCCGCGGTCGGCCGGCGTCCTGGCATCGAATCCCAGGCTAGGTGTGGATGCCGACGGCGACCGTGGCCCTGCGAGCCGAAACTACTACGGTGGCATCATCTGGGGGTGGCCGGGTCCAGCGTCTCGATCGCGTCGGCGACGACACGTTGACGCTCTTCCCTACGGCCGTCCTCGCCGCACTCGACCTCGCTATCGAGGGCGCCGAAGACGGCGATCCGGTTCCCACGGGTCAAGCGTTCTGCCCAGTCCCGTGCCGCGAGCCCACCGATGACCAGCACCTCGACGTAGACCACCCCGGTCTCGCGGAAACCTCCCGGCGCCCGGCGTGGCACCGCAACGTGGAGCGCACAAGCGTGGGGCGCTTCGGACTGAGGACGGAGTTCGGGTTCTTGTGTCAGCTGGCCGGTGACGCATACGACGTTCACGCCACCTCGATGCAGGTTGCGCTGCGATCCGGGCGTGCTCGGCGCGCCACATCCGGCCGCTCGGCCGCGATACCGTGAGCTGGCATGGGAGGCTCGTTCTCCTGTGCCGGGCCGGGGCGTTACCGCGCCGCCCGGCCGCTTAGCGAAGACGGCCCGACGTTAGCTCGATAGCGGCCGTCGATCCAGTCCGACTCGACGAGCAAGCCGCCGACGCAAGGCGCGCCGCCGGATCGAATTGGTACCCGATTGGTACCCCGGCCGGCCGCGCCGCCCCGACCCGCGAACCACAAAACCCGCCCACGCAGGCACTTCAGGAAGGTGAGCGACGGGACTTGAACCCGCGACCGCCTGGACCACAACCAGGAGCTCTACCAGCTGAGCTACGCCCACCAGGGGTAGGCGGAATCTAGCATCGGAAGCGGGCTCCGCCGCGACGCAACAGGGGCCAGGCCACCTGTTGCATCGATGCAACAGGTGGCCTGGCCCCTGTTGCATCAGCCGAGCCGGCGCTCGACCTCCGCGAGGCGCTCGAGGCGTGGGTCGTCGGGGTCGAGGAGGGCGGCCAGCGCCGTCCGCACGGCGTCCATGTCGACGGCGCCGGCCTCGACCGCGGCCTCGACGTCGGCCCAGTCCTGGGTGCGGTCGAACATGACCTTGAAGACCACCAGCTCGACCGGGCCGAGGACGGGGAGTTCGACGCCGTCGAACTCCACTCGCCGCACGTTGCGCGCCGCCTGCTCATGGATCGGCGCGTAGTCGAAGAAGAGGTCGACGGGGGTGTCGTCCCACCACAGCCGCACCTGGCCGTCCCGTGCGATCCGCGCCGCGAGACCCCGCGGTCGCTTGATCCCGTCGGGCAGTGCCGCGATCGCGGGCGACGGATCCTCCGCCGGGACGAACAGGTTGCAGTCGATGTCGACCGTCCCGCGCGGGTTCAGCGTGGCGAAGGCCAGGGCGATGGCGCCGCCGAACGCATGTGGTACCTCGGCGGCCTCGAGTGCCCTGTGGAGCGCGACGACGCGCTCCGCGAGGGTCATCGCGGGACGAGCCGTGGGTACCGGAGCGCGCGCCCGTGCTTCACCGGCAGGGACTCGGCGAGGTCCATCACCTCACGGAGCGTTCGACCCGCGCGGGCGAGCTCGCGTTTGGTGGGCCTGCGCACACGGCGCCGGCCGGGAACCACCGCCAGCCGCGCCCCACTCGCGGCGAGCACCCGTTCGAGCGTCTCGACCGACGGCTGCTTGCGGCCGGACTCGTAGGCCGAGATCGTCGCCTGCGACGTCCCGGCGCGCGCCGCCAGCGCGTGCTGGGTCAGTCCGGCTCGGAGTCGTGCGCGCCTGATCGCGTCGCCCGCGTCCATCGCCCCCTCAATGATATCCGGCTGGATATCGCCCGTCAGCTGGACGACGGCACGTACTGCGTCGAGACCGCCTCGACAACTTCCTCGGTCTCCTCCTCGATCTCGTCACGCGCGCAGATCACGCGGAAGGCGCCCGTGCCGAGCGCCGGGTCGGGCCGGATCGGGAGGCCGCGGATCGTGTCCCAGCCGAGCCGCTCGACCTCGAACGGGTTCATCGCGATCGCGACGGCCGGGTACTCGCAGCTCGCGTTGTGCTGATCGATCGCCCGCGAGATCGCCTCGAGGTTCTTGGCCTCGGAGGACATCGCTAGCGCGGGGTCGTCGGCGTGCCGAGCTCGGCCATCGCGGCGTCGATCGTCGTCTTCAGGCCGTCGCGCAGCGTCACCTGCGGCTCCCAGCCCAGCAGGTCACGCGCGCGCGAGATGTCGGGCTGGCGCACCTGGGGATCGTCGACGGGCAGCGCCTCGAACACGATCTCCGACCGCGACTCGGTCAGCTCGACCACGGTCTTGGCCATCTCGAGCAGGCTCATCTCGTCGGGGTTGCCGATGTTCACCGGCTCGTGGATCCCGGACTCGGCGAGCAGCACGAGCCCGCGGATCAGGTCGTCGACGTAACAGAAGCTGCGCGTCTGCGACCCGTCGCCGAAGACCGTGAGCGGCTTGTCGGTGAGCGCCTGCTGGAGGAACGTCGGGATCGCCCGCCCGTCGTTCGGCCGCATCCGCGCGCCGTACGTGTTGAAGATCCGGACGATCGCCGTGTCCACGCCCTGCTGCCTGAGGTACGCCATCGTGAGCGCCTCGGCGTAGCGCTTCGCCTCGTCGTAGACGCCGCGGGGGCCGATCGGGTTGACGTTGCCCCAGTAGGTCTCGGGCTGGGGATGCACGAGCGGGTCGCCGTAGACCTCCGAGGTCGAAGCGAGAAGGAACCGGGCCCGCTTGGCCTTGGCCAGGCCCAGCGTGTTGTGGGTGCCGTAGGCCCCGACCCGGAGCGTGTGGAGCGGCAGGCGCGCGTAGTCGATGGGGCTGGCAGGCGACGCCATGTGGTACACGAAGTCCACGGGCTCGTCGATCGAGTAGTGGTTCGTGATGTCGAGCTGCTCGAATCGAAACTCCGGGCCTCGAATGTGCTCGATGTTGTTGAGTGACCCCGTGTCCAAGTTGTCCACGCAAATCACCCGGTGGCCCTTGTCGAGCAGGTGGTCGCAGAGATGCGATCCGAGGAAGCCGGCGCCGCCGGTGACGAGTGAGGTGGGCATAAGCGGGTTGAGGGTAACCGGTTGCAACAAAACGACCGGAGGTTGCCGCCGCTTGCGTCGTCAGGACAAGATGGGCGCCCTCCGGTGACGCCCCTCGCCCTGAGCCTCGTGTCCAAGATCGTGATCGCCTGGGTGGCGGTCTCGCTCGTCGTCGCCCTGATCTTCGGGATCATGGCCGCGCGCCTGCAGGAGGGACGGCGCCTGCGCGACCGAGATC
>DATENL010000217.1:0-2988 GCA_035275105.1 Thermoleophilaceae bacterium
GACCTCTCCGTGCAATTCGCGCAGGAAACCGGTCTTAACGAGGACGTGGCCCTCCGCGCGCTTCAGTCCAAGGACCCTCAGATCCTGAGACTCGCGCAGTCAGTGGTCGAGCTCGGTAATACGCGCGCTGGTTGGCATGCAGACATGCGCCGCCATCGTAAAAATATTTTGCGTTTCGCCTAGACGGTCGGCGCGGAACGGACGTTCCGCGCCGACCGTCTTCGAGCGTAATGGATGCGCGAAATACCGCCTGTTTGCAGGAGTTTGCCCCATTGCGTTCCGGCGTGTCAAGTGCCCCTAACCCGCGTCCGTGGGCGCCGGAGGTGGGCGGCCCCTCCTGGCTGCTTTACACTTGAAACCGCAACAGCTCGTACTTCGTCCCCGCGTGGCACGAGCTTCATTTCGATCCCCGACTACGAGGTCGAAACATGACGGTCCAGACGGCGCCCACCGGCGCGGCCATCCAGCTACCCATGGCGGCAGACGAGGACGTGCGCGCGCTTCAGCACGAGGTGCGAGAGCTGGCCCGGCAGCGCAACGCGGTGATCCTGGCGCACAACTACCAGGTGCCCGAGGTCCAGGACGTGGCGGACTTCGTGGGCGACTCGCTCGGGCTGTCGCGGCAGGCGGCGGCGGCCGGGGCCGACACGATCGCCTTCTGCGGCGTGCACTTCATGGCCGAGACGGCTTCGATCCTCTCGCCTGAGAAGACCGTCCTGCTTCCGGACCTGGAGGCCGGCTGCTCGCTGGCCGACTCGATCACCGCCGATGAGCTGCGTGCCTGGAAGGCACGGCACCCCGGGGCGATCGTCGTGATGTACGTGAACACCACGGCCGAGGTGAAGGCCGAGACCGACTACTGCTGCACGTCCTCGAACGCGGTCGAGGTGGTGGAGCACATCTGGCGCGAGCACGGCGAGGACACCGAGATCCTGTTCGGGCCCGACATGTTCCTCGGCGCGTACGTGGAGCGGGTGACCGGCCGGCGCCTCAACGTCTGGATGGGGGAGTGTCACGTGCATGCCGGCATCCGTCCCGGCGACATCGCCGAAGTCCGGGCGGAGAACCCGGGCGCCGAGTTCCTCATCCACCCGGAGTGCGGTTGCTCGACGTCGGTCATGGAGTACGTGGCCGCCGGCGACGTGGACCCCGAGCGCACGCACATGCTGTCCACCGGCGGGATGCTGAAGTTCGCGCGCGAGTCCGAGGCCGAGACGTTCATCGTCGCGACCGAGACCGGGATGCTGCACCCGCTCGAGCAGGAGAACCCGGACAAGTCGTTCGTGCCGGCCAACCGCGGCGCGGTCTGCCAGTTCATGAAGATGATCACGCTGCCCAAGCTGCGCGACGCCCTCCGCGACGGCGGCCCCGAGTACACCGTGAAGGTCGACCCCGAGCTCGCCGAGCGCGCGCGGGTGCCGATCGAGCGGATGGTCGCGATCGGCGCCGGCTAGCCGGAGACGGAACGACGAACGGCCGGCTTGCGCCGGCCGCTCGTCTGAGGGGTACTGCCTCCCGCGTCCTTCGAGCTACGCGTCCAGCTCGACCTCCGTGAAGACCACGGTGCCGTTGACCGTGCGGAACTCGGCCTCGTGGACCACGCGGCCCTCGGTCAGGGCCTCGGTCCCACAGTCCTCGTCCTCGTCGTCGTCGTCCCCGCGGTCGTCGCCATCGTCGTCGTCGCCGCGGTCGCCGTCGCCGTCGTGGCCGGGACCGGAGCTGGTGCTCCCGGGACCGGAGTTGTCGCGCTCGTCGCCGTCGTCGTCGCCGCCACCCGGACCGGAGTTGCTCGCGGCGCGCAGGTCGTCGTCCTCGTCCTCGCACTCGATCTCGGTCCGGTCGGTGACGGTGCCCGACTGGGTCCCGCCCCCCGCCAGCGCGATCGTCAGCACGCCCGTGCTCGAGTCGAAGCTCTGGATCGTGCCGACGACCTCGTCGTCGTCCTCGATGCCGTCGTCGTCGGAGTCGCGGTCGCACGGGTCGTCGCCCACGCGCACCTCGGCGCCGTCCCTGAGGCCGTCGTTGTCGGTGTCGGCGTCACGCGGGTCGGCGTGGCGCTTGAACTCGCGCTTGTTGTTGAGCCCGTCGTGGTCGGGGTCCTTCTTCGCGCTCTTCTTCTTGGTGCTGAGCTGGTGCTTCTTCTCCCACTTGTCGGGGAGCCCGTCGTGGTCGCGGTCGCGCCGCTTGGCGTCGGAAGTCGCCGGCACCGCGAGCAGCGCCAGGGCGAACATCGCGACGACCAACAGCCTCGCCTTCCTCATGTTGCCTCCCTTGGTGAATCGTGTTCTGGGCATCTGGGCCTGGAACACGTCGAGTCGGCGAAAACTCACGCGGGCGCCGTGGCGGGCGGGTCCTGTCGGTTCGTCGAAGCGCACACCCCTCGCTTCGCTCGGCGCGCGCGCTTCCGCTCCCGGCCACCCGCCGATCGGCGCGGGTAATGCCCCCCTGAGTCCGTGTGGCGGGGCTTAGCCCGGGCCGGACGAGCCGCTGCCGCTGCCGCTCAGCCCCGAGCCGCTGCCCGAGGACCCGCTGCCGCTGATGCCACTGCCGGAGATGCCGCTGCCGGACGAGCCGCTCCCCGAGGAACCGCTGCCCGACGAGCCGGAGCCGCTGGAGCCCGAGCCTGAGGAGCCCGAGTCGCCGGAGCCGCTCCCGGAGGAGCCCGAGCCGGACGAGCCGCTGCCGGACGAGCCACCGTCGTCGCCGCCCGAGGACCCGCTGCCGGACGAGTCGCCGCCGACGGACCCGGAGCTGTCGCCCCCGCCGTCGTCTCCGCCGCCGGGACCGGAGCGGTCGTCACCGTCGTCGCCGCCGCCCGGTCCGGAGTTGTCGTCGTCTCCGCTGCCCGGACCGGAACTGCCTCCGTCGTCGCCGCCTCCGGGACCCGAGTGCTCGCCGTCGCCGCCGCGGTCGTCGCCGATCTCGTCGTCGCCGCCGCGCCGCTCGTTCTCGCGCTCCGCGAGCGCAAGCGCGCCCGGGCCGCGGGGC
>DATENL010000218.1:0-2622 GCA_035275105.1 Thermoleophilaceae bacterium
TGCCTCGGCCGCGGCCGCTCGCTCCTCGGCCACCCGCGCGCGCTCGGCCTCGGCCTCGTCCGCCGACATCGCGGTCGTCGCGGCCTCCACGGCAGCGTGCTCGCTCGTGTCGCCGGCCGGGTCGCCCTCGCCCGCGGACTCGTCCTCCCCGTCGGACTCGAGACGGAACAGGATGACGGTGATGTTGTCCTTGCCGCCGGCGCGGTTCGCGGCCTCCACCAGCCGCTCGGCGGCCTCGGTGAGCGTGCGGCTCCGGCCCACGATCGCGGCCATGTCGTCCTCGCTCACCATCCCCGACAGGCCGTCGGAGCAGATCAGGTACACGTCGCCCGGCCGCGCGACGTCGGTGAACGTCTCGACCTCGACGCTCGGCTCGGGGCCGAGCGCGCGGGTGATGATCGACCGCTGCGGGTGGGTCTCGGCCTCCTCCGGCGTCAGCCGCCCCTGGCGCACGAGCTCCTCGACCAGCGAGTGGTCCTCGGTCAGGCGCTCGAGCCGGCCGTCGCGCAGGCGGTAGAGGCGGCTGTCGCCGACGTGCCCGACCGCCACGTCACGGCCCTCGACGAGCGCCGCCGTGAGCGTCGTGCCCATCCCGGCGTGCTCGGAGTCGCCCTGGGCCATCTCGTAGATGCGGCGATTCGCCTCGGTGGCGACGCCGCGCAGGAGCTCCTCGGGCGTGCCGGCCTCGCCGGACGAGTCGTCGAACGCCTCGACGGCCATGCGCGAGGCGACCTCGCCCGCACGCGCCCCGCCCATCCCGTCGGCGACGGCGAACAGCGGCTCCCGCTCGAGGTAGGAGTCCTCGTTGCTCTGGCGCTGGCGCCCTACGTCGGTCAGCGCGGCCTTGTCAGCGATCCGCAGCGCCACGCCTCACTCCTGGTAGCGGTACTCGGTCTCGCCGATCCGGATCGTGTCGTCGGGCCGCAGCTCCTCCACGCGCTCGAGTTGGCGCTCGTTGAGGTACGTGCCGTTCGTCGATCCCAGGTCCTCGATGTACATCAGCTGGCCGCGCGGGAAGACGCGTGCGTGCGCGGACGAGGCGAAAGCATCCTCGATCTGCACGTCCGAGGTCTCGGCGCGGCCCATGACCGCCTCGTCGTGGATCTCGAACGCGGTCCCGGGCTCGCGGCCCATGGCGGCGACCACGACGAGGCGCGGTCGTCCGCCGCTCGGGCCGTCGCCGTCGCGACCGCCGCCGCGGTCGTCGGTGAGCGGCCGCCGTCTGCCCGCCACGTCGCGCGTCGCGCTCCAGGCGACCCAGAGCAGGAACAGGTAGAGGACGGCGAGGAAGCCGAACTTCAACGCGACGGCTATCGGGTCGGCCTGCAAGGAGAGCTCCTAGACCGTCATCTTCATTCGAGCTCGAAGCGGAGCTTGGCAAGGCCGAGCGCCACCTCGTCGCCGTCACGGAGCACCGCCTCCTCCGTGCGCCGCCCGTTCACCTTCACGCCGTTCGTCGAGCCGAGGTCGGTCACGATCCAGTTGCCGTCCTCGTTCCGGAGCTCGGCGTGGCGGCGGGACACGTTCGGATCGTCGATCGTCACGTCGCAGTCGCGGCTGCGCCCGAGCAGCACGCGGCTCCCCGACAGGACGGTGCGCCTGCCCTCGCCCACGAGCAGCGCCCTGGTCGCCGCGGAGGCATCCTGCGGCGGCGCGAGCGGCCGCGCCTCGCGGTTCGGTGAGTACACCATCGTGTGGCCGAAGTCGCCGGCGGACGGGCCCGCCTCGGCGACCGGCGCGTCGTCGCCGTCCTCGGGGCCGCCGATCAGGGCCGTCTGGATCCCGAACTCGCCGAGCGCGAGCCGGTCGTCGGTCTCGAACTCGATCGTCGGGCGCGTGATCAGGGCGAGCCCCTCGGTGCGCGCGTGCTCCAGCAGGTAGTCGGACAGCTCCTTCTTCAGCCCGTCCTCGTAGCCCTCGAACTGCTCACGGTCCTGCGGCGAGAGCCAGACCGTGTACTGATTGGGCACGTACGTCCGCGAGATCGAGACCGTCTTGTTGTCGGTCATCTCCTTGGCGAGCTTGCGCGCGATCTCGACCGGCTGGACCCGGGACTTGAAGGCGCGGTTGAACGCGCCTCCGACGAGGCCCTCGAGCTTCGCTTCCAGGTTTCGGAGGACGCTCACCTTCGAGCCATCCTAGGGAACATCCGGCGCCTGACCGGAAGCTGGCCAGAGCCCGGCGGCGCGGGCGCCGAAGGCCGCCAGCGCGCCCAGCACGGCGCCGATGACGATCCCCCGCGACGCGCCTCCGGCCAGGTTCGGGCCCGCCACCTCCGCCACGCCGCGCTGGGCCGCCACCAGCAGGATCGCCCAGATGGTCGCGCCCGCGGCGTCCAGCAGCAGCGACCGTCCGCGCACGATCATCGGCAGCAGCGCGGCTGCCAGAGCCCAGACGACGGCGCCCAGCAGGATCCCGGAGGTGGCCAGGGGCGCGAGCGCGTCGCTGGCGGCGCGGGTGATCGACGTGGCCCAGCGCGCACGCGGCTCGGCGTCCGCGGGCGGGCCGATCAACAGCCGGTCCGAGGTGAGCAGCTCGGCGAACGCGAGCCAGACGAAGCCCGCGGCGGCGAGGCCCGCCCGCCGCCAGGCCGTCGAAGCGAGGCCGGCGAGGCTCGCGAAC
>DATENL010000219.1:0-20631 GCA_035275105.1 Thermoleophilaceae bacterium
CGCGCTGCCCGCGGGCGCCGCGGCGCAGGCCGCGAACCCGGAGCACGAGCCGCCCACCGTCCAGATCGGCTGGGCCGGCGACATGGCGTTCGGGCGCGACTACGGGCTGCCGCCGGGCGGGCCGCGGAGCGTCCTCCGGGAGGTGCGCTCGCGGCTGCGCGGGACCGAGCTGATGGCGGGCAACCTGGAGGGCACGCTGGGCAGTGGCGGGCCGAGCAAGTGCGGCGGGGGCGGGAGCAACTGCTTCGCGTTCCAGGCGCCGGCCTCGTACGCGGGGGCGTTCAAGGACTCGGGCTTCGACGTCGTGAACCTCGCGAACAACCACACGAACGACTTCGGCCCGTACGGGCTCGACCAGACGCTCGCGGCGCTCGACGACGCCGACCTGCCGCACGCCGGGCGGCCGGGCGGGATCAAGGTCATGCGGTCGGGCGGGCTGCGAGTGGCGTTCGTGGGCTTCGCCCCGTACCCGTGGGCAGCGGACCTGCGCGACATCGACGGCGCCGAGGACCTCGTGCGCGAAGCCGACGGGCGCGCCGACCTGGTCGTGGCGATGATGCACGCCGGCGCCGAGGGGTCGGGCGCGACGCACGTCCCGCACGGCAGCGAGTACGCGTTCGGCGAGTACCGCGGTCAGACGCGGCGGTTCGCACACGCGGTGGTGAAGGCCGGCGCCGACCTCGTGGTCGGGTCGGGGCCGCACGTCGTGCGCGGGATCGAGTGCTACAAGCACCGCGTGATCGCCTACTCGCTCGGCAACTTCGCCGGCTACCGCACGTTCGCGACGGGCGGCGTGCTCACGCACAGCGGGATACTCCGGATCGAGCTGGACCGCGACGGGTCGCTGGTGCGCGGGCGGCTCTTGCCGGTGCGCTTCGAGTACCCCGGCACGCCGCGACCGGGCGGCGGGAGCATCTCGTTCGTTCGCGGCCTCTCGCGCGACGACTTCGGCGATCGTGCCTGCCGGATCTCGCGGCACGGCTACGTCAGGACGCCCTGAGGCGCTCATAGACTCCGCCGCCGTGCGGATCTTCAGCGGAATCCAGCCCACGGGCCAGAAGCACCTGGGCAACTACATCGGGGCGATCCGGCAGTACGTCGAGGGTCAGGACCGCGGCGAGGCCATCTACTGCATCGTCGACCTGCACGCGATCACGGTTCCGTACGAGCCGCCCGTTCTGCGGGAGCAGGTCTACGACACCGCCGCCATCCTCCTCGCCGCGGGCCTGACGCCGGACCGCTGCACGCTCTTCCGGCAGAGCGACGTCCCGGCACACACCGAGCTCTGCTGGCTGCTCTCCGCCGTGACCGCCCACGGCGATCTCAACCGGATGACCCAGTTCAAGGAGAAGTCCGCGCGCCAGCAGGAGCTCGCGTCGGCCGGACTGTTCCTCTATCCGCTCCTGCAGGCCGCGGACGTTCTCGCCTACAAGGCTCACGAGGTCCCGGTGGGTGACGACCAGCGGCAGCACATCGAGCTGATGAGGGACATCGCGATCCGGTTCAACCGGCGCTTCGGCGAGACGTTCGTGGTCCCGGAGCACAGGATCCCGACGGTGGGCGGCCGCGTGATGGATCTCCAGGAGCCCACGACGAAGATGTCGACCACCTCCGGCAGCGAGCAGGGCACGCTCTACATCGGCGACCCCGACAAGGCCATGACCAAGAAGGTCATGCGCGCGGTCACCGACTCGGGGTCGGGCATCTCGCGCGACGCGGGCAAGCCCGGGATCTCGAACCTGATCGAGGTCATGGCGGTGCTCCGCGAGACCACCCCCGAGGCGGTCGAGAGCGAGTTCGCCGACGCGCAGTACGGCGACTTCAAGAAGGCCGTGGCCGCGACGGTCACCGAGACGCTCGGCCCGATCCGCGATCGCTACCTGGAGTACCAGGCGGATCGCGGCCACCTCGAGGAGGTGCTCGGCGAGGGCGCCCGCAAGGCCCGGTCGATCGCCGCCGCGACCGTCGACGAGGTGCGGGAGAAGATGGGCGTCGGGCCGCCCGGTTAGCCTGACCCCGATGCGCGCAGCCTCGCTCGACCTCGACCTCGAGGTCTTCCAGGGCCCGTTCGACCTGCTCTTGACCCTCGTCCTCCGCGAGGAGGTCGACCTGCTCGAGGTCGACCTCGCCGAGGTGGTCCTCGCCTACGTCGCCCACCTCGAGGCGACCGGCGAGCTGGACCTGGAGGCGGCGACCGAGTTCCTGGTGCTGATCGCGGCGCTGCTCGAGCTCAAGTCGCGGCTGATGCTGCCCGGCGAGGAGGACGAGGGGCTCGACTGGCAGCCGCAGGAGGCGGCGGAGGAGCTCCTGGCGCGGATGCTCGAGTACTCGCGCTACCGCCGCCTGGCCGAGTTCCTGGCGGCGCGGCTCGCGGTCGAGAGCGGCTTCCGCTACCGGTCGGCGCCGATCCCCAAGGCGCTGCGGCGCGTGTCGCTCGAGGTCGCCGAGCAGGCGTACGAGCCGGACCTGCTCGCGCGCGCCGTCGGCGACCTCCTCCGCACGCCGCCGCCGCTCGACCTCGGGCACATGGCGAGGCCGCGGGTCACCGTCGAGCAGCGGCTCCGGCACCTGCGCGACCTGCTGCGCTCGCGCGGGCGATTCGGGTTCGACGAGGCCGTGGCGGGCAGCGACCGGCTGACCCAGGCGATCACGATCTTCGCCCTGCTCGAGCTCTACAAGGCCGGCGAGGCGAGCTGGGAGCAGGCCGAGCCGTTCGCGCCGATCACCGTCACCGCCACGGGAGCCGCCTGATGAACGAGCTGGCCCGGGTCGTCGAGGCCCTCCTGTTCCTGTCCTCGGAGCCGCTCGCGGTCAGCGACCTGGCCGACGCCGCCGAGGTGGGGGAGGGCGAGGTCGTGGAGGCGCTCGCAAGGCTCCGCGAGCACTACGCCGAGGGCTACCGCGGCGTGGTGTTGCGCGAGGTCGCCGGCGGGTTCACGTTGGCGACAGACCCGGTCGCCGAGCGCGCCGCCCGGCGGCTCCTGTCGCGCCCGCGCACGCCGCCCCTGACGCAGGCGCAGGCGGAGTGCCTCGCGATCGCCGCCTATCTCCAGCCGGTCTCGCGCCCCGAGATCGCCCGCATCCGCGGCGTCGCCTCCGAGTCGGCGGTCGGCACCCTGCTCGAGCGCGGCCTGATCGAGGAGGCGGGCCGCTCGCAGTTCGGAGCGATCCTCTACCGCACGACCGCGCTGTTCCAGAAGCTCTTCGGCCTGAGCGGCCTCGACGCCCTGCCCGACCCCACCGCCTACGACCCGTCGCCCGAGGAGACCGCCGACCTGCGCGACCGCCTATTGAAGGCCGGCGAGCAGCGAGCGGGCACCGGATAGCAATCGACTGGTCACTTAATGACGCCATAGCGGCATTAAGTGACCACTCAACGCCGGGACCGGCCGTTATTGGCCGACGGGCCACGTGTCGAGCGACGAGCCCGCCGGAGCGGAGCGCTACGCGGCAGCGGAACTCCGCCGCGCCGCCAGCTGCCCGCACGCCGCGTCGATCTCGCGCCCCCGGGTCAGCCGGACCGTGGCCCGCACGCCCCGCTCCTCGAGCGCCGACTTGAAGGCGTCGATCGCGGCTCGCGTCGACCCTCGGAGGGCGGCGTCGGTCGGGTTGTACGGGATCAGGTTGACCTTGAACGCCCGCCGCGGCTCGAGCGCGTCGGCGAGCGCCATCGCCTGCTCGTAGCGGTCGTTCACGCCGTCGAGCATCAGGTACTCGACGAAGACCTGCCGGCGGCGCACGGACGCCCACTCGCGGCAGGCGTCGAGCACTGCGGGGAGCGGGTAGCGGTCGTTGACCGGCATCAGCTCCGACCGCAGCGCCTCGTCGGCCGCGTGCAGCGACAGCGCCAGCCGGACCGGCGGGCCCTCGCGGGTCAGCCGCTCGATCCCGGGGATCCAGCCGACCGTCGAGATCGCCGTGTGCCGGCTCGAGATCCCGAGGTCGGGCAGCCGCTCGCACGCCTCGAGCACGGCGTCGAGGTTGAGCAGGGGCTCGCCCATCCCCATGAACACGGCGTGGTCGACCGCCTCGAAGCGGCGGAAGTGGAGCGCCTGGTCGAGGATCTCGGACGCGGTGAGGTTGCGGCCGAACTTCATCCGCCCGGTGGCGCAGAACGTGCAGGTCAGCGGGCAGCCGGACTGGCTCGACAGGCAGAGCGAGCGGCGCCCGTCGCGGTAGCGCATCAGCACCGCCTCCACGGGGCGCCCGTCGGCGGTCGAGAAGAGCACCTTCTCGGTCCCGTCGCGGGCACGCGCGTCGCCCTCGACCGCCAGCGCCGACAGCGGAACCTCGTCCTCGAGCCGCTCGCGGAGCGGCGCCGGCAGGTTGGTCATGTCCGCGTACGACCCGGCCCCGCGCGCCATCCACTCCCACACCTGGGCGGCGCGGAAGCGGGGCTCGCCGGAGCGCTCGAGTACGTCGTCCAGAAGCGTCAGGTCCACGCCGCCAAGTGTGGCAGCGGGAGCCCTACTTCTTCGGGATCCGGATCTCGAACGTGTCCTTGCTGCCGCCGCCGGCCTCGACCGACGTGAACGTCCCGCCGGCGCCGATGTAGTCGCCCGTGCCGCCCACGATCGCTCCGCGCGTGGTTCCCGACGCGAACTTGCCGGAGACGTTCAGGACCAGCTCACCGTCCGGCAGCGTGGCCGTGCCCTGGCACTGGGCCTTCGCCACCCTGAAGCTGCCCGGCTGCGTGATGGCGCAGGTGGCGGACAGCTCGCCCGCGGGCTTGCCGCCCTGCTTCAACCGGCTGCTGAAGGCGAGGACGTCGCCGGGCGACAGCTCCCGCGGCCCCTCCTTTCCGACCTTCGTCCTCGGCGGGGCGTCGGAGAACCCGAAGGAGCCGCCCGACTCCTCCTCGTCGGCCTTCACGGTCTTTGTGTCGTAGCCGCCGCCGCACGCGGACAGGCCAAGGACCAGAACGGCGAAGACTGCTGGGACCAGGCGTCGCATCGATGCTCCATCGTCGGGTTCGCGGCGCGCGAGACTATCCACCGTGCGACTTGCCAAATACCTGGCCCATGCCGGAGTGGCGTCTCGCCGCGCGGCCGAGCGGCTGATCGCCGACGGCCGGGTGACGGTCGGCGGCGGCGTCGTGACCGACCCCGCGCGCGACGTGGACGAGTCGAGCGACGTGGCGGTAGACGGCGAGCCGGTCGCCCCCGAGGGCCGGGTGGTGTACGCGCTCAACAAGCCGGCCGGGGTCGTCTCGACGGCTCGCGACACGCACGGCCGGCCGACCGTGACCGAGCTCGTGCCCGCTGAACGCCGCCTGTACCCGGTCGGCCGGCTCGACGCCGACACCACCGGCCTGATCCTCGTGACCAACGACGGCGCGCTCGCCAACCTGCTCACCCATCCCCGCTACGAGGTGCCGAAGACCTACGTCGTGCGCGTCGAGCCGGCGGCGGTGGGCGAGGCGGAGCTCAGGCGCCTGCGCGAGGGGGTCGAGCTGGACGACGGCCGAACCGCTCCCGCCGGCGCCCGCCAGCTCCGGCCCGGCGTCCTCGAGCTGACCCTGCGCGAGGGGCGGAAGCGCCAGGTCAGGCGGATGTGCGAGGCCGTCGGCCATCGCGTGGTCGAGCTCGAGCGGGTGGCGTTCGGCCCGCTGCGGCTCGGCGACCTGGGCGCGGGGCGCCACCGCCGGCTCACGGCCGCCGAGGTCGAGCGCCTCCGGGCGGCCGCGCGGCCCTCTGATTGAATCGTCCCCGTGCCGACGCGTGCGCTCAGGGGCGCCATAACCGCCGACCGCAACGACGCCGAGTCGATCCTCGAGGCGACCGAGGAGCTCGTCCGCGAGCTCATGAGGTCGAACGCCCTCGACCCGGCCGACCTGATCAGCTGCATCTTCACCTGCACGCCCGACCTCAACGCAGAGTTCCCCGCGGTGGCGGCGCGCAACGTCGGGTTGAGCTCGGTGCCGCTCCTGTGCGCACAGGAGATCGCGGTGCCCGACTCGCTCCCGCGGGTGATTCGCGTGATGGTCCACTGCGAGCTGGGCGCCGAGGCCCCGAACCACGTCTACCTGCGCGACGCGCGCCAGCTCCGCCGCGACCTGGAGGGCGCTCAATGAGCCTGGAGTTCGCCGAGCGCCTGCGCAGGATCCCCGTCTACCCCGCGGCCGAGACCTACGAGTTCGGCGGCGAGCTGGTGAAGCTCGCCTCGAACGAGACGCCGTGGACTCCGCACCCGGCGGTCGTCGAGGCGATCGAGCGCGAGCTGCGCACGCTCAACCGCTACCCCGACCCCGAGAAGTCGCGCCTGCGCGCGGCGCTGGCCCGGCGGCTCGAGACCCAGCCGGGCCGCATATCCGTCGGCAACGGCTCGTGCGAGATCCTGCTGGCGGCCGCCGACGCGCTCCTCGAGCGCGGCTCGGAGATCGTCTACGCCTGGCCGTCGTTCTCGATGTACCCGCACCTCGCGGCCCAGGGCGGCGCCCGCGCGATCGAGGTGCCGCTGGACTCCGCCGGGCGCCACGACCTCGAGGCGATGGCGCGCGAGGTGACGGTGGCCACGCGGATCGTCCTCGTCTGCAACCCCAACAACCCGACCGCGACGGCGCTGCCGATCGACGAGATCGACGCGTTCGTGGCCGACCTGCCGCCACACGTGTGCGTGATCCTCGACGAGGCGTACGTCGAGTTCTCGACGCTCCAGGACCCGGACGAGTCGCTGCCGCTCGCCGACCGCCACCCCAACCTGGTGCTGCTGCGGACGTTCTCGAAGGTCTACGGGATGTGCGGCCTGCGAGTGGGCTACGGGCTCGGCTCCCAGGAGTTCCGCTCGGCCGTCGACCGCGTGCGCCAGCCGTTCTCGGTCAACTCGCTGGCTCAGGCCGGCGCGGTGGAGGCGCTCGAGCATCAGGACGACGTGGCGCGCCGGGTGGAGCGCGTCGTGGTCGAGCGGCTGCACGTCGAGGACGAGCTGGCCGAGCGCGGCCTCGGCACGACCGAGAGCCAGGCGAACTTCTCGTGGGTGTCGCTGGGCGACCGCAACGAGGCCGCGGTCATGCGCGGGCTGGGCGAGCGCGGCGTGATCGTGCGCGGCGGCAGGGACCTGGGCGACGCGGGCCACATGCGGGTGACCTACGGGACGCGCGAGGAGAACGACCGCTTCCTGGCGGCGCTCGACGAGGTGCTGGCCGAGGTGCCGGTGGAGGCGGGCTAAAACCGCACCGACGCCCGGATCTCGTCCCCTCAAGCGGGTGGGAAATCGGGCCGATACGTGGTAGAAGTAGGACCAGCGATGCACCACGCAGGCACGCAGACGAACCCCGGAAGCGCCCCCGCCGGCGTTTTCGCGCGTGCCGCGTATTGGACCTGGCGATTTAGCTAGGCGTCCGGCCCGTGGCCGCTCTGCGGCCGCCGACCCGACCTCCACAGTCCCGCCGGACGCCGCCTCCGCCCCGGCCCGCCCCAAGGGCCACGCCGTACCAGCACTAGGATTTTCAACTGCAATTCCGAAAGGGTCCAGGTCCGCATGATGATCGTGATGAGAGAGGACGCAACGGCCGACCAGGTCGACGCCGTCGTGCGCCAGGTCGAGCAGGTGGGGGCGAGCTCCCACGTGTCCCGCGGCGAGATCCACACCGTGGTCGGGGCGATAGGCGAGCCCGAGCGCATCGCCAACCTCGAGCTGGAGGGCTTCCCGGGCGTCGATCACGTCGTCCCGATCAGCCGCCCGTACAAGCTCGCCTCGCTCCAGTTCAAGCACGACCAGTACACGGTGCTCGACATCGGCGGGCGCAAGATCGGCGGTCCGAACTTCATGACGATCGCGGGCCCCTGCACGGTCGAGTCGCGCGAGACGATGCTCGAGGCGGCCAGGGTCGTTCGCGACGCGGGCGCCCAGCTTCTGCGCGGCGGCGCCTACAAGCCGCGAACCTCGCCGTACAGCTTCCAGGGGCTCGGCGGCGAGGGCCTCAGGCTGCTCCAGGAGGCGAAGGACGAGACCGGCCTGCCGATCGTCACGGAGCTGATGGACGTGCGCGACCTGGAGCCGGTGCTCGAGGTCGCCGACGTGATCCAGCTCGGCGCCCGCAACATGCAGAACTACACCCTCCTGACGGAGGTCGGACGCAGCATGCGGCCGGTCCTGCTCAAGCGCGGGCTCTCCGCCACCCTCGAGGAGCTGCTGATGGCGGCCGAGTACGTGCTCAAGGAGGGCAACGAGAACGTGATGCTGTGCGAGCGCGGGATCCGCACGTTCGAGACGAGCTACCGCTTCACGCTCGACCTGATGGCAGTCCCGGTGCTCAAGGAGATGACCCACCTGCCGGTGGTCGTCGACCCGAGCCACGCCGCCGGCAAGCGCGGGCTGGTGCCGGCGCTGTCGTACGCGGCAGCGGCGGCGGGAGCCGACGGGATCATCGTCGAGATCCACCCCGAGCCCGAGGCGGCGATCTGCGACGGCCCGCAGGCGCTCTACGCCAGCGACTTCGCGGACTACCTGCAGAAGGTCGAGCAGGCCGCGGCGCTGGCGGGCAAGGAGCCGGTGCGGGTCTGACGGTCGGCGCCGTGCGCCCCTAGGGTGCTGGCATGCGAATCGCGATCCTCGGCGTTGGCCTGATCGGCGGCTCGATCGCGCTCGCGGCGCGTCGCGAGTCGGCCGAGGTGACGGGGTGGGACCCGGACCCCGCCGTCCTCTCGAGCGCGTCCGAGCTCGGTGCCCTGGACAGCGTCGCCAACTCCGTCGCCGACGCCGTTCACGCCGCCGATGTGGCGTTCGCCTGCGCGCCGGTCGGCGCGCTGCCGGAGCTGACGGCCGAGGCGCTCGCCGCCGCCCCGCCCGACTGCGCGGTCACCGACGTCGGCTCCACCAAGCGCTCGCTGGCGGCCGCCACGGACGACGAGCGCTTCGTCGGCGGCCACCCGATCGCGGGCGCCGAGTCGTCGGGCGTCGCTCACGCGCGCGCCGACCTGTTCCAGGGGGCGGCCTGGTACCTCACGCCGGGCGAGCGCTCGTCCGGCGTCCTGTACGAGCGCCTCCACGGGATCCTCGTGTCCTTCGGCGCCCGCCCGATCGCGATCGACGCGGAGACGCACGACAGCCTGATGGCGGTCACGAGCCACCTGCCGCACGTGCTGGCCGACGCGATGCTGATCCAGGCGGGCGAGCGCCTCGGCGAGCACGACTCGGGCGTCCCGCGGGTCGGACCGAGCCTGCGCGACGCCACCCGGGTCGCGGGGGCGAACCCCGGCATCTGGACGGACATCTTCATGTCGAACGCGACGTCGCTCGCCCAGGAGGTGCGCGAGCTGGGCGCTGCGCTCGAGAGCGTTGCGGGGTGGCTCGAGAAGGGCGACGCGGAGCGCGTGCGCGACTGGCACGGCCGCGCGCGCGACGAGCGCCAGCGGCTGCTCGAGGCCGACCTCGCCGGCGGGCCGGTGGACGAGCTCCGGGTTTCGGTGCCCAACCGGCCGGGGATCGTGGCGCAGGTGGCGCTGGCGCTCGGGCGCGGCGGCGTGAACATCGCGGACATGGCCCTCGCGCCCGCGCCCGACAACCGCACGGGCTCGATCACGCTCTGGGTGGTCGGCGAGGGCGCCGGCGCGCGGGCGGCCGAGCTGATCGGCAAGCTGGGCTTCCAGGTGGCGGAGCGCGCGTGAGGAGCCGCTTCGACCCGACCGGGCCGCTGCGCGGGCGCGCCGTGCCGCCGGCGGACAAGTCGATCTCGCACCGCGCTGCGCTGCTCGGCGCGATGTGCGACGAGCCGGTGCCGATCGAGAACTACCTCTACGCCGAGGACACCCTGTCGACGCTCGACGCGCTGCGGTCGCTCGGCGCCGCCGTGGAGCCGCAGGAGGGGGGCGGGCTGCTCGTGCGCGGGGTCGGGCTGCGGACCGCCGCGCCCACCACCGGCGGGCTGCTGAACGTGCGCAACTCGGGGACCCTCCTGCGGATCCTGCCCGGCTGGCTCGCCGGCCAGGCGGGCGGCGTCTGGCAGCTCGACGGCGACGACTCGATCCGCCGCCGTCCGGTCGACCGCGTGGTCGAGCCGCTACGCGCGATGGGCGCCACGCTCACCGCCCGCGAGGACCGCTACCCGCCGCTGGGCGTGCAGGGAGCCGATCTGGAGGGGATCGACTACGAGCTGCCCGTGGCGAGCGCGCAGGTCAAGTCGTGCGTGATGATCGCCGGGCTGCTCGCGAACCGCGACACGACGGTCGTCGAGCCGATCCCGAGCCGCGACCACACGGAGCGGATGCTCCGCCGCGCGCGGGTGCCGGTGGAGAGCGAGGGGGGGACCGTGCGGGTCTCGCCCGTGGACGAGCTGGAGCTCGACGCCGTGACCGTGCCGGGCGATCCGTCGTCGGCGGCCTTCCTCGCGACGGCGGCCTGCATAGTCCCGGGCTCGCGGCTCGTGATCCAGGGGACGGGGCTCAACTGGACCCGCACCGGGTTCTTCCGGATCGCGCAGCGCATGGGCGCGGTGATCGTCGGCGATCTCGAGGACCCGGCGGCGCCCGACCCGATCGCCGAGCCCGTCGGCGAGCTCGACGTGACCCAGGCGCCGCTCGAGGGCACGGTCGTCGAGCCCGACGAGGTGCCGCTGGCGATCGACGAGCTGCCGCTGGTGGCGCTCCTGGGCTGCTTCGCCGACGGCGAGACGGTGGTGCGCGGCGCCGAGGAGCTGCGGGTGAAGGAGACCGATCGGATCGCCGCGGTGGTGGACGGGCTGCGCGGCCTGGGCGCCGAGATCGAGGCCACCGACGACGGGTTCGCGGTGACCGGTGGGGGTGGGCTGCGGGGCGGCGTGCTCGACGCGCGCGGCGACCACCGGATGGCGATGCTCGGCGCGGTGGCCGGGCTGGCGTCGGCGGAGGGCGTCGAGGTGGACGGCATGGACGCCGCCGCGGTGTCGTACCCGAGCTTCGAGCGCGACGTCAGGAGCCTGACGTCCTCCGCCTGAACCGGCTGGCCGGCGCCACGGCGGGAGTAACATCCGGCGCGAGTTGAGGCGGGCGCAAGGCAGGGGTGCCGGGTGCGCGGCCGCGCTGGTCGCGGTCGTGTCGCTGCTCGCCTGCACGCTGCCGGCGGGCGCCGCCACGCCCAAGGCGGCGACGCTGCACCTGTCGAAGGCCGGCAAGGGCAAGGTGTCGTGGACGGGCACGGTCTCCACGACGCTCGCCACAGCGGGTGCGACCACCGACGCCTGCTTCACCGACCGCAAGCCCGACCCGACGACCGGCTGCGACTTCTTCGTGCTGAACGTCGACGCGCCGCTCTCGATCATCCAGCGGTTCGTCGGCGAGATCCCGGTGAAGGTCGGCGGCTTCGGCCAGCAGGACCTGGACATCGCCGTGTACGTCCGCAACCCGGACGGCACGGTCGGCTACCCGATCGCGGTCCCGGACGACCCCACGGCGGGCGGGCAGACGGCCGGCGAGCCCGAGGAGTACCCGATCGAGAACCCCACCGGGCCGGCGCGCTCGTACTACGTGGCGATCGTGCCCTACCAGGCGACGCCCGGAACGAAGTACAACGGCTCGGCCTCGTTCGACCTGAAGCCCGCGAAGCCGGGGCTCGCCGCCCTGAACAAGCGCCTCGGGCCCGGGCCGCGGAACTACCGGGCGTCGCACGACAGGTTCATCTCCCACTCCGAGCCGACGATCGCGATGGACCCGGTCGACCACAACCACCTGATGGCCGGGTCGAAGATGTACGAGGCGCTCGAGCGCTACCTGTTCAAGGCCGGCACGTACGAGTCGTTCGACGGCGGGCGGACGTGGCGCGACCTCGGCCATTTGCCCGGCTACTGCCAGGCGCCCGGCCAGTGCAACCCGAAGGACGAGGAGGACTACCGGACGACCTCGGACATCACGATCGCGATCGACGACGAGGGCAACTCCTACGCCAACGTGCTCGACGCGCCCGGCGGGACGCTGGCCTTCACGGGCTTCAACATGACGGCGCACGTCAAGAAGCGCGGGGCGAAGCGGTGGTCGGGCCCGATCCTGGTCCACGACAACCAGGCCAACCCGATCACCCAGCAGACCCTGCTCGACGACAAGAACTGGATCGCCGTCGACAACGCGACCGACGTGAACGGCGGCCCGAACAGGCCGCGCGACGGCAAGGTCGGCTCGCTCTACATCTGCTGGAGCCTGGACGTCAGCCTCGCGGTACCCGGGCAGCAGATTGTGCTGATGCGCTCGCAGGACGGCGGCAAGACGTGGTTCGGCAACGCGCCCGGCGACACGACGCCCAAGCAGCTATCGCAGAAGACGCTGATCGGCGGCGTCGGCTGTCACGTGGCGGTCGGCCCCAAGGGCGAGGTCTACGTGACCTGGTACGACAACCAGCTCGACCAGCTCATGCAGGTCAAGTCGACGGACCGCGGCGACACGTTCACGCCCGCGCGCCCGATCGCGAACATCGTCGGTGTCAACGAGCCGTTCGAGCGCGAGCAGTTCCGCAACCTGTCGATCCCCACGACGGGCGTCGACCGCAAGGGCAACGTGTACGTGGCGGTGACGTCGCGCAACGGCGAGGGCGAGCCGATCGTGGAGGGGCAGCTCGAGGGGCTCGACCCCAAGCACCCGGAGGTGCGGGACCCGCGCGACGAGGAGGCCGACGGGGGCGACAGGGAGCCCGGCTCGGGGTCTGACATCGTGATGTTCAAGTCGGCCGACGGCGGGCTGTCCTACAACGGGCCGAAGCGCGTCAACCAGGACCGCGCGGGCGCCGACGCCGATCAGTTCCAGCCGTGGCTGGCGGTGACCCCCAAGGGCCAGGTCAACATCTCCTACTTCGACCGGCGCAACGACAAGGGCAACAACCTGTTCATCGACACCTACCTGGCCCGGTCGAGCAACGGCGGCGTGAAGTTCCGCGACACCCGCGTGACGCACCGGATGTGGGACCCGCGCGTGAACCCGCCGACCTCGTCGTCGGGGGAGTTCATCGGCGACTACCAGGGGCTGGTGGCCGACGACAAGGTCGCGATCCCGTTCTGGAACGACACCCAGGCGGCGTCGCTTCGGCGGGGCGCGAAGGGCTACTCGCCGTGGCAGGAGGTGTACGCGGCGCGGATCCCCAACAAGCCGGTGAAGTGCACGGACCGGCGCAAGCCGAAGACCTCGCTGCCGCGTCGGAACGTCTCGCGCGACTCCGAGGGTCGCCTGCACATGCACGGCACGGCCCGCGACAGGGGGTGCAAGGGCAAGATCCGGTTCGTGCGGGTGTCGGTGGCGAAGTACAAGAAGGA
Source organism: Thermoleophilaceae bacterium (assembly GCA_035275105.1). Taxonomy (GTDB): domain Bacteria; phylum Actinomycetota; class Thermoleophilia; order Solirubrobacterales; family Thermoleophilaceae; genus AC-37. Next base: position 13,211 of record DATENL010000219.1, read on the forward strand.
GCGCACGAAGTGCCGGTTCCTGAAGAAGAACGGGAGGTTCACGCGCGCTCGCGGCTGCTCGAAGCGGCTCCAGATGCGCGCGAAGGGCGCGAGGAAGTGGTCGTTCACGACCTCGAGCCCCGTCCCCGACGGCAAGTACCGGATCACGGCGTCGGCCGTCGACCGCGCGGGGAACGCCGAGAAGCCGGTGTTCGGGCGCAACACCGTGAAGTTCCGCGCGCGCTAACTAGTGACGCCACCGTCCTGCTTTGAGCTCGCTATGCGATCTCTAGGCAGGACGGCAGCAGGAGCTAGCGATCCAACCCTCCTGGCCGGGAGCGAGCCGGCGCGGCCACCCCACTAGCCTCCGCCCATGGTCGTCGCCATCGACGGCCCCGCGGGGGCTGGCAAGAGCACGGTCGCTCGGCTGCTCGCCGAGCGGCTCGGGTTCCGGTACATGGACTCCGGCGCGATGTATCGCGCCGCGGCCCTCGCGACGCTCGAGGACGGCGGTGCGCCGGCCGACGCGGCGACCCGGGCGGACATCCAGCTCGGGGACCGCGTGCTCCTCGACGGTCGCGACGTGACCGAGGCGATCCGCGACCCCCAGGTCACCGAGGCGTCGTCGCGGATCGCGACCGACCCCGACGTCCGCGCCGCGCTCGTCCGCAAGCAGCGCGCGCTGCTCGGCGACGGCGACTGGGTCGTCGAGGGCCGGGACATCGGCACCGTCGTTGCCCCCGACGCGCCCCTCAAGATCTTCCTGACCGCCAGCCCCGAGCAGCGCGCCCAGCGGCGCGCCATGGAGCTGGGCGCCGACTGGCGGGTGGTCCTCCGCGACCAGGCGCTCCGCGACGCCCAGGACGCAGAGCGGGCCCACTCGCCGCTCCGCCCGGCGATCGACGCCATTGAGCTCGACACCACCGACCGGCCGGTGGAGGACGTCGTGGCCCAGGTGGTCGGCCTGGTCAAAGAAGCCCGCAACCGATGAGCCTGCCGCGGGTCGCGGTCGTCGGCTACCCCAACGTCGGCAAGTCCACGCTGGTCAACCGCCTCAGCGGCACCCGCGAGGCGGTTGTGCACGAGACCGCCGGCGTCACGCGCGACCGCAAGGAGGTCGAGGCCGACTGGAACGGCCGCCGCTTCCTGCTCGTCGACACGGGCGGCGTCGACATGGCCGACGAGGACGAGCTCGCGCGGGAGGTCCAGCGGCAGGCCCGCGCCGCGCTGGCGGAGGCCGACCTGATCGTGCTCACCGCCGACGCCCGCGCGGGAGTCCGGCCGGGCGACGAGGAGCTGGCCGCCGAGCTTCGCGGCGCGCCGGTCCCGGTGATCGTCGCGGCGAACAAGGTCGACAGCGCGGGGGCTCTCCCCGACGCGGCCGAGTTCCACCGCCTGGGCCTCGGCGAGCCGGTCGCGGTCTCCGCCACCCAGGGGCTCGGCACCGGCGACCTCCTCGACCGCATCACCGACGCGCTCGCCCAGTCGCCCGAGGCGGGCGACGACGACGACCGCGAGGTGAAGCTCGCCGTCATCGGCCGCCCGAACGTCGGCAAGTCCTCGCTCGTCAACGCCTTCCTCGGCCAGGAGCGGGTGATCGTCTCCGACCGCGCCGGCACCACCCGCGACGCGATCGACACGCGCCTCGAGGTCGACGGGCGGCCCGTGCTCCTCGTGGACACGGCGGGCCTGCGTCGCCGCACGAAGGTCGCCGGAAGCGTCGACTACTACGCCCAGCTGCGCTCGGAGCGCGCCGCCGAGCGCGCGGACGTGGCGATCGTGGTCTGCGACGCCTCCGAGGGCCTCACCGCGGACGACCTGCGCGCCGCCGAGCTGGCCATGCGAACCGGCTGCGCGACCGTCGTCGCCCTCAACAAGTGGGACATCGCGGACACCGACCTCGACCACGCGCGTGACCGTGCCGCCGCCCGGCTGCGCCTGCGCCCCGAGCTCCTGACCGTCTCCGCGAAGACCGGCCGCGGCGTCACCCGCCTGCTCGCGCGCTCGATCGACCTCGCCGACCGCGCTGCCCAGCGGATTCCCACGGCCGCACTCAACCGGTTCCTGTCGGAGATCCAGTCGATCCGCCAGCCGCCGGCGGTCCGCGGCCGCCGCCTCAAGCTCCTCTACATGACCCAGTACGACGTCTCGCCCCCGCGCTTCAGCATCCAGGTCTCCGATCGCGGCCGCCTCACGCGCGACTACGGCTTCTTCCTCGAGAACCGCCTGCGCGAGCGCTACGGCCTCCAGGGCGTCCCGCTGGTGATCGACTATCACGACCGCCAGGAGGGCCGCCGATCCGCCAGACGGGCCGCGGCCAGTCGCTAACCTCCTGCCGCTATGACCCAGCCTCTGTCAGACAGCGAGTACCTGTTCACGTCCGAGTCGGTCACCGAGGGCCACCCGGACAAGATGGCCGACCAGATCTCCGACGGCGTCCTCGACGAGGTCATGCGCGAGGACCCGAACGGGCGCGTGGCCTGCGAGACGCTCGTCAACACCGGCCTCGTCGTCGTGTCGGGCGAGATCTCGACCACCACGTACGTCGACGTACCGAAGATCGTCCGCGAGACGGTCGACCGGATCGGCTACAACGACGCCAGCTACGGCTTCGACTGCAACACCTGCGCGGTGATCAGCGCGATCGACGAGCAGTCGCCCGACATCGCCCAGGGCGTCGACCAGGCCTACGAGCGCCGCCACGACCCCGCCGACGAGGACCAGCACGACGTCGCGGGCGCCGGCGACCAGGGCATGATGTTCGGCTACGCCACGCGTGAGACGAAGGAGCTCATGCCGATGCCGATCTCGCTCGCGCACAAGCTCGCGCACCGGCTGGCGGAGACGCGCCGCGCGGAGCTGATCCCGTACCTGCGGCCGGACGGCAAGACGCAGGTGACGGTTCGCTACGAGTCGGGCCGGCCGATCGAGATCGAGAAGATCCTCATCTCGACCCAGCACAAGCCCGGTGTGGACTCGGAGACGCTGATCAAGCCGGATCTCTGGGAGCACGTCGTGCGCCCGATCCTCCCCGGCGAGCTGTACGACGAGAAGAAGCTGCTCGACAACTTCCTCGTCAACCCGACCGGCAAGTTCGAGATCGGCGGCCCGATGGGCGACTGCGGCCTCACCGGGCGCAAGATCATCGTCGACACCTACGGCGGCGCCGCCCGCCACGGCGGCGGCGCGTTCTCCGGCAAGGACCCGTCGAAGGTCGACCGCTCGGCCGCCTACGCGGCCCGCTACGTCGCGAAGAACGTGGTGGCCGCCGGCCTCGCCGACCGCTGCGAGATCCAGGTCGCCTACGCGATCGGCGTCGCGCGGCCGGTCTCGGTGATGGTCGAGACCTACGGCACCGAGCGCGTGTCGCGGTCGAAGATCGCGCAGCTCGTGAACGAGCACTTCGACCTGCGGCCGGGCGCCTTCCGCGAGTACCTCAAGCTCCACCGCCCGATCTACCAGAAGACCGCGGCCTACGGCCACTTCGGCCGCGAGGACCACGACTTCACGTGGGAGAAGACGGACAAGGCGGACGCGCTGCGCGAGGCCGCGGGCCTCGGCGAGCGCGAGGCCGCTCCCGCCTAGCGACGGGGTTTGGCGCACCCCCACTCGGGGGATACCGGCGGTCATGTCGCGGGTGAGGGGGGTTCTTCTGGCGGCGGCGCTGTGCGTCTGCGCGATCCCCGCGAGTGCGCACGCGGCCGGCGTGCCCGCCAACGGGCGCCTCGCCTTGACGGCGGGCCTGGGTCTCGGCCGCGCGGACATCGTCACGGTCAAATCGAACGGCAAGGGCTGGACGGACCTGACTCCGGGCGACCACCCGGCCTACTGCTCGCCCGCCTGGTCGCCCGACGGCACGCGGATCGCGTTCCTCGAGCCCGCCGACGCCGTCGCCGGCCGGACCGTGCTCCACGTCATGAACGCGGACGGCACCGGCGCGCGGCTCGTGCCCCTCGCGCGGCCGTCACCAGTCTGCGAATCCCTGTCCTGGTCGGCCGACGGCGGCTGGATCGCCTACTCCGCCGGGGGCGGCGGGGTCGAGGCGATCCGGGCCGACGGGCTCGGACCGGGGCTGACCGTGACCGACGGCGAGTCGGGCTACCACAATCCGAAGTGGTCCAACGACGGCAGCCGCATCGTGTACCTCGCCGAGGACGGTCACACGTACGCGACGCCGGTCAGCCGGGTCGGACCGGCGCTCGCGTTCGGCGCCAAGCAGCAGATCGACCAGCACGGCCCGATAGGGGGCCATCCGGACTGGTCGCCCGACGACTCGCGCCTAGTCGCCACGTGGGAGGGCGCCGATGCTCGCGGCCTGTGGACGGTGAGCTCGAGCGACGGCGGGGCCGCCGTGCCGCTCACGACGAACGCCCTCAACTCGGAGCCGACCCTCGTCGACGACTACGCGTCGTGGTCGCCGGACGGCAGGAAGATCGCCTTCTGGCGCGGCACCTACACCGCCAACGGCGCGGGCATCGGGCAGGGGATCTTCGTCGTCGACGCCGGCGGTGGAGCACCGCTCGAGCTGATCGCCGCCGCCGGCGACGTCACGTCCGTCGCCCAGCCGGACTGGCAGCCGCTGCCGCGCGGGTCCTAGCCGGCTAGTCGCGCGCCTGGTCGCGCGGCAGCGCCGCCTGCTCGCCCTGGCGCACCACGCGGTCGATGTCGAGGATGACCGACTCGGGGTTGGCCACGCCGTCGAACCGGAACATGGTGCCGTGGCTGCTCTCCTCGCCCGACGTGTCGAAATCGATCGTCCCGACCTTCAGGACGCGCTCGATCAGGGTCTGGCGGATGCTGTGGTCCTGCAGGCGGTCGATGCGCGTCTCCTGGACGTGGCGCGTGAGCACGCCGCGCTGAACGCGGAGGCGGCGCGTGGTGATCGTGTACTTCGTGAAGAACCGCTTGAGGAACCCGACGACGAGGGCGAGCAGGAAGATGCCGACGCCGATCGCTACGCCGACGGAGTGGCCCGCGGTGAACCAGCCGATCGCGCCGGCGCCCACCGCGACGATCAGCCCCACGATGTAGAAGCCCAGGATCGAGCGCCACGACGGGCGCCCACTGAAGATGACCGACTCGCCTGGGCTCAGGTCCATTGGCGAAACATACCCGCGGGGGCGGACCGGCGGCTAGGAGCAGGGCTTGTAGCGGCGGGACCCGAGGACCCTGCGGCCGTCCTTGAGCGTGGCGACCACCTTCAACCTGAACTCCTTGCCCGGGAGGTCGGTCAGCTTCAGCCGCTTCACGTCGTTCCCCCCGGCCGCGCCGACCTGCTTGCCGCCGATCGACGCGCTTGCAGAAACGACCCTCGTGCCGGCCGGCCGTCCGAGCGGGACCGTGAGCCTGCCGTCCTCGACGCAGCCCGATGGCAGCTTCATGTGCGTTACGAAGCTGCGGTCGCGGCCGCGGCTCGTCCCGAGCGAGCTCTTGCCGACGAGCCGGTAGTGGTAGATCGTGGCGGGGTCGAGGCCGCCGATGGTGGCCGCCGCCGCCTTGGCGACCCGGCCGTCGCCGGCGCCCTTCGACTCCGTCCTGCGCCCGTAGGCCCGCGTCTTCCCGAACTGGAAGAGGAACGTCGTGGCCCCCCCGTTCGGGTTCAGCGAGCCGAGCAGGCGCGCGCCGCCGGTGCCAACCTTCCTGACCCCGCCCGTCTGAACCACCGGGAGCGCGATCTCGAACGCGCCGCGGTCGCACCCGGCGCCGGCCGGCCGCGCGAACCCGCGCTGGTCGCGCGGCGGGCAGTCCGTCGCGGTGTCGAAGGCGGGGCCGCCGGCGAAGATCGCGCGCGTACGGGTGGGCCCGCCGTTGGCCGCGAGCGGGCCGAGGTCGATCGGCGTGGCGACCCGGTCGCCGGTCCCGCGGAGCCCGCAGCTGTCCTCGTCCTCCACGTTGCGGCCCTCCGAGACGATCGCGCCGAAGCAGTTGCCGGACAGGTCGGAGTCGTTGTGCGCGATGATCGTGTTGCGCGCGGAGAGCCCGCCCCTGTCGCGGTACACGGCTCCGCCGGCGTCCATCATGTTGCTCTGGGCCTGGTTGTTCGAGAGCGTCGTGTTCACCAGCGAGCCGTCGGCTCCTGAGAGGAAGACGCCACCGCCGCCGTTGTCGATGGGGATCGCCGGCACGGCGACGTCGTTGTCCGACACCGTGCTGTTCACGAGCGTCGCTGCCGAGAGGTTCACGTAGATCCCGCCGCCGCCGTTGTCCTCGACCTTGGTCTGGCCGGCGACGCCGACGCTGTTCCCGGCCACCGTGCTCCGCGTCACCGTGAGCGACGGGGTCCCGTCGTCCTTCGTGACGAATATCCCGCCGCCGCCGTTGCCCGCCACGCTCGCGTCCACGGCCTTCGCCCCCTGGACGTTCAGGTGGTTGTCGCGGATCTCGGAGTCGATCACGGTGAGTGCACCGTCCGCGACGAAGATCCCGGCGCCGCCGCTGTTCGTGATCGACTCTCCCGCCTGAAGAAACGCGCTGTTCTGGTCGATCAGGCTGCTCCGCACGGTCACGGGGCCGTCGGCGCCGACGCCCGCGCCGCCGTCGCGGACGGCGTTGCCGGTGTCGAGGTCCGCACTGTTCTCGGTAACGCGCACGTTGTCGAGGGTCAGGAGCTGATGGCTCGTGTCCAGGATCCCGCCTCCGAAGCCGGCGCCGTTGCCGTTCCCGCCGGTCACCGTGAGGTCGCGGATCGTCACCGGCCCGCCGGTGTCCCTGATGGTGCGATGCGTCCCGCCGGCGGTGATCTTCGTGCTCGCGCGGCCGGCGCCGTCGATCGTCATCCAGTGCTCGACCAGGAGCTCGCTGGCGAGCGTGTACGTCCCGCCCGGCACGTCCACCGTGGCGGCATTCGGTCCGTACTTGACCGCCTCGCGCAGAGAGCAGTCGCCCGCGGCGCAGGCGCCGTCGTCCTCGTCGTTCGTGACGTCCACGTGGACGTTGACGGCGGCGGCGGGAGCCGCCAGCAGGAGCAGCGCGGCCACTGCCGCGAGCAGGGCGAAGGGGTAGCGCACCGCGCCTAGCCTAAGCCCGCGGCGGCGTCCGGGTCCACGCGTACCTTCGCTGCGTGATCGCCAAGGTCGAGCCGCTCACCCCCGCCAGGGCCCTCCGAGGCCCGTTCGACTACCGGCTGCCGGGTGAGATGGACGAGGTCGGCGTCGGCTCGATGCTGGTCGTCCCGTTCGGCCGCCGGCGGCTGCTCGGGGTCGTCGTGGACCTCGCCGAGGAGAGCGAGCTCCCGCCCGACCGGCTCGTGGAGCCGCTGGCGGCGCTCGACCGCGGGGTGCCGCCCGAGCTGGTGCGGCTCGGGTTGTGGGCCGCGGAGGAGTACTGCTCCACGCCGGCGCGCGGCCTGGCCCTGGTGCTCCCGCCGGGCTCGGGCATCGGGGGCGCGCTGCCGCGTGTCGGGATCCGGCGCGTGCTCACGGCCGAGATCGCCGCCGCGGGCC
>DATENL010000220.1:0-5368 GCA_035275105.1 Thermoleophilaceae bacterium
CGGATCGACCCGCCGCACCGCGACCAGCTCGTCCTCGTCGCGGATGTTGATGGCGATGATCCCGTCCGCCTTGATCGGCGTGTTGTAGAGCGCGAACTCCGTCTTCTTCACGATGCCCCCGCGCGTGGCGAACACGAGGTACTCGGACTCCGCGTAGTCGCGCGTGGCGAGCACGGACTGGACGCGCTCGCCCTCGCGGAGCGGCAGCACGTTGCCGAGGTAGCGGCCCTTGGACGTGCGGCCGGCCTCCGGCAGGTCGTAGACCTTGGAGCGGTAGACCTTGCCGCGGTTGGTGAAGAACAGGAGGAAGTCGTGCGTCGAGCACACGAAGAGGTGCTCGATGTAGTCGTCGTCCTTCATGTCCATGCCGGTGACGCCGACGCCGCCGCGCTTCTGCGTGCGGTACGTGGCCAGCGGCAGCGACTTGATGTAGCCCGAGCGCGTGATCGCGATGACCATCTGCTGGTCGGCGATCAGGTCCTCGATGTCGAGGTCGTCCTCGGAGTGCGTGATCTCCGTGCGGCGCTCGTCGCCGTATGTCTCTCGGATCTCCTCGAGCTCCTCCTTGATCAGGCCGAGGACGCGCGACTCGTCGCCGAGGATCTCGCGCAGCTCTCGGATGCGCTCGACCAGGTCGGCGTGCTCCTCCTTGATCTTGCCGGACTCGAGCGCGGTGAGCCGCTGGAGGCGGAGGTCGAGGATCGCCTGCGCCTGCTCGCGCGAGAGCTCGAACTGCGACATCAGCCCGTCGCGGGCGGCGTCCGGATCGCGCGAGCCGCGGATCAGCTCGATGACCGCGTCGAGGTTCTCGAGCGCGACCAGGAGGCCCTCGAGGATGTGCGCCCGGGCCTCCGCGCGGCGCAGCTCGTACTTCGTCCGCCGCACGATGACCTCGCGCTGGTGGTCGACGTAGTTCTTGATGATCGGCAGGAGGCCGAGCGTGCGTGGGACACCGTCGACGAGCGCGACCATGTTCGCGCCGAACGTGGTCTGCATCGGCGTGTGCTTGTAGAGCTTGTTGAGCACTACCTTCGGGATCGCGTCGCGCTTGAGCTCGATCACGATCCGGATGCCCGACTTGTCCGACTCGTCGCGGAGGTCCGAGATCTCCGGGACCTTGTCGTTGTGGACCTCGGCGATCTTCTTGATCAGGCCCGAGCCGTCGCCGCGGCCGTCGCCCTTGGTGACCTGGTAGGGCAGCTCGGTGACGATGATCGCCTCCTTGCCCTGGCGCAGCGGCTCGATGTGGGCGCGGGCGCGAACGACGATCCTGCCGCGGCCGGTCTCGTATGCGTCCTTGATCCCCTGGCGGCCGACGATGATCCCGCCGGTCGGGAAGTCGGGCCCCTTGACGTGCTTCATCAGGCCGGCGGCGTCGACGTCCGGGTCGTCGATGTAGGCGACCGTCGCGTCGATCGCCTCACGCAGGTTGTGCGGCGGGACGTTGGTGGCCATCCCGACGGCGATGCCGGCCGACCCGTTCACCAGCAGGTTCGGGTAGCGCGCCGGCAGGATGAGCGGCTCCTGCTCCGAGTTGTCGTAGTTGGGCCCGAAGTCGACGGTGTCCTCGTCGATGTCGCGCAACATCTCGGTGGCGATGCGCGCCAGGCGGGCCTCGGTGTAGCGCATGGCCGCCGGCGGGTCGCTGTCGATCGAGCCGAAGTTGCCCTGCCCGTCGACGAGCGGGTAGCGCATCGCGAAGTCCTGCGCCAGCCGCACCAGCGTGTCGTAGATCGCCTGGTCCCCGTGCGGGTGGAACGAACCCATCACCTCGCCGACGACACGCGCGCACTTGCGGTACGGGCGGCCCGGCTGGAGGCCGGCTCGGTGCATCGCGTAGAGCACCCGGCGGTGCACGGGCTTCAACCCGTCGCGCACGTCGGGCAGCGCGCGTCCGACGATCACGCTCATCGCGTAGTCGAGGTACGACGACCGCATCTCCTTCTCTAGGTCGCGATCCTCGAACCGCCCTCCTGTGAGCTGATCGACGGATGCCATCAGACGTCCAGGTTGGTGACTTCGCGAGCGTGGGTCTCGATGAACTCCCTACGCGGCTCCACCTTGTCGCCCATGAGCATCGAGAAGATCTGGTCGGCGGCGCTGGCGTCGTCGATGGTGACGCGCTGGAGCGTGCGCTTCTCGGGATCCATCGTCGTGTCGAAGAGCTGGTCGGGGTTCATCTCGCCGAGCCCCTTGAACCGGTCGGCCTTCACGCCCTCGCCGGCCACCTCGAGCACCGCGCGCCGCAGCGCCTCGAACGAGCGCGCCTCGCGCGTGGCCTTGAGCGAGACGCGGAACGGCGGCGTGCCGGCCATCTCGCGCAGGTCGTTGTGCACGCGGACGAAGCTCTTGTACTCGTTCGAGTCGAGCATCTCGCGCCGCAGCCGGTGGGTGGACGCCGAGCCGGTGGCGCGCTCGATCACGCGCACCGTGAGCTCCATCGGGTCCTGGGCGAGCAGCTCGGTCTCGTAGGGCTCGCCCTCGGGGTCGTCGCGCTTCAGCACCTCGATTACGGCGTCGGCCCCGGTGGCGCCGGCGTCGAGGATCTGCGACTCCTCGAGGAAGGCGATCGTGTCGTGCCCCCACTCCGCGCGCAGCGACGAGCTCCAGCCCTCGTACTGCTTGAGCTTGATGTTGTAGCGCTGCCAGCGCGCCGCGGTGAGCTTGAACTGCGCGCCCTCGCGGTCGCGCACCTCGATCTTCTCGAGCTTGTCGCGGAGCAGCAGCTCCTCGAGCTCGCCCTCCTTCTCGATGTAGATGTCCTTGCCGCCGACGCGCACCTTGTAGAGGGGCGGCTTGGCGATGTAGACGTGCCCGGCGTCGATCAGGTCGTGCATCTCGCGGTAGAGGAACGTGAGGACCAGCGTGCGGATGTGCGCGCCGTCGACGTCGGCGTCCGTCATCACCACGACCTTGTGGTAGCGGAGCTTGTCGAGGTCGAACTCGTCGCGGATGCCGGTGCCGATCGCGGTGATCAGCGCGCGGATCTCCTGGTTCGACAGCACCTTGTCGATCCGGTTCTTCTCCGCGTTGATGATCTTGCCGCGCAGCGGGAGGACGGCCTGGGTGTTGCGGTCGCGCCCCTGCTTGGCGGAGCCGCCGGCCGAGTCGCCCTCGACCACGAACAGCTCGGCGAGCGCCGGGTCGCGCACCGTGCAGTCGGCGAGCTTGCCGGGCAGGTTCGAGTTCTCGAGCGCGCCCTTGCGGGTGAGGTCACGGGCCTTGCGCGCGGCCTCGCGGGCGCGCGCGGCCTGGACGGCCTTCCTGATCACGGCCTTCGCCTCGCTCGGGTTCTCCTCGAGGAACTCACCGAGGCCGCGGTTGACCGCCGCCTGCACGAAGCCCTCGATCGGCGGGTTGCCGAGCTTGGTCTTGGTCTGACCCTCGAACTGCGGCTCCTGGAGCTTGACGGAGATGATCGCCGTCAGGCCCTCGCGGACGTCCTCGCCCTGGAGGTTGTCGTCCTTCTCCTTGAGCTCGCCGATCTTGCGCGCGTAGGCGTTGATCGTGCGCGTGAGCGCGGAGCGGAAGCCGGACAGGTGCGTGCCTCCCTCGTGGGTGTTGATGTTGTTGGCGAACGAGAGGAGCGTCTCCTGGTACGAGGTGTTCCACTGCATCGCGACCTCGACCTCGCCGGCGTCCTGGCTGTCCTCCAGGTAGACGACCTTCTTCTGGAGCGCGTCGCGCGTGCCCTGCGAGTGCAGGTAGTGGACGAAGTCGACGATGCCGCCGTCGTACTGGTAGGTCTCGCTGAAGGTCTCGCCGCGCTCGTCGGTGAAGGCGATCCGGAGGCCCTTCGTGAGGAACGCCATCTCGCGGAAGCGCTGCTCGAGGATCGTGCGGTCGTAGTCGATCGTGTCGAAGATCTCGAGGTCCGGCAGGAACGTGATGCTCGTGCCGCGGCGATCCGTCTTCGCGCCCTTCTCGAGCGGGGTCTGCGGCGCGCCGCGCTCGTAGGTCTGGGTGTGCTCGTACCCGTCGCGCCAGATGGTGAGCTCGAGCCTCTCGGTGAGCGCGTTGACCACCGACACGCCGACGCCGTGGAGGCCGCCCGAGACCTTGTAGCCGCCGCCGTCGCCGAACTTGCCGCCCGCGTGGAGGACCGTGAGCACGACCTCGGCGGCCGGCTTGCCCTCCTTCTTCATCACGTCCACCGGGATGCCGCGGCCGTTGTCGGTGACCGTGACGCTGGAGTCGGGGTGGATCGTGATCTCGACCGAGTCGGCCTCCCCCGCGAGCGCCTCGTCGACGGCGTTGTCCATGACCTCGTAGATCAGGTGGTGGAGGCCGCGAACGCCCGTGGAGCCGATGTACATGCCGGGGCGCTTGCGAACGGCCTCGAGGCCCTCGAGGACGGTGATGTCCTTGGCCCCGTAGGAGGAGTTCCCGTTGGACTTCTTGGCCGGCTTCTTGGCTGGTGGCAAAGGGCCCTTTCTCTAGGTTCCCCAGACGCGACGAACCCCGACTCCGCGCGTGCCGCAGCGGCCGTCGGGGCTGTGCGTCCGAACTGCTCTAAGGATAGCAGCGCCGACGGCTGTAGCCCGCCCCTGGAGTGTTACAAAATGCCCGCAAATGCGGCAATTTCGAGAAGTTATGGAAACGATTCTGCGACGGCCGGCTCAGTGGCCTCGGGGACGCGCCGCGACGGCGCGCAACCGGTGCACGGGACCCTCCCCCTCGGGGGCCCCGAGCGACGCGTTTAGACGCGCGACCAGGTCGGGTCCGAGGAGGTCGAGCTCCTGCGCCCAGACGGCCGACTTGCAGGCGACGGTGACGACCCCCTCGCGCTCCGATACGGGCTCCGCCTCGGCGGCGATGGCGGGGCCGACGGCGTCCGGCCAGCGCGCCTGCACGCGCGCGAGCGTGGTGGCCGGCGCGAGGTCGTCGACAACGCTCGCGAGCGCGGATCCGATCGGCCTGGGAGCGCGTCGTCTCACGCGGCGCGCAGGCCCGTGGTCCCGGCGCGGCGCACCTCGCCGGAGCTGACCTCGAACAGCGACACGTCGCTCGCGTGAGCGCCCGGAACGTGCTCGGCATCCGTGGTCGTGATCAGCGCCTGGCCCTCCGCGCGCACGAGCTCCGCGAGGCGCTCGCGGCGGCCGGCGTCGAGCTCCGACATCACGTCGTCGAGCAACATGAGCGGCGGGGTGCCGCGCTCCGCCAGCGCGTCGCGCTCCTCGAACAGCAGCGCCAGCAACCCGAGGCGCTGCTGACCCTGCGAGCCGAGCGTGCGCAGTGCGCGGCCGCCGTGCATGAGCGCGAGGTCGTCGCGGTGCGGGCCGTGGGTTGTGAAACCGCGCTCGAGATCGGCCGCGCGGCGTTCGGCGAGCTCCTCGCGGAACCCGTCCGCGTCGGTCGCCCTGGAACG
>DATENL010000221.1:0-6054 GCA_035275105.1 Thermoleophilaceae bacterium
CGCTCGCGACGGCGCACGGCCTCGAGCTGCGGCCGGTGTCGTCGCTGGCCGCGCTCGCGCGCGGTATCGACGCCGCCGAGCGGCTGCCCCTGATCGACGCGCGCCGCCGCGAGCTGTTCGCCGCGCTGTACGACGCGGCCGGCGAGGAGCTGATCGCACCCTTCGTCGCCGCGCCCGAGGAGGTCGTCGAGCGCGTGCGGGCGCACGCTCGCAACCCGCTTGCGGCGGGGGACGGCTCGCTACGATTTCGGGGGCTGCTGGAGCCCGCCGGCGTGCGGGTGGCGCCAGGCGGATCGCAGGTCCACGTGGTGCGCGCGCTGCACGTCTGCCGGCTCGCCGCCGGCAGCGATCCGGTCGCCCCCGAGGGCGTGTTACCGACCTACCTACGAGCCCCAGACGCCCAACCGCGATCCACTTGAGCGCTCCCATCGAAATCCGCCGTCTCACGTACGCCGACCTGCCGCAGGTCATCGCGATCGAGCGGAGGGCGTTCCCGACGCCGTGGTCGCTCGCCATGTTCGTGCTCGAGCTGTCGAAGCCGTCCGGGATCTGCCTCGCCGCCGTGCTCGACGGGCACATCGTCGGCTACCTCGTCTGCTCGCGCTACGACACGGTCTGGCACGTCATGAACGTGGCCGTCGACGAGCGGCTGCGGCGCGGCGGCATCGCGACCACGCTGCTGGATCGCCTCTTCGAGCGGGCGGACGGCCCGGGCGCGCAGTACACGCTCGAGGTCCGGCTGTCCAACGACCCGGCGATCGCGCTGTACGAGCGCTTCGGCTTCCACTCGGCCGGCCTCCGTCGCGGCTACTACCACGACAACAAGGAGGACGCGCTCATCATGTGGCGCACCGTGGCGGCCGACCTCACGGAGGCCGACGAGACGGCCGGCGCGCACGCGTGATCCTCGGCGTCGAGACGAGCTGCGACGACACCTGCGCCGCGGTCGTGGCCCGCGACGGCCGCGTCCTCTCGAACGTCGTCGCGTCGCAGGGCCTGCTCCACGAGCGCTACGGGGGCGTCGTGCCGGAGATCGCCTCGCGGCGCCACCTCGAGCTCGTCGACGCCGTGATCGCCGACGCGCTCGAGCGGGCGGGCGCGTCGCTCGACGACGTGGACAGCGTCGCCGTGACCCGCGGTCCGGGGCTGATCGGCGCGCTGCTCGTGGGCCTCTCGAGCGCCAAGGCGCTGGCGGCGGCGCGCGGCCTGCCGCTCGCGCCGGTCGACCACCTCGCCGGCCACGTGCTCGCGAGCACCCTCGGCGAGCGCCCGATCGAGCCGCCGTACCTGTGCCTCGTTGCGAGCGGCGGGCACACGTTCCTGGCCCGCGTCGAGAGGCCGCCGGAGTACGAGGTGCTCGGCCGGACGCTCGACGACGCCGCCGGCGAGGCCTTCGACAAGGGCGCCCGCCTGCTCGGCCTGGGCTACCCCGGCGGCCCGGCGCTCGACCGCCTCGCGCGGAGCGGCGACCCGGGCGCGTTCGACTTCCCGCGCTCGCAGCCGGGCAGCGGCCTCGACTTCAGCTTCAGCGGCCTCAAGACCGCGCTCCTCTACCGGATCCGCGATTTGGGCGAGGAGGAGGCCCACCGCCGCCGGGCCGACCTCGCGGCGGCGTACCAGGCGGCTGTGGTCGACGCCCTCGTCGCGCGCGTCCGTCAGGCCGTGGAGCGCGAGCCGGGCAGAGCCACGGAGCGGCTCGCGATCGGCGGCGGCGTGGCGGCTAACTCCGAGCTGCGCGAGCGGGTCGGCGAGCTCGCCGCCGAGCTCGGGCTGGAGGTCTGGATCCCGCCGCGCGAGCTGTGCACCGACAACGCGGCGATGATCGCGGCCGTCGCCCGGCTCGGGGAGCCGATCGCGTTTCCCGGGTACCTCGACCTCGATGCCTCCGCCCGCGCCGCCTAGATGACCGTCGTCACCCTCTACGGCAAGCCGGGGTGCTGCCTCTGCGACGACGCGCGCGAGATCGTGGCGATCGTGCGGCGCGACCTCCCGTTCGAGCTGCACGAGGTGGACGTCTCGGTCGACCCCGCGCTCCACCGCGAGTACGGCGAGCGAATCCCGGTGCTCGAGATCGACGGCGACGAGGTCTCGGAGCTCGGCGTCGACCCGCTGGAGTTGCGCCGGCGTCTGGCTAAAGTGACGACGTGAGCGTCCATCCCAGCATGGACGCCGGATCGGTCGACCTGGCCACCGGCGGCGACCGGCTCGCCCTGGGAGTCGCTGCCCGGCTCTCGCGCTACCTCCAGGTCCTGACCCAGGCCAAGAAGATGGGGAAGGACACCATCTCCTCGCAGGAGCTGGCCGACTACACGCACGTCAACTCCACGCAGATCCGGCGGGACCTGTCCGGGTTCGGGAAGTTCGGCAAGCGCGGCGTGGGCTACAACGTCGACGCGCTCGTCTCGCAGATCCGCAAGATCCTGCGGACCGCGGGGCAGCACAACATCGCGCTGTTCGGCGCCGGGCACCTGGGCCGCGCGATCGCCGGCTCGGACATCTTCGCCGACCACGGGTTCCGCGTCGTGGCGATCTTCGACACCGATCCGGCGAAGGCCGGGGAGCCCGTAGGCGACCGCCTCACGGTGCGCCCCTACGACGAGATCGCGACGGCCGTGGAGCAGGAGGAGATCGTAGTGGGCGTGCTGGCGGTGCCCACCGAGGCGGCGCAGCAGGTGGCCGACGACCTGGTCGAGGCGGGCGTCAAGATCATCTTCAACTACTCCGAGGCGCTCCTCCAGGTGCCGCCGGACGTGACCGTCCACACCTCTAGCCCCGCCGTCGACCTCCTCTACGCGCTCTACTTCTACCTGACCTGATGCTCGACATGCCGCGCGCACGGGAGGTCTTCGAGGCCTCCACCGACTTCACGGTCGGCATCGAGGAGGAGTTCGGGATCCTCGATCCCGAGACGCGCTCGCTCGTGCAGCGCTACGAGGAGCTGAAGGAGGCAGCCGACGCCGACGAGGTCCTGAGGCCGCGCGCGGCCGGCGAGCTGATCTCGTCGGAGATCGAGATCAGGTCCGCGAAGGGGTCCACGTTCGCCGAGGCGCTGGCCAGCCAGCGCGAGGCGCGCGCCCGGCTGTTCCAGCTCGTGGAGCGGCACGGGGCGCTCCTGTCCGCCACCGGCACGCACCCGTGGAGCCCGTGGTGGGAGCAGCGGATCATCGACACGGACCACTACAAGCGGCTGCTGAACGACCTCGGCTACGTCGCGCGCCGCAACAACACGTTCAGCATGCACGTGCACGTCGGCATCCGGGGGGCCGATCGCGCGATCGCCGTCTGCAACAGGCTGCGCCAGATCCTGCCCGAGCTCCTGGCGGTGTCGGCCAACTCGCCGTTCCTGGACGGCTACGACTCGGGCCTCGCCTCGGCGCGCTCGCAGATCTTCACCAAGAGCTTTCCGCGCTGCGGGATACCGGAGCCGTTCGCCGGCTGGGCCGACTACGCCGAGCACGTGGAGTTCCTGGTCCGCACGAACTCGATAGTCGAGCACACGCAGCTGTGGTGGAGCGTGCGGCCGCACCACTCCTTCGGGACCGTCGAGCTGCGGATCTGCGACGCGCAGACGAGCGCGGAGGAGTCCACCGCGCTCGCCGGGCTGCTCGCGGCGTGCGCGGCACAGGCTGCGCTCGACCACGACGACGGCGTGCCCGCGATCGACGCGCCGCAGCGGGTGGTGGAGGAGAACCTCTGGCGGGCGATCCGCTACGGGCTGGACGGCCGCACGATCGACCTCGAACGGGGCGAGGAGTTCCCGTCGGCGGCGATCCCCGACCGGTTGCTCGCGTGGACCGCTCCGGCGCGCGGGGCGATGGGGATCGAGCCGGCGCTTCCAGGGATGAACGGCGCGCAGCGCCAGCAGGAGGCGACGCGCGGCGGGGCGTCGATCGAGGAGGTCTTCGCGGCCGAGGTCGAGACGACCCGTTCCACCTACTCCGCACAGGAGGTGACCACGTGAGCGCAAACGAGCCGAGCGAGGAGGAGCTGCGCGCGGCGCTCGAGGAGCAGATGAGGCGCATCACGGTCGACGACGTGCTCGTCCAGACCGCGGTGACCCTGATCAACCTCGGCGGCCGGCGGCTCGGTCTGCCGGGGCCGGAGGGCCCTCCGCCCGAGGGCAGGGACCTCGCGCAGGCGCAGAAGGCGATCGACGGCGTGCGGGCGCTCCTGCCGCTGCTCCCGAGCGAGCCTCAGCCGCCCATCCGGGACGCGCTCAGCCAGCTTCAGATGGCGTTTGCGCGCGAGGCGCAGGGCGTCGGGGAACCGCCGCCCGACGCGGGCGAGCCCCCCGAGCAGCCGCCGGAGGGCGCCGCCGACGAGGCGGAGCGCGCCAAGGCGCGATCGAAGATCTGGACGCCGCCCGGGAGCTGATCGCTAGACTGGCGCGCTTCTCGCCCGGGCCGGGACCACTGGGACGCGTCCGGGAACCAAGCTTTGCGACGGGGGCGCCGGCTGCGCGCGCTTAGCGCGCGAGACGCGGGCTCGGCCTCGAACACCACCTGGAGGGCATTCCTTGACCGACTTCCTGATCGACCACGGCGTTGTAGTCGCGCTCGCCTGCGCGGCCGCGGCCGTCGTATACGGCCTACTCACCTCGCGCTGGCTTTTGAAGAAGTCGCCGGGCAACGAGCGGATGCAGGAGATCTCCAAGGCCGTGCAGGAGGGCGCGCAGGCGTACCTGCGGCGCCAGTACACGCTGATCGGGATCGTCGCGGTCGTTCTCGCGGTCGCGCTGCTGATCGCCCTCAACTGGCGCGTGGCGGTCGGGTTCGTCATCGGCGGCGTTCTGTCGGCGTCGGCCGGCTTCATCGGGATGAACGTCTCGGTGCGGGCGAACGCCCGCGTGGCGGAGAGTGCCCGCGGCGGCATCCCGCCCGCGCTCGACGTGTCGTTCAAGGGCGGCGCGGTCACCGGACTGCTGGTCGCCGGCCTCGCGCTTCTGGGCGTGGCGGGCTACTACGGGATCCTCACGGCGATCGGCGACGAGAGCCAGAAGAGCGCCGTGGACGCGCTGGTCGGGCTCGGCTTCGGCGGCTCGCTGATCTCGGTGTTCGCGCGACTCGGCGGCGGCATCTTCACCAAGGCCGCCGACGTGGGCGCCGACCTCGTCGGCAAGGTCGAGGCCGGTATCCCCGAGGACGACCCGCGCAACCCCGCCGTGATCGCCGACAACGTGGGCGACAACGTCGGCGACTGCGCCGGCATGGCGGCCGACCTCTTCGAGACCTACGCGGTCACCGCGGTCGCGGTGATGCTCCTCGGCGTCCTCACCTTCAACGAGTCGACCGCCGCGGTCATGTACCCGCTCATCATCGGCGGCGTCTCGCTCCTGGCGTCGATCATCGGCACGTTCGCCGTCCGCAGCCGCGCCGGCAACGTCGAGCGCGCGCTCTACCAGGGCCTGATCGTGTCGGGCGCGCTGGCCGCGGCGGCGTTCTACCCGATCACGAAGTGGCTGATGGACGACGTGAGCTTCAAGGGCGCCGGGGAGGGCGTGGGCAAGATCATCCGCGGCGACGGCGGCGTGCCCTCGTCCACCGAGCTCTGGCTGTGCACCCTCATCGGAGTCGGCATCACGGCGCTCCTGTTCGTGATCACCGACTACTACACGTCCACGCGCTTCCGCCCGGTGCGCACGACGGCGCGCGCGTCGGTCACGGGCCACGCGACGAACATCATCCAGGGCCTCGCGCAGGGCTTCCAGTCCACGGCCCTGCCGGCGCTCGTGCTGGCGCTCGGCATCCTGGGCGCCAACGAGCTTGCGGGCGTGTACGGCGTGGGCGTCGCGGTTATGGCGCAGCTCTCGCTCACCGGCCTGATCGTCGCGCTCGACGCGTTCGGCCCGATCACCGACAACGCCGGGGGCATCGCCGAGATGGCGGATCTGCCCGAGGACGTCCGCGCGGTAACCGACCCGCTCGACGCGGTCGGCAACACGACCAAGGCCGTGACGAAGGGTTATGCGATCGGCTCGGCCGGCCTCGCCGCGCTGATCCTGTTCGACGAGTACACGCGCGGCCTCCGCGACAACGGGCTGCCGACCCTGTTCAC
>DATENL010000222.1:0-14697 GCA_035275105.1 Thermoleophilaceae bacterium
CACGTAGCGGAGCTCGCCGGTCAGCCCAACCTCGCCGAAAGCTGCCAGCGGCCGCTCGCCCGAGCCCAGCACCACTCCGCGCGACGCCGAGGCCACGGCCAGCGCTATCGCCAGGTCGGCGCCCGGCTCGTCGACCCGCACCCCGCCCGCGACCGACACGAACACGTCGGCCGCGCCGAGCGCGACCCCGGCGTGCCGCGCGAGGACCGCGAGCACGAGCGCCAGCCGGTTGCGGTCGACCCCGTTGGCCACGCGGCGCGGGGTCTCGAGCGCGCTCTCCGCCACCAGCGCCTGGACCTCGACCAGCAGCGGCCGCGAGCCCTCCATCGAGCAGAGCACTACCGAGCCCGGCGCGCGGCTGGCCTCGTCGACGAACCGCGCCGACGCGTCGACGACCTCGATCAGCCCGTCCTCCGCCATCTCGAACACGCCGACCTCGTTGGTCGAGCCGAAGCGGTTCTTGACGGCGCGCAGCGTCCGGTACGTGCGCTCGCGCTCGCCCTCGAACTGGAGCACGCAGTCCACGAGGTGCTCCAGCACGCGCGGGCCCGCGAGCGCGCCCTCCTTCGTCACGTGGCCGACGAGGACCACGGCCACGTCGCGCTCCTTCGCGATCCGCGCGAGCCGGCCCGCTACCTCGCGCACCTGGCCGACCGACCCCGCCGCGCCGGACAGCCCCGCCGCGTGCAGCGTCTGCACCGAGTCGATCACGCAGACGTCGGGCCGCTCGGCCTCGAGCGTGGCCTCGACGACCTCCAGCTCGGTCTCGGCGACGATCGGGACGCGGAGGGCGTCCGGCCCGAGCCGCTCGGCGCGCAGCTTGACCTGGACGGCCGACTCCTCGCCCGACACGTACAGGACCGACCGGCCCGCGGCCGCGAGCCTGCCCAGGGCCATCGCCGTGACCGTGGACTTGCCGATTCCGGGCGAACCACCGAGGAGCACCAGCGACCCGGGCACCACCCCTCCCCCGAGCACCCGATCCAGCTCGGACATCCCCGTGACGAGCCGCTTCACCGGCGGTGCCTGGACCTGCGCGAGCGGCACGGGGCGGGCGCGCCGGGCGTGGCGGCCGCCGCCGCGCGCGGGCTCGGCCGGTCGCTCCTCCACCAGCGTGTTCCACTCCCCGCAACCGGGGCAGCGGCCGAGCCAGCCCGAGCTCTCGTGGGCGCACTCCGTGCACACGTGGACGCTCCGCGCCGGCATCTCCCCAACCTAAGGGCGGGCCCGGACGAGGTTCGCCCCCCGAACCGATGCACTTGCTCACGCCCGGTGGCAGCGCCCGAGAGGCGAACCGAAGATAAAGACGCTCGACCGGCGGAGGCTCATCACGCCGGTCGAGCTTCTTCATTTTCGTGGACGCTGCAAGGGGTCCTGCGCACGCGCCCGCCGGAGCGGGCTCAGCCAGTCGGCGCTCGGGTCAGGACTCGCTCGGCGGGCCCGGCTCGTCGGCCGGCGGCGCGTCGGGCACGTCCGGCAGCACCTCGGGCTCGTCCGGGAGCCCGCCGCTGCCCGAGGAGCGCTCCGGCAGGGAGCCGCGATCGCCCTCGTCGGAGCCCTCGCTCGCCTCGCCGCTCTCGGCGCCGACGGCGACCGGCTCGCGCTTCTTGCCCGGCGGCGGTCCCGTGATCGTGATCTTCACCTCGGGCTCGCCCTCGTCGCCCTCGTCCGTCTTCTCGACGCCGCGGTCGATCTCGACGGTCGATCCGGGCTGCATGTTCTCCGCCTTCAGCACCTCGTCGGCGAGCGGGTCCTCGATGTAGCGCTGAATCGCCCGCCGCAGCGGCCGCGCGCCCATCGACGGGTCCCAGCCCTTGTCGACCAGCAGCTCCTTCGCGTCCTCCGAGAGGTTGAGCGAGAGCTCGCGCTCCGCCATCGACTCGCGGATCCGCCGCAGCAGCAGCTCGACGATCTCCTTGATCTCGTCGCGCGTGAGCTTGTGGAAGACGATGACCTCGTCGATCCGGTTGAGGAACTCGGGCCGGAAGAGCTTCTTGAGGTCGCCCATGATCCGGTTCTTCATGTCGTCGTAGGTCATGCCGGTGTCGTCGCCGATCGTGAACCCGATGCCGGTGTTCTTGGCGATCTCGGACGCCCCGATGTTCGAGGTCATGATCACGATCGAGTGACGGAAGTCGACGGTCCGCCCCTGGGCGTCGGTCAGCCGGCCGTCCTCGAGGATCTGCAGCAGGATGTTGAAGACGTCGGGGTGGGCCTTCTCGATCTCGTCGAGGAGCAGCACCGAGTACGGCTTGCGCCGCACGGCCTCGGTGAGCTGGCCGCCCTCGTCGTAGCCGATGTAGCCGGGCGGCGAGCCGACCAGCCGCGACACGGAGTGCTTCTCCATGTACTCGGACATGTCGATCCGGACCATCGCCTCCTCGTCGCCGAACAGGAACTCGGCGA
Source organism: Thermoleophilaceae bacterium (assembly GCA_035275105.1). GTDB lineage: Bacteria > Actinomycetota > Thermoleophilia > Solirubrobacterales > Thermoleophilaceae > AC-37. The sequence goes on from DATENL010000222.1 coordinate 2,407, forward strand.
GCGTGCGGGCGAGCTCGGTCTTGCCGACGCCCGACGGCCCGAGGAAGATGAACGACCCGGTGGGCCGCTTCGGGTCCTTGAGCCCCGCGCGCGAGCGGCGGATCGCCTTCGAGACGGCCTCGATGGCGGGCTGCTGCCCGATCACGCGCTTGTGGAGCTCGTCCTCCATGCGCATCAGCTTCTGGGTCTCGGCCTCGGTGAGCTTGAAGACCGGGATGCCCGTCCACATCGAGACGATGTCCGCGATCTCCTCCTCGCCGATCGACGGGCGCTCGCCCGACTCGCCGGCGCGCCACTGCTCCTCGAGCTGGCGCTTCTTGTTCGTCAGCTGGCGCTCCTGGTCGCGCAGGTTCGCGGCCTTCTCGAACTCCTGGGCCTCGATCGCCGCCTCCTTCTCGCGGCGCGTGCGCTCGATGTCGTCCTCGAGGTCGCGGTAGACCGGCGGGGCCGTCATCGACTTGATCCGCATCCGCGACGCGGCCTCATCGATCAGGTCGATCGCCTTGTCCGGCAGGAAGCGGTCGGAGATGTAGCGGTCGGCAAGCTCGGCGGCGGCGTGCAGCGCCTCGTCGGAGATGTCGACGCGGTGGTGCTGCTCGTAGCGCTCGCGCAGGCCCTTGAGGATCTGCTCGGTCTCCTCGATCGACGGCTGGTCGACGCGGATCTGCTGGAAGCGGCGCTCGAGCGCCGAGTCCCGCTCCAGGTACTTGCGGTACTCGTCGAGCGTGGTGGCGCCGATCGTCTGCAGCTCGCCGCGCGCGAGCGCCGGCTTGAGGATCGAGGCCGCGTCGATCGCGCCCTCGGCCGCGCCCGCGCCGACGAGGTTGTGCAGCTCGTCGATGAACAGGATGATGTCGCCGCGCTGGGTGATCTCCTTCATCACCTTCTTGAGGCGCTCCTCGAACTCTCCGCGGTACTTCGAGCCGGCGACGAGCGCCGCCAGGTCGAGCGTGTAGATCTGCTTGTTCTTGAGCAGCTCGGGGACCTCGCCGTGCGTGATGCGCTGCGCGAGCCCCTCGACGACGGCGGTCTTGCCGACGCCCGGCTCGCCGATCAGCACGGGGTTGTTCTTCGTGCGGCGCGAGAGGATCTGCATGATCCGCTCGATCTCGGTCTCGCGGCCGACGACGGGGTCGAGCTTGCTCTCGGCGGCGAGGCGGGTGAGGTTGCGGCCGAACTGGTCGAGCAGCTTGGACGACTTCTTGCCCTCGCCCTGCTGCCCGCTCGAGCCCTGCTGGCGCCGGCCGCCGGGACCGGACAGCATCCGGATGACCTCGTTGCGGATCTTCTCGGAGTCGGCGTCGAAGTCGAGCAGGATGCGCGCGGCGACGCCCTCGTTCTCGCGCACGAGGCCGAGCAGGATGTGCTCGGTGCCGATGTAGTTGTGCCCGAGCGACAGCGCCTCGCGCAGCGCGAGCTCCAGCACCTTCTTCGCGCGCGGGGTGAACGGGATCTGCCCGGACGTGACCTCCTCGCCGGACCCGACGATCCGGACGACCTGGGCGCGCACGCGCTCCACGGTGATGTCGAGCGACTCGAGCACGCGCGCGGCGAGGCCCTCCTCCTCGCGGAGGAGCCCGAGCAGGATGTGCTCGGTACCGATGTAGTTGTGCTTGAGGATCCTGGCCTCCTCTTGCGCGAGGACGACCACTTGGCGGGCCCGTTCGGTGAAGCGCTCGAACATCGCTCGGTCCTTCTTCGGTCGGGTTCCCCGGGGAGGGCCGGGGCTTGGGTCCTTTCCGGTATCGGCAGGTTCGCCGCACCTGAAAAGAACCCTGGCTCCCAACCCGCCGGGAGGTGGCTTAGCTTAGCAATGGGGTCCGGGCGGATTTCCGTCTAGGAAGCCGCTTAACGCCGCGTCAACTACGCATCGCCGGGAACAGGACGACCTCGCGGATCGAGGTCCTCCCGGAGAGCACCATTACGAGCCGGTCGATCCCCAGCCCAACCCCCGAGGTGGGGGGCATGCCGTGCTCGAGCGCTCGGAGGAAGTCCTCGTCGAACGGCTGCGTCTCGTCGTCGCCGGCGGCAGTCTGCACGCGCTGGTCCTCGAAGCGGGCGCGCTGCTCGTCGGGGTCGTTGAGCTCGCTGAACGCGTTGGCGATCTCGATGCCGCCGGCGAAGCACTCCCAGCGCTCCACGAGCCCGTCGATCTCGCGGTGCGTCTTCGCGAACGGCGACAGCTCGACGGGGTAGTCCTTGATGAAGGTGGGCTCCTGGAGCTTGGGCTCGACGTACTTCGACAACAGCGAGTCGACCATCTTGGGCCAGGTCTCGGTCGGGTCGAGCTCGATGCCGCGCTCCTTCGCCGCCGCGTGCAGCGCGCCGGCCTCGCGGTGCTCGAGCACGTCCACGCCCGTCTCGGCCAGGATCGCCGCCTGCAGCGTGATCCGCCGCCACGGCGTCGGGATCTCGACGCCCACCTCCGCGGCCACGGTCGAGACGAGCTCCTCGAGCAGCTTCGCGCCGTCCTCGTAGTCGGCGTACGCCTGGTACCACTCGAGCATCGTGAACTCGGGGTTGTGCTTGTGCGAGACGCCCTCGTTGCGGAAGTCCTTGCCGAGCTCGTAGACGCGCTCGAGCCCGCCCACGATCAGCCGCTTGAGGTACAGCTCGGTGGCGATGCGCAGGTAGAGGTCGCGGTCGAGCGCGTTGTGGTGGGTGGTGAACGGGCGCGCCAGAGCGCCGCCGTAGAGCGGCTGGAGCACCGGCGTCTCGACCTCGAGGAAGCCGCGCTCGTCGAGGAAGCGGCGGACCGCCGCGATCACCCGGGAGCGCATGATGAACAGCGCGCGGCTGTCGTCGTTGGCGATCAGGTCGAGCTCGCGCTGGCGGTAGCGCGTCTCGACGTCCTCGAGCCCGTAGTACTCCTTCGGCACGGCGCGAAGCGACTTGGCGAGCAGCGTCCAGGAGTCGACCCGCAGCGACAGCTCGCCGCGGCGCGACTTGAACGCGGTGCCGTCGACTCCGATCAGGTCGCCGAGGTCGAGCGAGGTCAGCCGCGCGAACTCCTGCTCGCCGAGGACGTCCTCGCGCGCGTGGAGCTGTATGCGCCCGGAGCGGTCGGCCAGGTCGAGGAACGCCGCCTTCCCGTGACCGCGCCGGGCGGTCAGCCGCCCCGCGACGCGGTAGCGGGCGTCCGTCTCGGCGCCGGCCTCGAGGTCCTCGTGCGCCGCGTGCACCTCGTCGATCGCGCGGACCCCGGGGAAGTCGTGGGGAAACGGCTCGATCCCGTCGGCGCGGAGGCGTGCGAGCTTGGAGCGGCGATCCTCCGCGGTCGGGTCGTCGGTCACCGCGGGGATCCTACGAGCGGCAGCGGCGTGCAACAGGGGCCAGGCCACCTGTTGCAGGCCTGCAACAGGTGGCCTGGCCCCTGTTGCGCTACTTCGCCTCGATCTTGGTGATCTTGAGCTTCCGCGCGGGCCCGCGCGGGACGGGCACCGAGACGAGCTCGCCGCGCTTCTTGCCGAGCAGTGCCTTGCCGACCGGCGACTCGTTCGAGAGCTTGTTCTCGGACGGGTTGGCCTCGGCCGATCCGACGATCTTGTACTTGACCGACTTGTCGGTCTTCTGGTCCTTCACGTGCACCGTGACGCCAACCGCGACGACCTCGTTGGTGACCGCCTTCTCGTCGATGACCTGCGCGCTGCGGAGCTTGTCCTCGAGCTCAGCGATCTGACGCTCGAGCATCGCCTGCTCGTTCTTGGCGTCGTCGTACTCGGAGTTCTCCGAGATGTCGCCGAATTCGCGGGCCTCCTTGATGCGCTCGGCCACCTCTCGGCGGCGGTCGGTGGAGAGGAACTCGATCTTCTCCTTGAGGTCCTCGAGCCCCTGGGGGGTGAGGATGACGTCCTTGGCCATGGCGAACCTTCTGTGAGCCGCTGAAAGGCGCGTGAGTGTAGCAGCGGTCAATTCCCCTAACGGGGGATCCGCGGACGCCTGTTCTAGGTGGCTGGGACCGCTTGGGGAGCGGCCGTGAGCGCGTCGAGGAAGGCCCTCGCCGCGGCCGTGTCGGGCGCCGTGAGTAGCGGCTGCGCGCCACGCCTCGTGAGCCCCAGCGTCTCCGCGTACCAGGGGTAGAACTTGCGCAGGTAGCGGCCCGCGCGATCGGCGCCGAGGTGCTCCTCCGCGCACGCGATCACCCAGCGCAGCTCCTGGACCACCTCGTCGCGGGTGGGCTCGCCGTCGCGGAGCCCCAGCAGCCGCTCGAAGCGCCACGGGTTGCCGAGCGAGCCGCGCGCGAGCATCACGGCGTCGGCGCCCGTCCGCTCGAACGCCACGAGCGCCCGCTCGTCGGAGCTCAGCCCGCCCGAGACGATCACCGGCACGTCGAGGTGCTCGACGAGCTCGGCGGCCAGCGCGTAGTCGGGCTCGCCCCTGTGCTGCTGCGAGGCGTGCCGCGGGTGGAACGAGATGCCGGCCACGCCGGCCTCGTCCACGAGCCGGCGGGCGAGCTCGACGCCGGTCCGCTCGCCGGGCCGCTGGCCCGACCGCAGCTTCACCGTCACCGGCAGCCCGCTGCCCTCGGCGGCGCCCCGTGCCAGGGCCACGGCCAGGTCGGGCTCGTCGAGCAGCGACGCGCCGGCGCCCGTCTTGCACACCTTGCGCACGGGGCAGCCCATGTTGATGTCGATCAGGTCGGCGCCGCGCTCGGCGGCGATCCCGGCGGCGATGCGCATCACCTCCGGGTCGTGCCCGAAGAGCTGGATCGCGACCGGGTGCTCGTCGGGATGGATGCGGAGGTACTCCGACATCGTGCGGCGGTCGCCGTACTTCAGGCCGAAGCTCGAGACCATCTCGCTGAAGGCCAGGCCGGCGCCGTGGCGGCGCGCCTGAAGGCGCACGAACCAGTTCCCGATCCCCGCGAGCGGCGCGAGCACGACGCGGTTGGGGATCCGGTGACCGCCCAGCGTCCAGGGCTCCGTGAGCGACCGCATGGAGCCCAGGTTAGCCCCGGTTCCGCTCCCAGATCAGGCGCAGGCCGGTCAGGGTCAGCAGGTCGTCGATCTCGTCGATCTGGTCGCAGAACGGGGTGATGGCCGCGGCGAGGCCGCCGGTGGCGATCGCCGTCGCCTCGTCGCCGAGCTCCTCGCGGATCCGGCTCACGATGCCGTCGACGCTGCCGGCGAAGCCGTAGACCACGCCCGAGCGCACCGCCGACACCGTGTCGCGGCCGATGGCGGCCTCGGGCGGGCTCAGGTCGACCTTCGGCAGCTTCGCCGTCCGCTGGTGCAGCGCCTCGAGCGAGATGTCGACGCCGGGAGCGATCGCGGCGCCCAGCAGCTCGCCGTCGCCGGAGACCGCGTCGAAGTTGATCGTGGTTCCGAAGTCCGCGACCACGCACGGGCCGCCGCACTTCTCGAACGCCGCGACGGCGTTGCACAGCCGGTCGGTGCCGAGCTCCTGCGGGCGCTCGGTGCGGATGGCCATGCCCGTCTTCATGCCCGGGCCGACGACGGTCAGCGCCCCGGGCAGGTAGCGCTCGGCCAGGCGCTCGTACTCGGGCGTGAGCGCGGGCACCACCGACGACAGCACCACGGCGTCGACGTCGCGGAGCCGCAGGTCGCGCAGCCCGAGCAGGTTGACAAGCAGCGTTGCCAGCTCGTCGCCGGTCGTCTCGCGCACCGTCGCGAGCCGCCAGTTCTCCGCCAGCTCTTCGCCGCGGAACATGCCGATGTGCGTCTGCGTGTTGCCGAGGTCGATCGCCAGGAGCATCCGAAGCCGCAGGATACGGTTGCCAGGTGCTGCCCACTCTCGTCGCCTTCCTCCCGGTCGCCGTGCTCCTCTCGATCACGCGGGGCCGGCCACCGCGATGGTGGTCCGCGGCGCCGTGCGCGGAGGTCGCCGCGACGCGCTGCTCACGACCGCCGGCAACTCGCTCGGCGTGCTGATCGCGCTGGGCGTCAAGACACTGCGTGCAACAGGGGCCAGGCCACCTGTTGCACTGCAACAGGGGCCACTGCAACAGGGGCCAGGCCACCTGTTGCAGAGGGGCTCCTCGGCGGGATCGCCAACCCAAGCTCGGCGCCTGGCGGCGACGATCGTGGTCGTGGACCTCGTCTGGTTCTCCACGATCGCCTACCTCGTCACGCGCGCGAAGCGAGCGTTCGTGGACGGGCCATGGCTGCGCCGGGTCGAGAAGCTCACCGGCGCCGTGCTGGTCGGGCTCGGCGTCCGGCTGGCGCTCGAGCGGCGCTAGAGCTCGCCGAAGCGCTCGACCCGCTGGCCCCGGAGGCCGGCGAGCGCATCCGCCAGGCGCGTGCCGTCGGGCAGCTCCAGCCCCGCGTCGAGCTCCACCAGCGGCGCGAGCACGAAGCGGCGCGCGAGCACGTCGCGGTGCGGGATCCGCAGCCGCTCGGACTCGTGCTCGAGGTCGCCGAGCAGCAGCACGTCGACGTCGATCGTCCGCGGCCCGTGGCGCGGGCCGCCGATCAGGCGGCCGACCTCGACCTCCACGACCTTGCACGCGTCGAGCAGGTCCTCCGGCCCGAGGTCGGTCTCGACCTCGAGACAGGCGTTGAGGAACTGCGGCTGGTCGAGCACCTCACCCTGCGGCTCGGTCTCGTAGACCGACGACGCGCGCCGGACGGCGATGCCGTGGTCGGCCAGGCCGTCGCGGGCCGCTCGGAGGTGGGCCATCCGGTCGCCCACGTTCGAGCCGAGACCGAGGTAGCCGATCACCCGGCCTTCCAGACCTCCACCGAGACCTCCTCCACGGGCAGCGCGATCGGCGGCTCGGGCTTCGACGCCCTGACGGTCACGGTCTCCGCGCCGTAGCGGTCGATCATCCGGTCGGCGACCGCCGAGCACAGGCGCTCGAGCGTCTTGTACGAGCGCTCCTGCGCGGCCAGCGCCACCTGCTGGCAGACGTCGGCGTAGTCGACGGTGTCCTCCACGCGATCGGTCACCGTCGCGTCGCACTCGCCCAGCTCGAACGAGAGGTCGAACACGAGCCGCTGTCCCACCGTGCGCTCGGCCTCCTCGACCCCGTGGTGCGTGTAGAGCGACAGCCCGGTGATCTCCACGCGGACCGACGGCTCGACGACCTCGTCGTCCTCGTCAGGCTCTAGGCGCTCGGGCTCGTCGTCCACCGCGCTCCGAACGTAGCACCGGCCACCTTCAGCGCATCGACCGTCTCGGGCACGTCGTGCACGCGGAAGATCGAGGCGCCGCGCTCGAGGGCGATCACGCTGGTGGCCACCGTCGCGGCCACGCGCTCCTGCTCGGGCCGGCCGGTGACCTTGCCCAGGAAGCTCTTGCGCGAGGCGCCGATCACCACCGGGCGCCCGATCGCGACGATCTCGTCGAGCCGTCTCAGCAGCTCGAGGTTGTGGTCGAGCGTCTTGCCGAAGCCGATGCCCGGATCGAGCCAGACGCGCTCCTCGGGGACCCCCTCGGCTGTCGCGAACGCGAGCCGCTCCTCGAGGAACGCCCTGACCTCCGACACGACGTCGTCGTAACGCGGGTCGGCCTGCATCGTACGCGGGTCGTCGCCCAGCATGTGCATCAGGCAGCAGTCGGCCCCGCTCGTGGCCACGAGCCCGGCCATCTCGGGCGCCGCGCGGAAGGCGGAGACGTCGTTGACGATCCGCGCCCCGGCGCCAACGGCGGCCTCGGCGACCGCGAGCTTGCGCGTGTCGATCGAGACGCGCACGCCGGCGTCGCCCGCCGCGATCCGCTCGACCACCGGCACCACCCGCTCGATCTCCTCGGCCTCGGGCACGGGCTCCGCCCCGGGGCGGGTCGACTCGCCGCCGACGTCGACGATCGCGGCGCCCTCGTCCGCCATCGCGCCCGCGTGGGCAACGGCGGCCTCGACGTCCAGGTAGAGGCCGCCGTCCGAGAACGAGTCGGGCGTGACGTTGAGCACGCCCATGACGGTCGGCCCGCGCGGCTTGGTCATGGGCGAACCGTAGAGCGCGAGCCCCGCCCTGTAGCGTCCCCCCGGCGATGGCACCACGGGTCTCGCTCGTCACGAGCAGCGGCGGCGTCCGCGACCTGGCCGACGCCGCGCGCATGGCTGAGGAGGCGGGGTTCGAGTCGGTCTGGGCCACCGAGTTCTACGACCGGTCGGCAACGGTGGCCCTCGCCGCGATGGCGAACGCCACCGAGCGGATCGGGCTCGGGAGCGCGATCGCCTACGCGTTCGGCCGCACCCCGCTGGTGCTCGCGGCCGAGGCGCGCGACCTCGACGAGCTGTCGGACGGCCGGCTCACGCTCGGGCTCGGCACCGGCACGCGCCGGATGCAGCAGGACTGGCACGGGCTCGACGGCGAGCACCCCGCGAGCCGCATCGAGGAGCTGGTGCCGCTGCTCCGCTCCCTGCTCGGCCTTCATCGCGGGCCAGTCGATCACGAGGGGCGCTTCTACCGCGTGCGCGTGAACCCCACCGCTCCGGTGTCGCCGCCGCTTCGCGAGGACCTGCCGATCTACATAGCGGGCGTGAACCCACGGATGATCGAGGCCGCCGGCGCCGTGGCCGACGGGCTCGTGGGCCACCCGCTGTACACCCCCGAGTACGTGAGCGAGGTGGCGCGGCCGGCGCTCGCGCGCGGGGCTGAGCGCGCCGGGCGCGACGAGCCGGTCCCAATCGCGGGCTACCTGACCTGCTCGGTGGGGCCGGACCGCGAGCAGGCGCGACGCGAGGCCGCGGCGATCGTCGCGTTCAACTCGACGGTCAAGACGTACCAGGTCGTCCATCGCCTGCACGGCTTCGAGCCGGAGGTGGAGGCGATCCGGTCGGCGTGGAAGTCGGGCGACTTCGCCGGCATGGCCGAGGGTGTGTCGGACCGGATGCTGGACACGATCGCGCTCGCCGGGACGCCCGACGAGGTGCGGGAGCGCTACGAGGAGCGCTGGGCGGGCGTGTACGAGCGCACGCTGCTGTGGCCGCCGGCGTTCCGCGGCCGCGAGAGCGTCGAGGCCGTCATCGCCGCCTTCTCCTGACGCCGCGAGGACGCAGTGTGCGGATTAGAGATCGCATACCGACCTCTAATCCGCACGCTTCGAGGATTCGGCGGCGCGCCGGACGCCCCGCAGCATCGCCGTCGTGGCCGCGACGTGCAGCCGCGTGCCGATCACGAGCGCGCGGTAGGCCGTGCCGGCGACACCGGGGAATGCCGCGTGCGTGACCGCGCGAAGGCGCGTACGGCCCGGGCCGAGGGGCTCGAGCACGAATGTCAACGCGTACGACGAGAAGCGGTGGCGGCCCGCCAGCGCGAGCTCGGCGCCGGGCGACGCGCGGTCCACGCGGAAGCCGGGGATCGCCGAGCCGGCCCGGTCGAGAGAGCCGGTGGCGCTCCGCTCCCGGCAGCCCAGCAATGCCGCACCGGCCTCGGAGCGCCGTGACGAGCCGCCCATGTAGGCGGTCAGCGCACCCCACACCCGCTCGGGCGGAGCGGCAACGTCCACCGCGTGCTCGTCTACGAACGGAAGGGTCAGCTGTCGCCGCGCATCTCGGCGGAGCCGCCGGCGAAGCCCGGTCGCGGCAGCGGCCGCGGAGCCTCCGGACGGCGCGCCGGGGCCTCGGGCCCGGGCGGCGGAGCGGGCTGCGGCACGACGGGCTCGTCCGGCCCGAAGACCTCCTCCTCCGGCTTGCCGTCGAGCAGCGCGATGAACTCCTCGCGCTCGATCGTCTCGCGCCGGAGCAGGATCTCGGACGTGTAGTCGAGCTCCTTGCGGTGCTGCTCGAGGATGTCGCGGGCGAGCTGGTGCGCCTCCTCGACGATCCGGCGGATCTCGCCGTCGATCTCGCGCGCCACGTCGTCCGAGTAGTCCGGCTCGGAGCTGAACTCACGGCCGAGGAACGGCTGGCCGTGGTCGTGACCGAACACGCGCGGGCCGAGCTTCTCCGACATGCCGAAGCGCATGACCATCTGCTTCGCCGTCGCGGTCACCTTCTCGAGGTCGTTCGACGCGCCGGTCGTGACCTCGCCGAACACGATCTCCTCGGCAGCCCGGCCGCCCAGCGTCATAGCCATCGTGTCCGACAGCTCAGCGCGGGTGGTGAGGAACTTGTCCTCCGTCGGCAGCGAGATCGTGTAGCCGAGCGCCTGGCCGCGCGAGATCACCGAGATCTTGTGGACCGGGTCGGTGTTGTCGAGGAAGTGCGCCACGATCGCGTGGCCCATCTCGTGGAACGCGGTGACCTTGCGCTCCTTCTCGCTCATCACGCGGGTCTTCTTCTCGGGACCCGCGATCACGCGCATGATCCCCTCCTCGAGCTGCACGTGGTCGATCTCCCGCTTGCCCTGGCGGGCGGCGAGGAGCGCGGCCTCGTTGACGAGGTTGGAGAGGTCGGCGCCGGTGAAGCCGGGGGTCTGGGCGGCGAGGTTGTCCAGGTCGATCTCGCGCGACAGCGGCTTGCCGCGCGTGTGGACCTCGAGGATCCGCGCGCGGCCCTTGCGGTCGGGCCGGTCGACCACGATCTGACGGTCGAAGCGGCCGGGGCGCAGCAGGGCGGGGTCGAGGATGTCGGGCCGGTTGGTGGCGGCGATCAGGATGATGTTGTCCTTCATCTCGAAGCCGTCCATCTCGACCAGCAGCTGGTTGAGCGTCTGCTCGCGCTCGTCGTGGCCGCCGCCGAGCCCGGCGCCGCGGTGACGCCCGACGGCGTCGATCTCGTCCATGAAGATGATGCAGGGAGAGTTCTGCTTGGCCTGCTCGAACAGGTCGCGCACGCGCGAGGCGCCGACGCCGACGAACATCTCGACGAAGTCGGAGCCGGAGATCGAGAAGAACGGCACGCCGGCCTCGCCCGCGACGGCGCGGGCCAGGAGCGTCTTGCCCGTGCCCGGCGGTCCGTAGAGCAGCACGCCCTTCGGGATCCGCGCGCCCAGCGCCTGGAACTTCTTGGGGTTCTCCAGGAACTCCTTGATCTCGTGGAGCTCCTCGACCGCCTCGTCGACCCCCGCGACGTCGCGGAAGGTGATCTTGGGGGAGTCGACCGACATCCGCTTGGCCCGCGACTTGCCGAAGGACATGACCTTCGAGCCGCCGCCCTGCATCTGGTTGATGATGAACAGCCAGAAGACCAGGAAGATCACGAACGGCAGGACGTAGGTGAGGACCGACAGCCAGCCGCCGCCGCCCTTGCCCTTGACGTCCACGTTCACGTCGTTGGCGAGCAGCGTGTTGGTCAGGCTCTGCTCGGTGTTGTCCGGGTAGGCGGTGGTGAACTTGTGCTGCTTGCCGTCCGGCCACGTCGACGTGTAGTCGATCGTGTTGTCCTTCGTGTTGATCGTGACCGACTGGACCTTGCCCTGGGGCACCAGCTCCTTCTGGAACTGGCTGTAATTCGGGGCCTTCTGGTGGTCGCCGGGGCTGATGAGCTTCTGCGCGAAGAACGCGAGCACGACCACGATCAGGATCGGGAATGCAGCGCTCTTGAAGAATCGGCTCATGGCGAAGTGTCCCTCAGTTGGGCGTAACGAAGCAGCCTAGCAAGGGTATTCTTCGGGTTGTCCCGCTTTCCGCCTGCGTTTTCGGTTATTCGCAGGCCGCTCTAGGCGGGATCATTCAGGACCGCCACGTAGGGGAGCTGGCGGTAGCGCTGGGCGTGATCGAGGCCGTAGCCGATCACGAACCGGTTCGGGATCTCGAAGCCGACGTAGCGGATCTCGACGTTCGACTTCCGCCGCTCCGGCTTCGTCAAGAGCGCGCAGACCTCTAGCGACGCCGGATCGCGCGCGCGCATCGTGCGGAGCAGGTAGGAGAGCGTCAGCCCCGAGTCGACGATGTCCTCGACGATCAGCACGTCGCGGCCCTCGATCGAGACGTCGAGGTCCTTGAGGATCCGGACGACCCCCGAGGAGTCGGTCGACGACCCGTACGACGCGACGGCCATGAAGTCCACCTCGCAGGGGACGTCGAGCGAGCGCATGAGGTCGGACAGGAAGAACACCGCGCCCTTGAGGACCCCCACGAGCAGCAGATCGCGGTCGGCGTAGTCCTCGGAGATCTGGCGACCCAGGTCGGCCACCCGCGCCCGCAGCGCGTCCTCGGTGACGAGCACCTCGCCGATCGCGGGATCGGTGGTGGCGGTCGGGGGCACGGGCGCGAGTTTAGGTCGGAGCCGGTGGACGCGCCTCAGCGCGACTCGCCGCCGGGCAGCCTCAGCTCGAATGCTCCGCCGGCGGCGACCACGTCGCCCCCGCATCCGCGGGCCAGCCGGCGGGCCAGGGGGAGCCCCAGGCCGGCGCCGCCGCCGCTGCTCACGCCGGGCATGAAGATCGACGCCGGGTCGCGCCCGTCGAGGCCGGGGCCGTCGTCGTGCACGGACACCACCACGCC
>DATENL010000223.1:0-20827 GCA_035275105.1 Thermoleophilaceae bacterium
GGCGCCGACTCGCGCGCGCGGCGCCCTTCCGCGGGTAACGTCCCGCGCATCGCAGCGCGTACCCACACCGCCATCGCGCTGGCCGCGGCGGTCGCGGCGCTGGCGCTTGCCGGCCCGGCGTCCGCGGCGGTCGTGCGCGACGGGGCGGCGCGCTTCGAGGTCCTGTCCCCCACGCTGATACGGCTCGAGTACGCGAGCGACCGCGCGTTCGAGGACCGGTCCACGCTCACGGCCATCCACCGGCATGTCCGGGGGACGAAGGTGAAGACGAGGGTCGACGGCGCCTTCCGCGTGATCAGGACGAGCCGCCTCACGCTGCGCTGGCGCCGTGGCTCGGGAGGCTTCGGGCCGTCGAACCTGACGCTGCTGCTGCGCGTGGGCGGCACGCCCAGGGTCATCCACCCGCGCTTCCCGCCGCCGCCCGGGCCCGCGCCCGAGCCGCCGTCCCCGCCCGCCCGGACGCAGGCGCCGCCGAACCCCGATCCCGATCCCAGGCCGCGGACGAAGGGCAACCTGGGCGGCTGGACGCGCGGGGTCGACGACCAGGACGGACCGGTCCCGCTGCACGACGGAGTCCTGTCGCGCGACGGCTGGTACGTGCTCGACGACAGCCGGTCGCCGCTCCTCACGAGCTCGCGGCGCGGGTTCGCCACGCGCCCTGCTCGCAAGCGGACGTACCAGGACGGCTACCTGTTCGCCTACGGCCACCGCTACGGGCGCGCGCTGCGCGACCTCCGGGCGCTGACGGGCTCTGCCCCGCTCCTGCCGCGAAGGGCCTTCGGCAACTGGTTCTCGCGCTACTGGCCGTACGGCGCGGCTGACCTCCGCGCGATCGTCGCCCGCTTCGCCGGCGAGCGGGTGCCGCTCGACGTGCTCGGGATCGACACCGACTTCAAGGCCCCGGTGTCACGCGGCGCCGCGGTGGCCGACCTCGTGCTGGGCATCCCCCAGGACCTCCCGTACGCGTGGAACGGATGGGACTGGAACCGCGACCTCTTCCCGCGCCCGCGGGCGTTCGTGAAGTGGCTCCACTCGAGGGGGATCGCCGTGGACCTCAACGTCCACCCGTCGATCGGCGACCGCGACACGCACTGGACGGAGGCGCAGCAGCGCTCGGGCGGGCTGATCAACGCGTCGCCGTCGTGCAACTACTTCGAGGCGGACCCGGTCGAGCGGTGCGGGGTGTTCGACTGGACGCGCCCCCGGCACCTGGACGCGTTCTTCCGCCTGCACGCGCCGTTCGAGCGCGACGGGATCGACTTCTGGTGGCTCGACTGGTGCTGCGACGAGTCGCGTGCCCACGCCCCCGGGCTGACCGAGGACACGTGGATCAACTCGCGCTACGCGAAGCGCAACCGCGCCCGCGGCAGCCGCTGGCCGGTGTTCTCTCGAATAGGCGCGTCGTACTGGGCTTACTTCGGCGACCAGGAGCCGGGCGCGTTCGCCGAGCACCGCCAGACGATCCACTTCACTGGCGACGCGCGCGCCACGTGGGAGATGCTCGACTTCGAGATCCGGTTGAGCGCCGCCGAGGGCGCCGGCATCGGGCACCCGTACGTGAGTCACGACATCGGGAGCTTCAAGGGGCGCCACCTGGCCGACGACATGTACGTGCGCTGGGTGCAGCTCGGCGCGTTCCAGCCGATCAACCGCCTCCACTCGGACCACGGCGACCGGCTCCCGTGGGAGTACACGGGCAGGGCGCGGGCGACGGCCGCTCGCTTCCTGCGGCTGCGCGCCTCGCTGGTGCCGTACCTGTACACGCTGGCGCGGCTCGCGCACGACCACGGTCTGCCGCTCGTGCGCCCGATGTACCTCCAGTGGCCGGAGCGCGAGGGCGCCTACCGCCGCGACCGCCAGTACATGCTCGGGCGCGACCTGCTGGTGGCGCCGGTGGCCCGGCCGGGCGACCCCGCGCGCAAGACCGTGTGGTTCCCGCCCGGCACGTGGGTGGACTTCTTCACGGGGCAGCGGCACGTGGGCCCGAGGGTGGAGACGCTGTCGGTGCCGCTCACGCGGATGCCGGTCTTCGTCCGGGCGGGCGCGGTCCTGCCGACGCAGGGCTACTCGCAGTCGAAGCGTCCCCCCGAGCTCCTGACCCTGAACGTCTGGGCGGGCGGCGACGGGAGGTTCCGCCTCTACGAGGACGCCGGCGACGGCCGGGCGTTCGAGCGGGGCGCCTTCACCTTCACGCCGATCGTGCACCGCGGGCGGACCGTCACGATCCACCCGCCGCGCGGGCACTTCGGCGGGCAAGGAGCGGCGCGCACGTGGCGGCTCCGATTCGTGGGGGTCGCGCGGCCGGGCAGCGTGAAGGTGAACGGGGACACCGTGCCGTTCCGCTACGACCCGAAGAGTCGCACCGCCGTGGTCTCGACGGGTCGCGTATCGGCCCGGCAGCGGGTGCGCGTGACGGTCGCCCCCTAGCCGCGGACCCGGCAACCCGTCCTGCCCTGGGGCGCAGCTGCGGACGCGTCACCACGCCGTGCTGGCGGCCGGCGATCCGGGCAATCTCCCAACTGTCCTGCTTTGGGGTCGCATACCGATCCCTAGGCAGGACGGTTCCGAAGTTCGCCCCCCTGCGGCGGCCGGGGTGAGCCGCTACCAGCGGTCGCGGTGGATGACCTCGGCCGCCGGCCGGCGCTTGACCGGCCCGAACCTCCCCTTCGGCCAGCCGACCGGGATCACGGCGTAGGTGCTCACCTCGCGCGGGATGCCGAGCTCCTTCTTCCACTCGTGCTCGAGCATCATGTGCCAGGTCGTGATCACCGCGCCGAGCCCGAGGGCGCGGGCGGCGAGCAGCACGTTCTGGAGGCCGGGGTAGACGGAGGCGGCCTCGGTGAGGCTGCTCACGCGCGGGCCGCGGGCCGCCAACCGGGCGGCGTCCGCCGGCGCGAAGCTCTTGAGGAGGCGCGCGACGGTCCCGGGGTCGGCGCCGTCGCCGCGCCGGTAGCACGCGACGATCACCGCGGGCGTCTCGTGGAAGTGGTCGCGCTGGTACTCGATCGCGCGCCGGATGCCCGGATCCTGCGCCGCCGGGGTCACGCGGCCCACGCTGCCGAGGTAGGCCTCGACGCTCCGGCCCCAAAGCTTCGCGAGCCGCCCGATCGTCGAGCGGTCGGTGACCACGACGAACTCGTAGCCCTGCGTGTTCGACCCGCTCGGCCCCCACGTGGCCGCCTGGACCAGCTTCTCGAGCAGCTCGTCCGGCACCGGGTCGGGCTTGAGCCGGCGCATGGCCCGCATCGTCGACATGACCTCGAAGATCGGCGCGTCCTCGCCGACCGCGACCGAGTGCTCCGTCTCCGGCATGGGCGCGAACGGTACCTGCGCACGCGTCCCAGCGCGGCTGGCGGTCTGGGACACTGGTCGCGGCGTGGAGGCCCTCGGCAGAGAATCGGTCCGCGTCGTGGCGTGCCTCGCCGCCGCCGCGGTCGCCGCGCTGCTCGCGGCCACGTCGGCGCAGGGGCGGAGCGCCGTGCTCGACCCCTCCGGGCGCTGGCTCACCGACTCGTCGGGCCGGGTCGTGGTGCTGCACGGCGTGGCCGTCATGAACTTCAACCCGCCCCACCTCCCCGCGGTGCAGGGGTTCTCGGCGGACGACGCGGACTTCCTCGCCGCGCACGGGTTCAACATCGTGCGCGTCGGGTTCAACTGGTCGCACCTCGAGCCGCGCCCCGGGGCCGTGAGCTCGCGCTACCTCGCCAGCCTCCGGCGGACCGTACGCACGCTCGCGCGGCGCGGGATCTGGTCGCTGCTCGACCTCCACCAGGACGGCTACGGGCCCGCGGTCCACGGCGACGGAGCGCCCGGCTGGGCGACCGTCACGAACGGCTTCCCCAACCCGGACCTCGGCTTCGGCGCGAACTACCTCGGCAACGCGGCCGTCAACCGCGCGTTCGACAACCTCTGGTACGACGCGGCGGGCCCGGGCGGCGTCGGCCTGCAGGCCCGCTACGCGCACATGCTCACGTCGCTCGCGCGCGCGTTCCGCGGCGAGCGCGGCGTGCTCGGCTACGAGCTGCTCAACGAGCCGTGGCCCGGATCGCAGTACCCGAGCTGCGCGAATCCCGAGGGCTGCCCGGCGTTCGACGCCCAGCTGTCGGCCTTCTACAGGCGGATGATCGCCGCGGTGCGCCGGGCCGACCCGCGGCGGATCGTCTTCTACGAGCCGAACCTCCTCTTCGACTTCGGCGCCGACACGCACCTGGCGAACGCGTCGGGCGGCGACCGCCGGACGGGGTTCGCCTTCCACGACTACTGCCTCGGGGGCGGCGCCGGCACCGCGCTCCCGAACATCCCCGGGACGGGGCCCGGCTGCGAGGTCGAGGAGACGATGGTCATCGACAACGCCGAGGCCTACTCCGCGCGCGAGCGCGTGCCGCCACTGAACACCGAGTGGGCCGCGACCAACGACCTGTCGATCGTCGCGCGAATGGCGGGCGAGCTGGACGCCGGGCGCATCCCGTGGACCTACTGGCTCTACTGCTGCGACCCCGACGGCTACACGCTGCTCGTCGACGGGCGGAAGCGCCCGGCGGGGCGGAACGTCGTGCGCGGGGTGCTCGACGTCATCGACCGCCCGTTCCCGCGCCGCGTCGCGGGCACGCCGACGAGCTGGAGCTGGGACCCGGACGCCCGCACGTTCAGGCTCGCCTACTCGACTCGGGCCGCCGGCCGCTCGCTGCGGTCGCGCGTCACGCGCGTGTGGGCCGGGCGCCTGCACTTCCGGCGCGGCTACAGGCTGAGGGTGACGGGAGCGCGGATCCTGTCGAGGCCCGGCGCGCGCGTGATCGCGCTGCGCAACCGCCGCGGCGCCGCCAGGGTCACGCTCACGCTGCGGCCCCGGTAGTTTTTGGCGCAGTGCTCTCCGATCGCTTCCGCACCGCCGTCGAGTCGGGCGACGTCGACCAGGTGGAGGAGCTCCTCCACGAGGACGCCGTCTTCCGCAGCCCCGTCCTGTTCAAGCCGTACCGGGGCCGCGACGAGCTGCTGAAGGTCCTGCACGCGGCCGAGCGGGCGCTGGCGCTGGGAGAGCACTTCCGCTACGTGCTCCAGATCGAGGATCCCGACCAGCGCGTCGCGGTCCTCGAGTTCGCGACCGAGGTCGACGGCAAGCAGGTCGAGGGGATCGACAGGCTCACCTTCGACGACGACGGCCTGATCACCGAGCTCAAGGTGATGATCCGCCCGGCCTCGGCGCTCCAGGCGGTGGGGGCGCGGATGGCCCAGGAGTTCGAGCGGGTCGGGCTCGGCCTGCCGGCCTGACGTACGCCGCCGGGCAGCCCCGTGCTGACCGCGTCCGCCATCCGCGACATCCTGCTGACGCAATGGCCGGCTCGCTTCCCGGTCGAGGCGCTCGGCGAAGAGGTGCCGCTCGGGGAGGAGGGTCTGGGGCTCGACTCGATCGAGCTCGTGGAGCTCGTGCTGGCCTGCGAGGAGCAGGCTGCCCGCGAGGCGAACGAGGAGCTGTTTCGCGACGGGCAGCTCACGATCCGCAGCCTCGTGGCGTACTTCGACGGGGTCTGATGCGCCGCCTCGTGGCCAGGCCGTTACGGATGGTGTGCTCGCGATGGCCACATGCGATGTACGCGGTGGCGGGCGTGGCCGCACGGCTGACGGCCTGGATGGGGTGCGGTCCCTCCGAGGACTGGATCAGATCGAAGCTGCCCGAGTTGACGCCGGAGCGGGCTGCCCGGGCGCGGGCCGAGAACTGGGCCGCGACGCTGCGCTTCCACGTCTTCGTGAGGGCGATGTCGGTCGAGGGCGGCCGGAGCCCCTTCCCCCGGCTGGTCGGCGGGCCCGATCCGGCGTCGCTTCGCCCGCCCCTGATCCTCGTGACCCTGCACGTCGGCACACCCGGGGCTCTCGGGGGCTTCCTGGAGCGGCTCCCCGGCGAGGTCTACGCGATTCAGCACGGCGACTGGCCGGAGCGTCCCGGTCTTCCGATGACGCCGCCCGGCCACGGGCAGGGCCACCGCGCTGCGATCTACTGGCGCGCGATGAAGACCCTTCGTGCGGGGGGGTTCGTGTTCGGAGCCGTCGACGGGGACGGCGTGCCTGTCGACGCGCACTTCCTCGGCACGCCACGACCGTTCGCGCGCGGGCTGCTGGAGGCGGCGCGGGCGACAGGCACGCCGGTCTTGCCGATTGCCTCACGCTGGCGCTCCAGCAGCATCGAGATCATCACCGGAGAGCCGATCGAGCCCGCCGCCGACGAGGCGATGGCCGGGGAGCTGGTGCGGTGGTTCGAGGGCTTCGTCCGCGAGAACCCCGCCGCCCTCCAGCCCTATTGAGGCGTTCCCGGCTCGCAGAACGGGCTGGCTAAGCTGCCGCGACGTGGAGGTCGCTGCGCGATCGACTCCGATGCCCCGCGCCGATGCAGGCCGACCGGCGGCGACGGGCGATTCGCGCACTCTCGCCGAGGTACTGGCGGCCCGGGCCGGCGTCTCGCCGGACCAGCTCGCATTCGACGACGGCCGCCGACGGCTCACGTTCGCCGAGCTCGAGGCCCGCGCTCAGGAGGCAGCTTGCGGAATGGCCGCCCACGGAGTGCGCGCTCGCGACCGGGTGGCCCTCGTCCTTCCATCCGGTCTGGAGTTCGTCACCTGCTTCTGGGCGATCCAGCTCCTGGGTGCGACGGCGTGCGCGGTCAACCCCTACATGCCGGAACCGGCGATCCGCAGGCGCGTGTCGAGCGTGGCGCCAACGCTCAGCGTCACAGCGACGACCGAGTTGCCGGCCGCCGATGCTCGCCTGACCGACCCCGCAGTCGGCGAGGGGGATCCGGCGATCCTCCAACTCACGTCGGGCACCGAGGGGGAGCCGCAGGCGGCGGTGATAACGCACCGCAACACGCTCGCCCAGATCCGGAGCATGGCCAGCGCGGGCTACGTGCGGGAAGGCGACGTCCTGGTCGATTGGATCCCGCCCTGGCACGACATGGGGCTGCACCTGTTCGTCGTCGGCGCCGTGTACCTCGGCACCCCGTGCTTCGTCGTCGAACCGGCAATCCGCAACATCCCGGAATGGCTGGCCACGGTGGGGCGGGTCGGCGGCACGTTCACGGCCGCGCCCGACTTCGCGTATCGCCTGGCTTCACGGATGGTGCCGGCGGGGAGCGTGGACCTGAGCTCGCTTCGCACCGCGGCGAGCGGCGGCGAACCGGTGAGGCGCAGCACGATCGAGGCGTTCGAGGAGCGGCTGGGCGCTCCGGGCCGGGTCCTGCCCGGCTACGGGCTCGCCGAGGCGACGCTGGGCGTTACGACGGCCACTCACGGGGAGGAGCTCGTGGTGGACGGGCGCGGGAACGTGTCGTGCGGATGGCCCTTTCCGGGGCTGGAGGTGTCGGCCGGCAGCGCTCTCGAACGGCCTGGCGAGATCCTGGTCCGAGGCGAGACGGTGTTCGCCGGATACCTCGACGCGCCCGATGGGCAGCGTCCTCTGCGAGACGGATGGCTGCACACCGGTGACGAGGGATACCTCGACGCGGACGGGCGGCTGTACGTGCTGGGCAGGCAGCGCGCGATGCTCAAGCGCGCGGGTGCCGTCATCGCGCCTCGCGAGCTGGAGGACGCCGCCTACGAGGTCGACGGCGTCAGGTACGCGGCGGCGGTGAGCCACCCTCCGCGCGGGGGCCAGGCAAGCGAGATCGTCACGGTCGTTCTCGAGGTCGAGGACGGGGCGTCAAGCCAGGCCGTGGAGCCCGCCGTGACCGCGGCGGTCGAGAGCGCCGTGGGGTTCGCGCCGCACCGCGTGGTCGTCGCGGAGCGCCGCGGGATCCCGCGGACCGACAACGGCAAGACCCGCTACGACCGACTCCGGGCTCTCCTGGAGTCGAACGAGCTTCCCGCGACCACGCGCTCCGCCTAGGAGAGTTTGGCGAAACACGCTAGGCCGCTTCCGGAGCGGGGTGGCGGGTCGGGGAAGTTGGGGCGTACCCCGCGATTCGTGAACTGCTTACCCCACGGGTTTCGCCAAGGCTGAGCATCAGCCGCCGTGCTCCTTGAGGATGCGCTTTATGAGTTCGATCCGGTCGTTTAGAAGCTGGTCGTGCCCGCCGAGCCGGTCACGCTCGGCACCGTAGACCGTGTTCAGGTAACTGCGTTCGAGGCCCCGGAAGGCAGGTCCCCAAAAATCCTCCGCGTGGCGGGTGAACGGCGACTTGCGGAGCAGGTCGTAGGTCGCCTTGAACCAGGCGTAGACGAGCTTGTCGAGCTTTACCTCGTCCTCCGGGTCGTCGGGCACGAGCGCGTCCCCCTCCCAGTGCTGCGGTACGCCTCGCGCGACGACGCCGCGAAGGGTCATGGCTTTGTCGAGCTGGGTCTGTAACCGCTCGATGGGCGTAGGTGCATCTTCCGCGTCGCCTTCACGCTGGCGCGTCGGCGGCGGGTCGGGGTCGGGGGGTGCTTCACCACCGCCAAGCTCCGCAATGATCTCGCGGAGGCAGGCATGCTTCACGTTCACGAAGTCGCGTAGCTCTTGAAGCGTGGTCGCCGGTTCGATGTGCCGCAGCGTGGGGTGGGCGGCGCGGAGTCTGGCGCACGCCTCCCACTTGGACCAGAGCGTGCCGCCGTAGTCGAACAGGGCGGCGGTCACCTGACCGTCCCACCTCCGCGTCAACTCGTCGCATTGAATTCGCGTCACGGGCGTATCCCCTGTGACCGCTTCGGCACCCGCCGGTGGTATTGCGAGGACGAGCGCCCACTTGAGCCGGTGGCCCTCCCTGTATAGCCGCGACAGTTTCTCGGCGAGGGCATCGCGCGGGTCGCGGGGAGGGGTGGGCGGCTCCCCGGCCCCCGGCGGGACGATTACTGGCGGGGGTGGCCACTCCGCGTCGTCGGCGTCGCCGGGCTGTTCCTCACTCGGCGCAGCCGCTGGGTCACGTCCCGGCCCCGCAAAGCCTTCGACCAACATGGGGCGCTCGGCAATCTTCTCCAGCGGGGGGCGAGGCTCGGCTGGGGCAGCGCGGCGCGGCGGGTTAACCGGAACGTCTCCGTGCCGGTAGGCCATCGCCCCGCAGTCGTTGCACTTGCCGACCACATATTCGATGCCCGTGTCTTCACGAACGTCCTTCCAAGTTTCCATGCGCGCCGGGTTCCGAGGGCAGCCCTTGCGGTGCTGTATGTCGGCGCGAACGTCGGTGACACCAAGGCCGGGACGACCGCGCGTTATGCCGACCGCCAGTAGCAGCAGGCTCACGAGGATCAGGCCGACTCCCACTGGGTCCGCCCCCACGATTGCCAGTACGCCAGTCGTCTTGAGGATGCCGGCCACGAGGCCGACCAGCCCGACAAGGGTGAACACCGCACCCAGCGGATCGAGCACCTGCCGACGCAGCCACGACCACCCACGCCGGGCGGTCCCGACGACGTTTCTGCCTCGCTCGGAAAGATTGGCGATTCGAGGCAGTCTAGACCCGGCTTGAGCGCCCCGTTTTCCGCTTTGGAATGCGGTTTTTCCGTCCGACGTGGAGTGTAGATTGGAGTGGAATTCAGCGCACAAAGCGGCCCCGGCGAGGCGGCAACCCCCCGGGGCCTGGACCACAGAGGTTAAGGCTCCGTGGACGTTCCCAAAGTACCACCGCGCTCGGCGGTCTCCGAGCTTCGCTCCCTCCTCGACTCGCCGGAGATTCAGGCCCTCGTAGGCGAGCTTGAGGCGACGCGCTGGACGGGCAGGCCGGGCTACGCGATCCGCGTGATGGTCGGGGTGGCGCTCGTCAAGAGCATGTACGCGCTGCCGACGTGGAGCCGCACCGTCCGGCTCGTGTCCGAGCACGCGGCGCTGAGGGACGTACTCGGCGCGGTCCCCTCCCAGTGGGCGTGCTACCGGTTCACGGCGAAGCTGCGCGAGCATTCCGCCACACTGGCCGCGTGCCTTGACAGCGTGACGGCGGGGCTGCACAAGCTGATGCCGGGGCTCGGTGAGAACGTGGCGCTGGACGGCTCGGACCTGCCCGCCTACGCGAACGGCCAGAGGTACATCCGGAAGGGCGGACCCGAGCGCGAGCGGTACAGCGACCCGGACGCCTCGTGGGGCCACCGCTCGGCGGTGTCCACACGCAAAGGCGGCGGCTTCTACGGGTACAAGGTCCACGCCGCCGCCTGCACGCGGACGGGCCTCCCGCTCGCGTGGTCGGTCGAGACTGCGCGCGAGGTCGAGCAGACGTTCGCCGCGCCGCTCCTGGCTCAGCTTCACACGCGCGGGTTCCGACCCGTCACCGCCGCGATGGACTCGGCCTATGACGTGGCCCACGTCCACGACGCCTTCGAGGACGGCGGCTGCCATCCGGTCACGAAGCTCCGCAAGACCCACGCCGTCAAGCGCGGCGACCACAAGCCGCCGACGTGCGAGCACGGAACGTGGACCTTCGCCGGGGCCGACTTCAAGCGCGGCGCGTCCAAGTGGCGGTGCCCCACGGGCGAGTGCAAGCCCGCGAGCCGGTGGGTGAAGGCCGACCGCCTGCACCCCCTGATCCCGCGCGAGTCGAAGCGGTGGGGGAAGCTCTACGAGCAGCGGTCGGCCGTCGAACGCGAGTTCGGGCGCTTGAAGCACGAGTGGGCCTTGCTCCCGCTGCGCGTCCGTGGCATCGAGCGCGTCCGCCTGCACACCGATCTGACCGTGCTGGCCCAGCTTGCCCGCGCGCTCAGCCGGGCGCGCGCGGTGGTCGCAGCGCGGGCCGAATGCCGCGCTGCGATGCTCGCCGCTTAGAGGGCGTCGAGTTGGTCGAGCAGGACGTTCCCAGCGTCGTCCAGCCGACCGGCGAGGCCCATCCTCGCGCCCTGCACGAGCGCGGCGCATTCCTGCGCCTCTGCCCCGGCTGACTCGACCGTGACGTAGACCACTCCGGGGAACCGCCTGCCGTCGCGAGAGCGGCGAGGAACCGCGAGCCGAAGCGTGCAGCGGCCCTCCTGTAGCTCGGGGTCGTCCGTCAGGGTTCCGATCAGGCTGACGGCGTTCACGGCCGCACCGCGCGGCTACGCTGCTCGTGCATGGGAGTTCGCCCTCCTGTGCCACGGCCTCGGGGTGTTCACGCACCGCCGGGGCCAACTTGTCAGTGAGCGGCCAAGCTAGGAGGATCAGGAGCGCGATAGCAAGCGTTTCGCCAAGGCGGGCCCGCCTATGCCCCCGACTTTCGCCAAACCCGCCTAGCCGCGCCGGGCCGTCACGGTCCGGCCGCGGGAAACCGACGATCGAGCACAGCCACGAGATCACTGACCATGGCGACGTCGACTGGGCCGGGCCGTTTTGCCAGCCGCGCAACGCCTCGGGGCCCGTCGATCAGGACGCCGCGCGGTCGAAGCTGCCCGATCAGCGGGAGACCCGCGACGTCGACGAAGCAGAGTGCGACGCGGACGTCGATTCCCTCGACCACCGCTCTGACGGCGGCGACTTGGCGTTCTGCACCGTCGAGTAGCTTCGAGCGGTCACGCCGACCGACACGCAACTGCGTGTGCTGGCCCCGCCCCTGGACCTCAACCCTTCCGACGAGCCGTTTCGTGTCGATGATGGTGATTCCGCCCGGCCCGACCGCCAGATGGTCGATGTTGCCGCGCGCCGCCGGCATCTGCCGATCGTGGAGCAGAACCACGCCGGTCCCCGCCAGCAATCGCTCGAGCCTGACGGCTGCCCGCTCCTCTCCCTCGGCGCCCCGCCGCCAAGCGCGTTCGTGCGCGGGTTCCCCGCCAAGCGCGATCAGCAGTCGACCAACTCGCGGATGGCGCTCTCGCAAGCGCCGCTCGCGAGCCGCCCGCCGCCGCTCGTACTCCTTCCGTGCGCTGTCCCCAGCGTGACCTGAACCCACCGCCAATGCTTCGGCACTGACCCGGCTGGCGTTGAGCCGGCCCCGAGCGGCTCGACCGGCCGAAACTACACCGACCCGGAGGTGTCTGGGAGGCCGGTGACGGGTTTCGGGGCTTGCCTTCTGTGTCTCGCGACGCTCGCGCCCGCGAACGTCGCGGCCGCGTCGACACTCGCTCGGGTGGTCACGCGACGGCAGGTGGCTCGTGGTGGAGGCGCACCGCCACATCGGAGACTGAGCCGACTCAATATGGTCCGGCCCATGAGCCCCGAGGAGATGCGCCGGCTCTTCGAACAGCATCGGGAAGCGGAGCTGGCTCGGGACTACGACGGCATCCTCGAGACGTTCGTCGAGGACTGCTTCCTCGAGACCATGGCCCTCGGCCTGCGCAGCGAGGGCAGAGAGGCCGTCCGGCGGACCTACGAGGAGGGCTACTTCGCCGCGTTCCCGGACCTGGAGCCCGACGACGTCGGAGAGGCGTTCGGGGACGACCTGATGGTCGTCTGGGGAGCGCTGAGAGGAACCAGCGAGGGCGAATGGATGGGGGTCCAGCCGACCGGGCGGTCGTTCGTGGTCCCGTTCGCGAACGTGACCCCGTTCCGGGACGGCCTGATGGAGGGCGAGGCGATCTACTTCGACCTGGCGACGCTCTGTGAGCAGGCCGGGTTCCCGCTCGACGAGGTCCGCGCCAACGCGCGGGCGCGTAAGAGCCAGCAAGCCGGATAGGAATGGACCGGCTCGAGGGGAAGGTCGGCATCGTCGTCGGCGCCGGGCAGTCCGCCGGCGAGACGGTCGGGACGGGTCGGGCCGCGGCGATCGCCTTCGCGCGCGAGGGGGCGCGGCTGCTTCTCGTCGATCGCGACCTCGACTCGGCGCGCGAGACCGCGGAGATGATCGCCGCCGAGGGCGGCGTCGCCGAATGCGTGGCCGGCGATTGGACCGAGGCGGACGATTGTCAGGCGTTCGCCAGGGCCTGCGTCGACACCTGGGGCAGGATCGACTTCCTCCAGAACAACGTCGGCATCGGCACCGACGACGGTGATCCCCTGTCGCTCACGGAGGAGGGCTTCGACCGGATCATCGCGGTCAACCTCAAGGGCTGCCTTCTGTCCTGCCAGGCGGTGGTGCCGGTGATGCGGGAGCAGGGCTCCGGGTCGATCGTGAACATCTCCTCGGTGGCCTCGCTCGCGGCGGCCGTCCCGCTGACCGCGTACAAGATCTCCAAGGCCGGAATCAACGCGCTGAGCCACTCCCTGGCGATGGGAAACGCCTCAAGGGGCGTCCGCGTGAACACGATCATGCCCGGCCTCCTCGACACGCCGATGGCGATCGACGCGTGGGCGGCGAGGGTCGACATCCCGCGTGAGGAGATTCGCGCGCAGCGCGATGCGCTCGTCCCGCTGCGCGCGAAGATGGGCACCGCATGGGACGTCGCGAACGCCAGCGTCTTCCTGCACTCCGATGAGGCGGGATTCATCACCGGCGCCCTGCTGCCGGTCGATGGCGGTCAGCTCGCGCGTGTCGGGGGCTAGCGGACGCGCGCCTTCGGCGGGGGCGATCGAGCAGGTCCGGCGCCTGGGCGGCTCGTCGGCCGCAATCCGGTCCGTGACGAGACTCGCGGGTGGGCAGCACGCCGACACCTGGAGGGTCGACACCGCACACCCTGAGATGGCTGTCGTCGTCCGGGAGTTTCCGGCTGGCGATTCAGCCGGCGCGCACGAGCAGCAGGTGCTGCATGCGCTCGACGGACTTGGAGGACTGGCCCCGGTGCCGCTGGGCAGCGACCTGGATGGCCGGTGGTCGGAGCATCCGACGTCGCTGATCAGCTGGCTCGACGGCGAAGCGAACATCACGCCAACCGATCCTGAGGAATGGGCGGCTCAGCTCGGTCACGCGCTCGTCACGGTGCACGCCGTCCACAACGACCGCCTCGCGGTTCTACCGAGCGTGTTCGAGGGCCGCGGTGGATCCCCGGAGGTGCTGGCGGGGCCGCTCGCGGCGAGGTTGCGGTCTCGCTGGATGCAGATCACCGCCTCGGTGGAGGTGCTCACCCATTCCGACTACTGGTCGGGCAACGTCGTCTGGCGAGACGGGAAGCTGACGGGCATCGTCGACTGGTCGGGCGGCGCCCGCGGGCCACGCGGCTTCGACGTGGGCTGGTGCCGGCTTGATCTCGTTCTCCTGTTCGAGGAGCACATCGCCGACGTGTTCCTGGCGGCCTACGAGCACGGGGTCGGTGGCACGATCGGCGATTTGGCTCTCTGGGATGGCTGGGCGGTCGCGCGCTCGCACGATGCGGTCGAGACCTGGGCTCCGAACTACGCGCCGCTGGGGCGCGCCGACCTCACTGGACAGGAGCTTCGACGACGCCACTCGCGCTGGACGGCGCGTCTTCTGGAACGGACGTAGATCCGCATCGGCCGTGCGGCCTAGGGCCGCCCGATCACGCAGACCGCGGGAACCGGCCGCAGATCCTCGACGAGCACGTGGTTCACGGTGAATTCGGCCAACCGGACCCTCTCGCTCAGCCGGTCCGCGAGCTCGCGCGCCCGGTCGGGCTGCGTGTGCCGAGCGTCCCAGAAGAGATAGAGCGCTCCATCGGGGGCGAGATGCCGCCGGACGATCCCCAGCGCCTCCTTCGGCTCAAGCCAGAAGGGCGCGACGTTGAAGGCGAAGACCTTGTCGAATCGCTCGTCCCCAAGGTCCGCCTTCTCAAGCGCGGCCGTCTTCAGCGCCGCCCTGCCTCCCGAGACGTGCTCGCGATTCCTGCGCGCGGCCATCTCAATCATCTTCTTCGAGCGATCGATCGCGGTGATCCGTCCGCTGGTCAGCCGCTCGCAGACCAGTGACACGGCCACGCCGTGTCCGCAGCCGACCTCCAGCACGCGATCGGCTGGGTCGAGCTCCAGCGTGTCCACCGCCCACACGAACCGTTCCGAGGGCTTGCTCCCCATGACCTACGCTCGGCCCTTTCCGGCATCCAGAACTTCGTCACACGCCTGCTTCAGCGGGGGGGAGGGACGGTATTTGAACCCCGAGGTTCGCGACGGCATCGAAGCGTTGCATAAGCAACTCCGCGCTTAGAGACTCGCCGACGTGGATGCGTGCAGCTTCGATCGAGAGCGGAAGCTCGCGTAGGGAACTCGGCCTGCCGTCGCTCCTCGCCCAAGGCCGGAGTCCGCCTGCTGACGGCATCCGTTGGAAGAGCGTGGTCCATAGAGTCTCCTTGCTGCAATCCGCTCATCCCCGGTCTCCTAAGTCGATGAGGCGTCGGTTCCCATCGACTTCGAGTGTCACACTCCGGTCACTAATCGCTATACCCCTGGCAAAGGCGAACTCCCACCGAGTCATCTCCCCGATCACGTACGTGAACCCGCCAGCTTGCCCGAGTCGATCCCCTGATTGCCCATATAGATCGATGTCCACGAGGCCGGGATCGCGATCCTTCACATGGCCGTGTACGAGCAGGGCGTCGTCGTACACATCCACACCCGAGACCAGGACGCTCGGGTGAGGGGACCACCCAAGCGGGACCGTCCGATCAAACTGCCGCCCGGCGAAAGCAGTTGCGGCATGCGGAAGGATTTTCGGAGCCGTAGGCGTACGGTTTCTCGCCGTCAGGCCTTCGATAGGTGGTTCCTCGCCGATCGCGAGGCGCGACGACCAAGCACGCACTTCCTGATCGTCTAGAACACCCGCGAGCGCCAACGCTTGAAGTGCACCGACTGCTATGGACGCTGTTTCGCGCGTAGGATCGCGCTGGACCTGTTCGGCAAGGAGGCTTAACCATGCCCGAATGCGATGTCGCGCTTCGTCGGCCATGCGTCGCTTGCGGCGGAAGCTATCGCTGCTTAGGTCGCGATGCGCGGCGCCTTAGCTCGACGTCTGCTCCGACCGGTCCGCCACCCTATTCGTCAGGGACGATTGATGCGCCGCCTCGGGCGTCGAGTTCGCGCGGGAGGCTTTCATCGGATTGCGGCGCACTCGGGCCAGTGTAAGTCCCTGTGATCTTCGGGAATGGAGAGATCACATACGTCTCCGATATGTGACAGTAAAGGACTGTTGGGCTCACGATGATGCACCCGCCGTGCGCGTACGTCCAACGATAGCCAGCTGTAAGAATCGTCGCGGTCAGGTAATAGTGACCCGTCACTTCCCCAACAGCGGGCTGGAGCGTGGCGGTACTGTTACAGAAGTTCGGCTCGTGGTCACGGTTCCCGTACGCGGTGCCCCCGGTCGCGGCCACGATAGTGACCTGGCAATCATTTCCCACTACTGGAACAGTTGAGTTGCAGTACGTATCCCCGTACACGCGAATCCCCTTGAAGATCCCACCCGTTCCATACGAGAACTGCGATGAAGCCAGGTCGTCAATGCATTCGAAGGGTTGCGCAGCAGCGGGGGTGGCGGTCGACGGTCCGCCTGGCACACCGAAGATGAAGGCCAAGAGAAAAGCAACGAGGATCGCCGAACGGGCACGCATACCGATTCTCCGTTTGAGTCCGTTGTCTGACCGGGTGCCATCGGCATGCCACGAGATCCCAGCGATAAACCGCGAAGTGCTGAACTACCCCCATTCGGGGGTGGCGATACTGGTCGTCAGCAGCGGCCTCGATCATCTGGAGCTCGGCCCTGCTGATCGCGGCGAGCACTCCATGGCGACGACTTAGCGGCGCCCTCGGGGCGATGCGCACCGAGGAGTCGCGTACGGGGGGTGCTCTGGGGGGCAGTGAGTCGTTGGCGTTCGAGCGCCGGGGTCCGCTCCACAAGCGGGTTCTTGGGCCCACGTTGACGACGCGAACTAAACGGCGGCCACCCCAGTTCGAATAAGCGACATTCAGCGGAGAGGGAGGGATTCGAACCCTCGAGGCAGGTTGACCCCGCCCACGCGATTTCCAGTCGCGCTCCTTAAGCCACTCGGACACCTCTCCGTAGCGGCCTGAAGGCTAGCCCGGCGGGGCGGGCGGCATCACGTCGGGCGGCGCGTACCGGTGGTGCAGGATCAGCAGGTTGCCGTCGGAGTCGCGGAAGAACGCCTGGTGGCAGACGCCGCTGTCGAGGATGTCGCCCTCGAACTCGACCCCCTGCGACCGGAGCTGCTCGCGGGCGGCCTCGACGTCGTCGACCCGGAGCGCGATCCCGCCGTTCGACGGAGCGAAATCGCGCCCGATCTTGGCCATGTCGACCACCTGGATCGTGACGTTGCCGGTCTCGAACTCGCCGCCGATCCCGCCGTTGTACCGCTTGGAGCATTCGAGCCCGAGAACGCCGGAGTAGAAACTTTCGGCCCGGTCGAAGCTCGTTACCGGCAGGAACACGAAGTCGGTGCGCGAGATGAGTGACATGAACCGGAAGCTTACGCCCGCGACTACGCTGGCCCGATGAGGCAGGCAGCCCGATCCAGGGCCGGGGCCGCGGCGCTGGGTGCGCTGCTGATCACGGTCGCCGCGCTGGTGGCCGGCGGCCCGGACGCCCGTCCGGCCGAGGACGACCCGATCCACAAGATCGAGCACGTCGTGATGGTCATGCAGGAGAACCGGTCCTTCGACCACTACTTCGGCACCTACCCGGGCGCCGACGGGATCCCGATGGATCGCAACGGCAACCCGAAGGTCTGCGTGCCGGACCCGAAGGCCGGCATCTGCTGGCGCCCGTACCACGACCCGCGCAACCGCCAGGGCGGCGGCCCGCACGGCGCCGGCAACTCCAAGCGCGACGTCAACGGCGGCAGGATGAACGGCTTCATCCGCGAGGCGCAGGTCGCCCCGCACCGCTGCAAGAACCGCAACGACCCGGTCTGCTCGCCGGCGTCGGCGCTCGACGTGATGGGGTACCACGACGACCGCGAGCTCCCCAACTACTGGGAATACGCGCGCGAGTACGTCCTCCAGGACCGGATGTTCGCGCCCGCCTCCTCGTGGAGCCTGCCGGTCCACCTCTACATGGTCTCGGCGTGGTCGGCGCGCTGCAAGCACGCGAACGACCCGTTCAGCTGCACCAACGCGCTGTCGGGGCCGGCCGGACCCCGTGGGTCATTCGGCAGCGGCAAGAAGCCCCACTTCGCGTGGACCGACCTCACCCACCTCCTGCACCGCGCCGGCGTGAGCTGGCGCTACTACGTCTTCAAGGGCAGGGAGCCCGACTGCGCCCAGGACGAGGCGCTCTCCTGCACGCCGGGCAAGCAGCGTCCCGGCACCCCCTCGATCTGGAACCCGCTCCCGTTCTTCGACACCGTCAAGGAGAACGGCCAGCGCGGCAACGTCCAGTCGATCGCGAACTTCTTCCGCGCCGCCAACCAGGGCACCCTGCCCGCCGTCTCGTGGGTCATCCCCAACGACAGGGTCAGCGACCACCCTCCGTCCAAGGTCTCCGCCGGCCAGGCGTACGTGACCAGCGTGGTCAACGCGGTCATGCGCAGCCCGAACTGGGACAGCACGGCGATCCTGCTCGCCTGGGACGACTGGGGCGGCTACTACGACCACGCCGTGCCGCCGAAGATCGACCAGAACGGCTACGGCATCCGCGTGCCCGCGCTCGTGATCAGCCCGTACGCGAAGAAGGGCTACATCGACCACCAGACGCTCAGCTTCGACGCCTACCTCAAGTTCATCGAGGACATCTTCCTCGGCGGGCAGCGGCTCGACCCGGTGACGATGGACCGGCCCGACCCGCGGCCGAGCGTCCGCGAGAACGCTCCCGAGCTGGGCGACCTGCGGCGCGCGTTCGACTTCTCGCAGGAGCCGCGGCCCCCGCTCATCCTCGATCCGCACCCGAAATGAGCCGGGCTACGCTGGCGCCGTGAGGCGGGGACGCGGATCGAGGGCGCGCGCGGCGACGGGCGGGGTGGCGCTGCTGGCTGCCGCAATCCTGGCGGCCGGTGCGGGCGAGGCACGCCCCGCGACCACCGGCGGCGGGATCCACAAGATCAAGCACGTCGTGATGGTCATGCAGGAGAACCGCTCGTTCGACAGCTACTTCGGCACCTATCCGGGCGCGGACGGCATCCCGATGGACTCGGGCGGCAAGCCGACGGTGTGCAACCCCGATCCCGAGGCGGAGGTCTGCTGGGCGCCTTACCACGACCCCCGCGACCGGACGGGCGACGCACCGCACGGCTCGAAGAACCACAAGCGCGACGTGAACGGCGGCAAGATGGACGGCTTCGTGCGCGAGGCGCGCAACGCGCCGCACCGCTGCCAGTACGCCCACGACTACGTCTGCGCGCCGGCCGCCGCGCTCGACGTGATGGGCTACCACGACCGGCGCGAGCTCCCGATCTACTGGGACTACGCCGACAACTTCGTGCTCCACGACCGGATGTTCGCCCCGATCGCGTCGTGGAGCCTCCCGGCCCACCTCTACATGGTCTCGGCGTGGTCGGCGCGCTGCAAGATCGCGAACGACCCGTTCAGCTGCCACAACGAGATCTCGGGCCCGTCGAAGCCGTACGACTTCTCGACCCGCGAGGGCATCCAGAAGACGCACTTCGCCTGGACCGACCTGACGCACATGCTCCACCGCTTCGGCGTGAGCTGGCGCTACTACGTGTTCAGGGGCAGGGAGCCCGACTGCGCCCACGACGAGGCGCTGTCGTGCGACAAGAACACCCTGGACGCCGGGACGCCGTCGATCTGGAACCCGCTGCCGGCGTTCGACACCGTGAAGAAGAACAAGCAGGTCGGCAACGTCCAGTCGATCTCCCGCTTCTACCGCGCGGCCAACAAGGGCACCCTGCCGTCCGTCTCGTGGGTGATCCCGAACGAGAAGGTCAGCGAGCACCCGCCGTTCAGGGTCAGCGTCGGGCAGGCGTTCGTGGCGAGTGTCGTGAACGCGATCATGCGCGGCCCCAACTGGAAGGACACGGCGATCTTCGTCTCGTACGACGACTGGGGCGGCTACTACGACCACGTCGTGCCGCCCAAGGCCGACAAGAACGGCTATGGGATTCGCGTGCCGTCGCTGCTCATCAGCCCGTACGCGAAGAAGGGCTACGTCGACCACCAGACCCTGAGCTTCGACGCGTACCTGAAGTTCATCGAGGACATCTTCCTGAGCGGTCAGCGGCTCGACCCGGCCACGATGGACCGGCCCGACCCGCGCATCAGCGTGCGCGAGAACGCCGAGATGCTGGGCGACCTGCGGCAGGACTTCGACTTCTCGCAGAAGCCGCGGCCTCCGCACCTGCTGAACCCGCACATGAAGCCGCCGGAATAGAGGGCTAGAGGCCCAGCCCGCGCACGCCGCTCTCGCCCCAGCCGAGGTGGTGAGCGAGCTCGTGGCGCAGCGTGCGCTCGATCTGCGCCCGGAGCAGGTCGTGGTCGAACCCGAAGTCGCGCTCGAGCGTGTCCTGGTACAGGACGATCCGGTGCTCGCGGTCGCCGTGGACGATCGAGCCGCCGTAGTAGTGCCCGTAGGCACGAAACTCGGCGCCGTGACGCGACACGACCACCGGCGTCGCCTCGAGCAGCTCCTGGAACTCGGGCGGGAGGCGGTCGATCGCGTCGGCCACGAGGTGGTCGAACTCGGTCGGCTCGCGGTCCTCCGCGACGGCCCCCCCGCTCCGCGCCAGGCGCTCGCTGCGCTCCACCAGCCGCTCCACCTCGGCCTCCGGCATCGCGTCCCCGCCGGTCATTGCCACCGTCGCCCACGCGCCCAGGAGGACCAGCGCCAAGGCCCCGACGAGGATCGCCGCGAGGCCGCCGGCACCGGAGAGGGACGGCGGGTTGAGCAACATCAAGAGCACCCCGACCGTGAAGGCGGCGATCGCCGCGGCGCGAAGGATTGGCCTCAACGTGTCGAGCACGCCTTCCAGGCTACGCTGGCGCCGGTTTCGGGTAGACCGCAGGAGGCGTACCCACCCCCGACATTGGAGACTTCGACCGATGCGCAAGCTCATACTTCTGGCCCTCGGCGGCGCCGCAGCCGCCTACGTGATCAAGAGCCGCGGCGAGCAGGCCGCGCCCAGCGCCGCGGGCGGCGGCGGGTCAAGCGCGGGCACGGGCTACGCGCCCGGCCCCGAAGCGGCCG
>DATENL010000224.1:0-2121 GCA_035275105.1 Thermoleophilaceae bacterium
CGCGCACGCGCGCACGCGCACCGCGCGTCAACGCCCGGAACGCGCGCCCCGGCCGGCTCTCGAAGGCGGGCTCGTAGACGTCCCAGAGCTTCGCGACGAAGCTCGCCTGCCCGTCCACGCCGGTGATCAGCGCCCGCTTCATCGTGTACGGGCTCCAGTCGCCGCGTCCCTCGCACGTGACGGCCGCCAGCAGCCCGGCGTCGCGGACGGCCGCGATGGCGTCGTCCCCGTAGCGGCAGAACGGGTACGCGAACGTCCGCACCGGGGCGCCGGTGATCGCCTCCACCGCGGTCATGCTCTCCCCCACCTCGCGCCGGCAGTCGACCGCTCCCAGCGTCGAGAGGTCCGGGTGGGTCACACTGTGCGCGCCGAGCTCGAAGCCGGCGCGGGCGAGCTCGCGCAGCTCGTCCTCGGTCATGTAGCGCGTCTGGCGCCCCATCCACTCGTTCGGCCGGCCGATGAAGCCGGTCGTCACGTACACGGTCGCGGGTATGCCGAGCTCGCGGAGGATCGGCAGCACCACGCGGTGGTTGTCCTCGAGCCCGTCGTCGAACGACAGCGTCGCGAGCCCCGGCGGCGGCTGGCCGCCGCCCGCGCGCTCGGCCAGCTCGGCCACCGTGAGGAACTCGAAGCCCGCCGCCCGGAGGAGGTCGAGCTGCGCGCGGAAGCGCGCCGGCGTGACGCACAGGTTCTCCGGGTCGTAGGCCGGCCGTATCTCGTCGACGCCGTGATAGGCCACGTTGACCGAGCGCCGGCGGGCGAGCGAGCGCAGGCTTCTGAGCAGTGGCGAGGTCACGCTCGCACAGTCTTGCCGCAGGCCGGATGGATGGCTTGACTTCCTTGGCGCGATCGGGATAGGCTCGTGGCGTAGGGGACCACTAAAGAGGGGTGAAGTAAAGATGAGGCACGGACGCAGGTACGTCTGGGGCATGGCTGCCGTCATGCTTGTGGTAGGGCTCACGTTCGCGGCGCCGGCCGGCGCGAGCCGGAGCGGGTGCCTGTCGAAGGCACCCGGCGCAACCTCGGCGAACAGCTCGTCCGAGAGCGGGGACGCGATCGTCGTGCGCTGGCACGGGCAGCTCTGGGGCTGCTCGTTCGACCGCGAGCGGCTGCACAAGCTCCCGGGCCAGGACGAGGGCGGGACGATCCTCGCCGACACCGTCAAGGTCGAGCGGCGCAGGGCCGCCTACGGGATCGACTTCGGGTCGAACCCCCGGGTGACGGGTCTGTACTCCGTCAAGCTTCGCTCGGGCGGGGTCTGGGTGAACAGCACCGACCCGCGCTGGAAGGACATCAACAAGTGGGGCGAGGAGGTCAAGCTCGACAAACTCGTCCTGCGGCCGAACGGCTCGATCGCCTACCAGCTCGCCTACCCGCGCAGAAAGCCGGGCGGCGACGGCTCGTTCAGGGTCGTCCTGGGCTTCGACCACGCGAACGGCGACGCCAGGTTCAACATGTACGACGACGACACCGGGGCCCCGCGGAACCAGCGGATCCGGCGCGGGTCGCTCGACCTGTTCAGCGTCGGCCGGAGCTGGCGGATCTCGTGGAGGCGGTTCGGCAACGCCGCCCCGATCCAGAGGGAGATCAACTAGCGCCCGAGCTTGGCCGTGCGGCGGCGGAGCGCATCGTTCATCGCGTCGATGTCGATGCGCCCGCCGCGGCGGGCCCGGCGCAGCACGCGCGAGGTGACCTCGTCGCGGGGCTGCAGCGCGGAGGCGCGCCGGAGCAGGCGCAGGCCCTCGGGTCGCCGCCCACTCTCGTAGACGATCGCGCCGAGCTCGAGATAGGCCGCGCCTCCGTTCGGGTCGCGGTCGATCGCCCGGCGGTAGTAGCGCTCGGCCGTGCGCGGGCGGTCCAGCCGCAACGCGATCGCACCGGCGGTCGCGTCCGGGAGGGGGCTCAGCGGGTTGAGCGACGCGGCCGTGTCGAGCTTGTCGAACGCCCGCCCGGGGCGCGTCTGCCACAGCTCCTCGGCCTGGTTCAGGTAGCGGTCGGCCAGCCACGGGGCGCCGAAGCTCAGCGCCAGGACCACGGCCGCGATCGCGACGGCCGCGGCCGCCACGGGAGCCGCTGCGAGCGGCCGCCGGAACGAGGCCGGCGGCTCGGTGCGCCGCGGGG
>DATENL010000225.1:0-8788 GCA_035275105.1 Thermoleophilaceae bacterium
GGGCCGCTTCCCGCGCTGGCGCTACCGGCGCTTCGCGCAGCCGCGGGCGCAGTGGTACCTGATGGCGCCGGCCCCGAGCGGCGGCCCGGGCCCGCGCACCGGGCGCGTGATCGTCTTCGACCGCCACGGCGTGCCCGTGTGGTGGCGGCGCGGCGCCGCGGAGCCGTTCAACAGCACGCTCCTGCCCGACGGGACGCTCGCCTGGACGCGATGGTTCGGCGGCCCGTTCGGCGCGAGCGACGAGATCGTGTGGGAGATCCACCGGCTCGACGGAACGCTGGTGCGGACGCTGCGGACCGTGGGCTCGTTCACGGACACGCACGACATGGAGCCGCTGCCGAACGGCAACTTCCTGCTCGAGACGTACCCGCTCCGGCGCGACGTGGACCTCCGTCCCTACGGCGGCAGCGGGCGCGGCGACGTGGTGGACGGGGAGATCCAGGAGCTCACGCCCGCCGGCGCGCTGGTCTGGCGCTGGCGCACGCGCGACCACATACGCCCGTCCGAGACCGACTGGCCGGTGCCGAAGCGCAGGCTCGACGACGGCACCGTCGCGTACGACGTCGTCCACCTCAACTCGATGGAGCCCGACCGTGCCGGCGGGCTCGTGATCTCCACGCGTCACACGAACGCGGTCTACCGGATCGACAGGGCGAGCGGGAAGATCACCTGGAAGCTCGGCGGCACCGGCCGGAAGGAGAGCCTCGAGGTGGCCGGCGACCCGCGCGACCCGACCTTCGGCCGCCAGCACGACGCGCGGGTGCTGCCCGACGGCACGGTCACCGTCTTCGACAACCGCTCGCGGATCGGCTCGCCGCGCGCCGTGCGCTTCAGGATCGACGTCGACGGGCGGCGGGCCCGCTGGCTCGGTCAGGCGACCGACGAGAAGGCGCGCGAGTCGGTGGCGCAGGGCAGCGCGCGGCGGCTCCCGGGCGGCAACTGGGTCGTGTCGTGGGGCGGGACGAAGGTGCTGTCGGAGATATCGGCCTCGAACCGGCCGGTCTGGCGGCTGGACTTCCGCGACGGCGACGTGTTCAACTACCGCGTGACGCCGATCGCGCCGGGCCGGCTGGGCGCGTTCGAGCTGCGTCGGGCCATGGACCGGATGCATCCGAGGAGTCCATGAGACGAGGGCTGATACGAGGCGCGCAGCCGCGGGCGCGCACGGTCGCGCTGGGCCTCGCGATCTCGGGGACCGCGATCGCGTTCATCCTGTTCATGACGCAGGCGTTCGGCGGGACGGACGACGCCGACCTGTACGGGCGGGTGAAGCTGCCCGGCAAGAAGATGCTCGACCTTCCGGCCGGCAAGGTCGCGCTCTACTACGAGGAGCGGGTGACGCTCGACGAGGACGACTCGCTCGACGTGCCGGACGGGCTGCGGGTGGTCGCCAAGCGCGAGCTGCGGAAGATCCGCTCGGAGCGCGGCGTCCCGAACTCGATCAACCTCGACGGGCGCTCGCTGCGCGAGTGGGGCAAGCTCGACGTGCCCGCCGCCGGCCGCTACCGGGTCAGGACGAGGTCGAAGGAGCGCGGGTCGAACTCGCCCGCCGTGACGCTCGGGAAGGGGCAGCTCGAGGGGTTGGCGCGCGCGGGCGTACGCGCCGGGATCGCGGAGGGCGCGGGGCTCGTGCTGGCGCTCCTGGTGCTGCTCTTGTGGCGGCGACCGGACGAGGAGCCGCCGGCGGTGCCGCCGCCGGCGTCGGGCGCGACGCCCACGTCGATCCGGGTGTAGCGCCCGGTCAGGCCGCGAGGCCGACCCGGAAGTCGGCCCTGTACCCGCCGGCGCCGTCCCTCCTCGGGCGCAGGGTCAGCGCGCTGCCGCCCGGGTTGTAGATCGAGTCGGCGGAGTCCGTGACGTCCGGGTTGCCGCGCGAGCTGTACGGCGCCTGCTTGAAGACCTTGCCGTTCATCGCGTCTGTGAAGAAGAGCTGCGAGGTGAACTCGCGCGTCTCCGCGCCCCGGACGCGGACCTTGAAGTGGATGTGCACCACTCGGCCGGGGTACCAGCCGGGCCAGATCGTCGTGAACCTCGCGCGCCCGTTCGCGTCCGTCGTCTGGTAGCCGCGGAGCCAGGTCTGGCCGTCGGTCGCGCCGACGTCCGAGTACTCGCCGTCGGCGTTCGCGTGCCAGATGTCCACGAGGGCGCCCTTCACGGGCGCGCAGTCGGCGGACGCGTCGAACACGTGCATGGCCAGCGCGAGCCTGACGCCCCTCTGGCCCTCGCGGACGTCCGAGCGGTCGAGCCGCTCGTCCACGAAATAGGGCCCCTCGGTCTTCTCCGGGGTCAGGACGCAGGTGGCGGCGTGGGACTCGCCGGCAGCGCGGCCGGTGCTCGGCGCACGGGCGGTGCTTATGTCGCCCCGGTCGCCACCGCCGCAACCGACCAGGAACGCCGCGCCCGCGGCGCCGGCGGCGGCGACGAGCTCTCGCCGGCTCAGCTCGACCTGATCGCTCATGGGCCCAGCCTGGCCGGCGATCCTGAGGCGCCTTTAAGAGTTCGGCGCCTCTCACATCTCCGGCGACTCGGAGGACGCCACCTCGAAGATGGTCCACTCCGGCGGTCCGGCGAGCGCGCCGCCCTGCATCAGCTCGATGACCCTGGCCACCTCTGGCAGCGCCTCCTCGCGCGCCATCGCGTCGCGGTCCTCGAACACCTCGGTGGCGATGAGCGAGCGCTCGTCGGTGAGGTCGCGCGCGATGTCGAAGTGGATGACGCCGGGAAGCTCGCGGGCCGCCGCCACGATGGCCGTCATGGCGGCCGCCATGTCGGCGGTGCGCTCGGGTTGACACTGGACCTTGAAGCGGACGACGAGCACGGGTCACCTCGTGTGTGGGGAATGGGCCGGGGAGGAGTCGAACCTCCGACCTATGGATTATGAGTCCGCGCGGGCGCTTCCGGCTGATTTCGGTCGCTCGTACGTTTCGCTCGCTAGAGCCGAACGCTGACGATCTCTAGCACACACGTTTGCGGCTGTTCCCGGACGTTGTGTTGACCCGGTGTTGACCCATAGGTTCCGATCGCGGGCGGCGCGGAGGACTACCGGCAAGCCGCAGAGCGGGCTCGTCCGCTAATCGACGATGCGCTCGAGGCAAGCCGGGCGCTCGTGCACGCTCGAGGCGCGCTCGAGCGTGTGGAGCGCCGGCCAGCCTGTCCTCAGCACGCGCTTGCCAAGCTCCGCGAAGAGGTGGAGGGGATCAGCACCGAGCGCGTTCGGTCCTTCGGGGCGGTACTCGCCCTCGGGCTGCGCGACCGGCTCGGCCTCAGTATCGACCTCGGTGGATGGCCGATGCACCGACTCGCCTACAACTGGATCTTCGAGCGCGCGGGAAGAGCGCTCCCTCCGGGACTTGCCGTGTGCGAGAACTGCTCCCTTGTGTTCACGCCAAGCCGGAAGGGCCACGCCTGGCGCTGTCCCGCGTGCCACGCGACGCCATCTCGGCGCGTACCGCTTCAAGCGAGCGACAACGAGCGTGGTGGGGTAGAGCTGGCCGGTCTACGTGGTGAGCTCATGCTCACCACGACGTGGTGCATCGGCTGTGGCGAGCGCTTCGACAGTCGGCGCTCGGATGCCCTCTACTGCCGCGACGCCCGCCGCAAGCGAATCGAACGCGGCGGCCTCGGAGTCGCCCTCCGCGTCGACGATCCGATCGCCCCTACGTTTCCTAGTGCGTGAGGAGCTCGCCAAAGGGCTCGAGCGCTGACCCGTCGCCGAAGTAGTGGGCGTGGGTCGTACGAATCGTGTCGAGCGAGTCAGCCCCGACGAGGACGATCTCGATTCCCGTGCGGTCGCGGTACTTCTCCTCGTACTGGGAGTACGCCTCGGCGGCAGCGGCGACTTGCTGCCCAAGCTCAAGCGCCTCGACGAGCTTCTGCTGCTCGTGGTCGTAGATGAGGAGGAAGTGGAGAAGGGCCATGTTCTTTCCACACTACCCGGACTTGCGCCGAAGGCTCCTCAGTCGGCGCGCCGGCCTCGTGAAATAGGGCCGAACCTGCTCACGGAGCTCGTTGAACTCGGCCATAAGGTCTTCATCGACCTCGCGGCCATTCTCCTGAGCCCAGATCACATCCGAGGCGGCGCGGAAGTACGCCACCAACTCAGACGGGCCATCACCGTCCTTCAGATCGAACCGGGTACGGCTCGCCGTCTGTTCGACTGCCTCAGCCCACTCATGCTGCCGGTTGGTGCGCAGCTGAACCTCGACCAGGCGGTCACGCCGAACGACCACGTAGTGGACGCCGCGGTAGCCCGTTCCGGGCTTCCCGTCCTCACGGTAGTCGGAGCGGTACCGCACTCGCCACTTCTGCTCGATTCGCTTCCCGACAGCCTCCACCTCGGCGTTGTTCGCCAGCACCGCGCGGCACCCTGCGATGTCCTCCATCTGCGAGAGCCGCATCGTGTCGAAACGCGTCAGCTTGAGCACGATCTGGGGCATGCGCTTGAGTCGCTGCCCAACAACCATCTGCGACGACTCCTGCCCGACCCAATTCCGGACGCCAGGCGTGACCAATGCGAGCGGGTACGCATGCGTCTGTCGCCAAGCGGCCGCGGCTCGGAGCGCGATCAGCGCCTCGGGCTCCATGTTCTTCGCGGCCCTCTCGGGGACCGTGACATACCGGCGAAGCGCAGTCCCTGCGCGATCGACACGCGATCTCGAGACTTGGGATGCAGTGCGGGTTGCCATAGCTCGACCTCTTGTTGACCCAGGCGTTGACCCGGAACCACGATTCCAGCTTCTCAGAGCGCTATCTACCCCTCTAGAGAGCCATGGGCCGGGGAGGATTCGAACCTCCGACCTACGGATTATGAGTCCGCTGCTCTAACCGCTGAGCTACCGGCCCTGGGGCCGGATCGTAGAGCGAAGTCCGGCGAGCCCGGCATCGCGCCGGTCGTCTAATCCGGCCACGGCTTTCCACCTCCGGCGCCGCACAGCATGCCCACCGGCCCGCAGATCTCCCAGGCGTCGTACTTGAGGGTTGGCGACACGTGCAGCTGGCTCCCGTCCTCGAACGACACCGCGAGGTGACCATCGGCGGACGCCGTGCAGCTGGCAACCGTCTGGGCGTGCATTCCGAGCGCGGGGGCGAGGTTTTCTTGGGGAGGGCCAGGACTGAGCCGATGTGCGGACCCGTCCGAAGCCACGTACTCGAACTCCGCCTCGACGATGATCTCGGCGGCCTCACTACGCGGATCGTCGGGCGCGAGAAGAAGGCGGAACTGCCAGTCAAGGGAGATACGGGTGACCGCCCAGCCCCGGTACGGCAACTCGCGTACTTCGCCTCGCACGGCACCCGAGGCTAGCCCCGCCATCGCGGGAATCGCGTGCGAGCGCACGTCCAGCGTGAACGCGACGGACACGAAGTCGTCGCGACGGCTACTCGATGTGCGCCGACCGAGGCTCGTCGCCGTGCATCCAGTACACGCGGTGGCGGCTCACGGCGAGAGACCGAGGGTCGATCTCCGAGCCTTGGTCGAGCGGGATCTTTCGGTTCTGCTCGATCTTCAAGATCCTGTACGCCTTCGACTTGCCGACGAACTCGGAGACGTCGGTCAAGAGCGCCAATGACCGCGCGCGCGTCATCAGGACGTCCCTCACCTCGCCGTGGCCGGTCACCTTCTGGACCGCCGTCCCTCGCCCCTCACGCATGTCGATCGCGTACGCGTCCCACTCGCACGGACGTCCCGGGTAACAGATCTCCGATCCGTACCCCAGGAAGCGACCGCGGAGCTGGGTGTGGATCACCTTCGTGCGAATGTAGTTCGGGACGTCCTGCTGGCTGCCGAGGGGGCGCCGCCGGTCGGGCGTTCGGAAGGCACAGGCCCAGTAGACGTGGTGCCCGCGCGCCGTCACGTAGTACACGCGCACCTTCGCGTTCGCGAGCACCGTGTGCCCGGCCGTACGACAGTCCGGCGTCCTCGCGCTCCCGGCCGGAGCAAGCGCGAGGAAGCACACGACCGTCGCGAGCAGCGTGGCCTTACGCGCCATGGCGGTGTCAACACCTCCGCCGCGCGGGCGGAGCGCAGCTCAGTGCGCCGACGAGTGGTAAAGGTGCGGGTTGTGCCAGCGGGCGCCCTGCTGCCCGGGTGACTCGGGTGACCTGCCGCGGCCGGTCGAGTTGCCCCACAGGCCGAGCCAGGTCGCCCACGGCCCGAACTCCCGCCACTCGACGTCGGCCAGCAGCCGTCCCGCGCCGTTTGCCTGGTCGGTTCCGCGGGTGCCCGGCGTGAAGTAGTTGGCGTGCGATCCGCAGGCGACGTAGACGACCGGGCGCCCGCCGTCGACCTCGCAGGCCCAGAACTCGCGCTTCCCGCCCGAGTGGTGCTGGGAGGCCGTCATCAGCACCGCGTGGTCGCCGGCCTCGTCCGTCGTCGCGATCTGCACGAACTCCCAGTCGCCCTCGTGCTCGCCGACCCCGGCGATCTGCCACGGGTTGCGGAGGTACCAGAGCCAGAACTGATGCCACCACAGTCCCGCGCGCTCCACGGCGCGGTGATATCCGACGACGGGCGTGTCCTGCGGATCGGTCATCGTGCTAGGGAAGTCCATCCGGCCGCCCTCCGCGGGCAGCGCCGCCAGCTGGAACGGCTGGTTCGCGATCTTTCCGTGGGCCTCGGCGGTCTCGACCGGCTGCGGGCGCCAGCGCTCGCGGGAGTCGAGCTTGAAGATCGGCGTCACCATCGCGACGCCGACCCTATGGCGCGGCGCGCGCCGGAGTCAAGGCCGCTTGAGCGATCAGCCGCCGACGGCGGTCTGCATCGCCCGCCGCGCCTCGTCCAGCGAGAACGCGCCCTCGATCCGCGCGGCCACGCGGCCGGAGCGGTCGATCGCGAACAGCCACGGCTCCGACGGCAGGCCATAGGCGCGCACCGCCGGCCGCTGACCGGACTCGGGCCGGTTGCCGTTGTAGATCTCCACGTGGACGAACGCGGCCTCGTCGGAGTGCTCCGACTTGAGCTGCTCGACGATGTCGGCGACGGGCCCGCAGATGCGGCTCGGGCAGAGGCCGGGCGTGGCGAACAGGAGCATCACGGGGCGGCGCCCGAGCACCGCCGCGAGGTCCAGCTCGTGCATGCTGTCGGGCGGGTCCCGGGTGTCGATCGACCCGAGGTCGCCGCCCGCCGAGACGCGCGTCGGCGTGTGGACGCGCGGGGCGGCGTCGCCCACGGCGGGCGGGCGCGAGCCGCGCCGGACGACGACGGTGACCGGGCTGGCGCCGACCAGCCGGTTGTCGAGCTGCGCGACCCCGAGCAGCCGGTACTCGCCCGGCTGGCGGAAGGCCGCGTGCGCGACGTAGATCGAATGCGCGGAATCTGCGTCGCCGGTCGTCGTGCGGCTGCGGAAGCGGGGCGCGACCTCGAGCGGCAGGTAGCGCGCCTTGAACGGGCCGCGCAGGTCGGACCCGTCGGCACGCGCGGTGTAGAGCGCCGTCGGGGTGTCGCCGATCTGGCGGCGCGCCCGGTCGAACAGGGCGAACGCGACGCGGTCGCGGCCGGGCTCCAGCACCGACACCGAGGTGGCGAGCCGCGGCCCGGGCCCGAGTCCCGCCCGCAGGTCCTGGAGGCTCCGGCCGTCCGGACTGGGAAACCCCTGCGGAGCCGGGACGACGGGCGGTCGCTCGGCCTTCTGCCGCTCGTCTCCGCCACACGCCGACAGCGCCGCAGCGAGCGCGGCAGCGAGCAGCGGCCACATCGGACGCGCCTTCCCCACCACGCCCTGAAGCGTACGACGGCGGTCCCGCCCGGGCGCCAGCGAACGCGACGGCGCGCGCTCGGATAGAAACCCGGGTCCGACCACCCGAAGCAGGAGGAACTCATGGCAGGGCGTTCAGCACTCGTGACCGGCGGCTCGAGCGGCATCGGGCTCGCCATCGCCCGCGCCCTCGGGCAGGACGGATACACGCTCACCGTGTCCGCGCGGCGACCGGACAAGCTCGAGCAG
Organism: Thermoleophilaceae bacterium; assembly: GCA_035275105.1. Lineage (GTDB taxonomy): Bacteria > Actinomycetota > Thermoleophilia > Solirubrobacterales > Thermoleophilaceae > AC-37. The sequence goes on from DATENL010000225.1 coordinate 7,941, forward strand.
GCCGTCCAGTCGCTGCGCGACGAGGGGCTCGAGGTCGAGGCCGCGCCGGCCAACATGGCCAACGAGGAGGACGTGGTGAACCTCGTGAAGGGTCACCGCGAGCGCTTCGGGCGCATGGACGTGCTGATCAACAACGCCGGCGTCGGGATCGGCGGCGAGATCGCCGAGCACGAGACCAAGAAGCTCGACATGCAGCTCGCCGTGAACCTCCGGGCGGTCTACCTGACGCTGCGCGAGTCGATCCCCATGCTCAAGGAGGCGGGTGCCGAGCACGGCAAGGCGCTGGTCGTCAACACCGCGTCGATCGCCGGCAAGCACGGGCAGCCGTGGCTGGCCGCCTACTCGGCCACCAAGGCCGCTGTCGTCGGGCTCAGCCAGGCGGCGCACGGCGAGCTCGGCAAGGAGGGAATCCAGGTGACGGCGTTCTGCCCGGCGTTCGTCGCGACGCCGATGACCGACTGGGTCGAGGGCCAGGTGTCGAAGGAGGAGATGATCCAGCCGGAGGACATCGCCGAGGCCGTGCGCTTCCTCCTGCGCACGTCGCCCGCCTGCATCGTGCCCGAGCTCCAGTTCGTCAGGCCGGGCGACCTGATGCGCGCCACGTAGGGCGCCGGCCGCAGCGCGTCAGACGAGCTCGCGCTCGCGCGCGTCGCGTGCGGCGGCCTGGTCGGCCTGCTGCTCCTCGGCCCGAGCCAGCGCCTCCTGCCAGTCGTCGTAGCGGCGGAAGACGCGCAGCCACGCCCACCCGGGGCGGTGCTGGAGCTCGCGGGAGCGCTCGCGCTCGCCGGTCTCGCGGCGCTTCTCGGCCTCGGGCTCGCGCTCGGCCATGCGCTCGCGCAGCTCGGCGG
>DATENL010000226.1:0-2321 GCA_035275105.1 Thermoleophilaceae bacterium
CGAGCGCGCCGGTGAGCCCGCCGCCGCCGTCGAGCCCGCCGCGAAGCGCTCGCAGGACCGAGACGATCGGCCGCAGCGGGAGCGGCCCGTCTCCGCCGCGGCTCGACTCGTCGCTCACGCGGCCTCCTCGCGCGGGGCGCGCGCGCCCACGTAGTCCTCCACCGCGGCGACCGTCGAGAAGCGCGGCTGGAACCCGACCTCGTCGACCAGCCGCGTGGTGTCCACCCCGCGGCCGAAGCGCAGCAGGCGCTGGAAGTCCGGTGAGAACTCGAACAGGCCGACCCGCCTGGCGGCGCCGGACGCGCTGCCGAAGAGCGGCGCCGGGATCGGCAGCGTCGGGCGGCCAGCGAGGCGGATCATCCGGGTGAGCCCGACCGTGCCCTCGGCCGCCACGTTCACGGGCCCGGAGACGGGGTTCCGCACCGCTGCGACCAGGGCCTCTAGCGCGTCGCGCTCGTGGACGAGCTGGATGCGGGGGTCGAAGCCCAGATAGGTCGGCACGACCGGCATCGACAGGTACTGCGGGATCTGCGTGGACGCCGTCGGCCCGATCGAGGGCTGGTAGCGGAGCATCGTGCACGTGACCGCGGCGTGACGCCTGGCGAACGTCCCGAAGAGGTTCTCGATCTCGGCGACGTCGCGCTGGAACCGGGTCCGCAGCGGGTAGAGGCGCGCCATCCCCTCGGTGAAGAACTGCGGGGCGGCGGGCTCGGCGCCGTAGATGCCGGCGGAGCCGCGGACGACGATCGAGCGGAGGGTGGTCGTCCGCTCGCACGCGGCGAGAAGCTGAAGCGAGCCGATCACGTTCACGTCGTGCGCCCGCCGCGCCGAGATGCCCCCGCCCGCCCGCCTGACGATCTGGTTGTGCACGACCGTGTCGACGGCCGTCGGCGGGATGCGGGTGAGCAGGTCGGGGTCGCGGATGTCGAGGTCGATCAGCTCCGTGCGCGCGAGGGGCGCTCGCGGCTTGCGCGTGTCGAGCCCGGCCACGTACTCGACGCCGGGATCCTCCTCGAGGATCCGCGCGAGCTCGGTGCCCAGATAGCTCGCGATGCCGGTGATCAGGACGCGGCGCCCGGCCACGTCAGCGGGAGCGCTTGGCGGCGCGGGGGGCCGAGCGCTTGGCCGAGCCGGAGCCGGCGCGCTTGGCCGAGCCGGACCCCGCGCGCTTCGCGGAGCTCGCGCCCGAGCGCTTCGCCGACCCCGACCCCTTCGCGCCCCGCGCGGGCAGCCGCTCCTCGATCGCGTCGAGCCGGCGCCCGATCGCGCGCAGCTCCGCACGCAGATCGCGGAGGTCGTCGGACGTAGCGGGCCGCCGCTCCTCGATCGCTCCCCGGACCCGCTCGCGGACCGCCTCGGCGCCCGCCTCGGCCCCCTTCACGAGGTCGTCGACGGCGTCCTGGGCGCGCGTCCGCGTGGTCTCCGCGCCCTCACGCGTCACCTGGAGCGTGCGGTCGACGGCCTCGCGCACTGCCTCGGGCAGGCGCTGCGGTGCGGGTTTGCGGTTCGCCATGGCCGAGCCCAGTCTTCCATATCGTCCCGGCCCCCTTGGCCCCGCCGATCCACCTCAGCCCGGCCGCCGGCCTCGCCGAGCACGTCCTCCTGCCCGGCGATCCGCAGCGAGCGCTGCGCATGGCGCAGGACCTTCTCGCCGCGCCCCGGATGTTCAACACCCGTCGCGGGCTCTGGGGCTACACCGGCACGACCGCCGCCGGCCTGCCCGTGACGATCCAGTCGACCGGGATGGGCGGCCCCAGCGCGGCGATCGTCGTGGAGGAGCTGATCGACCTCGGCGCCCGCGTCCTGATCCGCACCGGCACGTGCGGAGCGCTCTCCGCCGGCCACGACCTCGGCGACCTCGTCACGGCGACCGAGGTGATCCCGGCCGACGGCGCGAGCCGCGCCCTCGGCGCGGGCGACCGGCTGCGCGCCGACCCGCGGCTCAGCGAGGCGCTCGTCTCGCATGGCGGGCGGCCCGTGACCGCCGTGTCCAGCGACCTCTTCTACGACCCCCGGACCGAGACCCAGGACGAGTGGCGACGAGCCGGCGCCGACGTCGTCGAGATGGAGGCCGCCGCGGTCCTGGCCGCCTCCGCCCGGCGCGGCGCACGCGCGGCGTGCCTCCTGCTCGTGACCGACCTCGTCGGCGACGAGCGGGACCGCCTCGGCCAGGAGGCGCTAGAGGCGCGGGAGCTGGCGCTCGGGGAGGTGGCGGTCGCGGCGCTCAGCGCCGCCGCCGCAGGCGGGCCGTGACGCCGAGAACAGCGGCCAACAACGGCGAGGTCCGAGCGTCGAGTGGTCACTTATCAGGGCTATGGCAT
>DATENL010000227.1:0-2095 GCA_035275105.1 Thermoleophilaceae bacterium
GATCGCTCGACGGGCTCGACCAGCGAGCGCAGGATCGCCTCGGCCCGCTCGCCGTCGCCGAGCGCGAGCGCCGCTCGGGCCCGCCCCGTGTAGCTCGTCCGGGAGTAGAGGCAGGCGTGACCGGCGGGCACGCGCACCTGCTCCACGGTCTCGTCCCAGCGCTCGGCGGCCGCGCGCGCGCCGGCGGCGTCGCCCGTCTTTAGCCGTGCCCACGCCAGGTCGCCGAGGCAGCCGAACACCTGCGCCCGAGCGTTGATCCGGTCCGCGGCCTCGAGTCCCGTCTCGAGCGTCGCTCGGGCCTCGTCCCAGCGGCGCAGGTCGGCCAGCGTCTGCCCGAGCGCCGCGGTGGTCCAGCCGAGCCAGACGTCCGCGGTGGCCTGGTGCGCGAGCCCCACGGCCTCCTCGCCGACGGCCAGTGCGGCGGCGTAGTCCCCGCGCGAGCGCTCGAGCGAGCAGCGGCCGGTGAGGATCAGCGAGCTGGCCATCGGATCGCCGATCCGCCGGCTGATCGCGATCGCCTCGTCGAGCCGTCGCTCGGCCTCGGCGAAGTCGCCCTGGACGGTCGGCGTGAACGCCGACTCGAACAGCGTCCACTGGAGGAACCAGATGTCCTCGCGGCGGCGCTGGATCGCCGCGAGCGTCGCGGTCAGCTCCTCCAGCCGGCCGGTGTCGCCGAGCATCAGGGCCACGAACTTGAGGCTGTCCAGTCCCTTCGCGACCGCATCCTCGTTCCCGCCCCGCTCGGCCAGCGCGAGCGCCCGCTCGCCCACCTCGAGCGCGCGCTCGAGGTCGAGCTGGTTCGCGTGGACCAGCGACAGGCGGTTGAGCGCGGCCACCTGGCCCGCCTCGTGACCTATCTCCTCGGCCACCGCGAGCGATTCCTCGTGGTGGCGCGTCGCGAGCTCCGCGTCCGCGACGTGCGACGCCGTGCCGAGCGCGTTGAGCACCTCCATCTCGAGCTCGCGGTCGCCCGCCTGCCGCGCGGCGGTGAGCGCGACCTCGAAGTCGCGCATCGCCGCGTCGTCGGACAGGCCGCCGGCCGTGAAGCGCCGCGTCCACGCCCGCTGGCGGTAGAGCCGCCGGAGCTCCGCGTCGTCCTCCGGTCGCATCCCGAGCAGCTCCGCCGCGGCGATCCCGCCCTCCACGTGCTCGAAGGCGCTCGCCATCGCGAACACGCGCTCGGCGGAGTCCGCGGCCTGGCGGTGGTAGTCGTAGGCGCGCGCGGGGTCGCCGCCGGCGTGGAAGTGGTGCGCGAGCGCACCGGCGTGCTCGGCCAGCGAGTCCGCGAAGAGGCCCTCGAGCGCCTCGCCGATCCGCCGGTGGACCATGGCGCGCCGCGTGGCCGACAGGTCGCCGTAGATCGTCTCGCGGATCAGCGGGTGCGCGAACCGGTAGCGGCCGACGGTGGTCGCGTCCTCCGCCAGCACGTGCCCCGACAGCGCCGTCTCGAACAGGTCGAGCAGCGTGTCCTCCGGCTCGTCGAGCACCCGAGCGACCACGGCTAGGTCGAACTCGACGCCGGCCACGGCCGCGACGGCGAGCGCGCGCCGGCAGTCGTCGCCGAGCCGCTCGAGCCGGCGCAGCAGCAGGTCCTTGACGCTCTCCGGGAGTCCCAGCTCCTCGAGCTGCGCGGCGCCGGGGTCGCCCACGTGCCTCATCAGCTCCTCGATGAAGAACGGATTGCCGTCGGTGCGCTCGGCCACCCGCCGTGCGAACGCGTCCTCCACGGCCGCTCCGGCCTGCGCGGCGATCAGCGCCGCGACGGCGTCCCCCGGGAGGCCCTGAAGCGAGAGCTCGTGCAGCACCCGCGCGCGTCTCAGCTCGGCGAGCGCCGCCGCCAGCTCGCTGCGCGGGTCGAGCTCGGTGCCGCGGAACGTGACGACGACCATCAGCTGCGCCGAGCCGAACGACCGCGCGAGGTGGCGGAGCAACATCAGCGTCGCGTCGTCGGCCCAGTGCAGGTCGTCGAGCACCAGGACCAGCGGGCGGGCCGCGGCCGCGTCGGCCAGGAGGGAGGCCACGGCCTCGAACAGGCGGAAGCGCTCCTGCTCCGCGTCGGCCGGCGCCCGGGCCGGCGCCGCGGCGCCGTCGGCGA
>DATENL010000228.1:0-49507 GCA_035275105.1 Thermoleophilaceae bacterium
GGAGCAGCTGGACCACAACCTCAAGATCACGGACGGCATCCTCCGCTTCCGGATCGTGAAGCTCCGGCCCGGCACCCCGCCGCCGCCGGACCTGCGCCCCGCCGCCATGGCCGCGGTCGCCCCGGAGCCGTCGTCGCCGGACGACGAGCCGGTCATCGAGCGCTAGACCGGCCCGGCGGCAGCACCCAGCCCTCGGCGGTCTCTCTGTGTATCAGACCCGTCACGGCCTGCGACGACTTCGTCAATTAATCGTCGCAATCTGCGGCGGCAGGCCGGTTCGCGCCGATCCCACCCCTAGACTCGGCCAACGAGAGTTTCGAAGGATCTGAGCAGTCGAAAGGAGCCATCGTGGCCGCCACCAACATCAACCGGGTCGTCCTCACCGGCAATCTCACGCGCGATCCCGAGCTGCGCTCCACCCAGAGCGGCATGAGCGTCTGCTCACTGCGGGTCGCCTGCAACACCCGTCGCAAGGGCGCGTCGGGCGACTGGGAGGACAAGCCCAACTACTTCGACGTCACGGTCTGGGGCGCCCAGGGCGAGAACTGCGCCCAGTACCTGTCCAAGGGCCGCCCGGTGGCGATCGACGGCCGGCTCGAGTGGCGCGAGTGGCAGGACAAGGAGGGCAACAAGCGGCAGTCGATCGACATCATCGCCGACTCGGTGCAGTTCCTCGGCTCACGCGACGGGGGCGGCGAGAACGGCGGTCGCTTCACGCCGCAGAGCGACGTACCGGTCGACACCGGCGACTTCCAGACCGCGCCCGCGGGCGGCGGCGGAGGCGCCGCGGGCGACGACGACATCCCGTTCTGAGCACCGGCCGGTACCTCCGATGCGGGTCCCCGTCGCTACACTCGCACCGCTGAGAAAGCGGCAGAAGAGGTACGAGCAGAGTGGCGAAGTCGAGAGGGCGGCAGCAGACCAACACCAGCCGCCGGCGAGACAGAGGGAAGGGCCCGGCCGGGGGCGGCCGGCGCAAGCCTTGCAACTTCTGCAAGGACAAGATCGACGTCGTCGACTACAAGGACTTCCCGGCTCTCCGCCGCGCCATGAGCGAGAAGGGCAAGATCCGCTCGGCCCGCATCACCGGCAACTGCCGGCGTCACCAGCGCCAGCTCGCGCAAGCGATCAAGCGGGCCCGCGAACTGGGCCTTCTCCCGTACGTAGCCGAGCGCTGATGGCTGCAAACCGGCGCATGGCTGCGTCCTCGGGCGCGGACATGCCGAGCCTAGGCGAGGTCACGCAATGACGCAGGCGATCCTGTTGAAGGATGTCGAGCGGCTGGGCGAGCGCGGCGACATCGTCGACGTCTCGCAGGGCTACCTGCGCAACTACCTGCTCCCGCGCAAGCTCGCGCACACCGCCACGCCGGCTTCGATCGCCGAGGCCAAGCGGCGGATGGAGGCGCAGGAGCGGGCGCAGCGCGAGGCGGCGGAGAAGGCGGAGGAGAACGCCGCGCTGCTCTCGCGCACCGTGCTCACGATCTCGCAGCCGGCCGGCGACGACGGCAGGCTGTTCGGCTCCGTCACCGCGCAGGACGTGGCGGACGCGATCCGACAGGCGCGGGACCTGAAGCTCGACCGCCGAAAGGTCCACCTCGACGAGCCGATCCGCACGACCGGCACCCACATGGTCACGGTCGAGGTGTACGAGGGCGTGACGGCCAACGTCAAGACCATCGTGACTGCGGCCGGATGACCCAGCCTGCCCCCGGCTCCCCCAGCGTTTGACGGACCGTGGCGATCTCGGCCCCGCCGTCTGAGCCGACCTCAGGCAAGCGGCCTCCCCAGAACCAGGAAGCCGAGGTCTCGGTACTCGGGTCGATCCTCCTGTCGGAGCAGGCGCTCGACGGCATCCTGATCGACGTCAAGCTCCGGCCGGACGACTTCTACCGTCCGCGTCACGGGGTGATCTTCGGGGCGATGATCCGCCTCAAGGAGAAGTCGGACCCCGAGCCGGTCGACGTCCTCACCGTCTCCGACGAGCTCGAGCGGGCGGCCCAGCTCGAGGACGTCGGGGGGCGCGAGTACGTCCACTCGCTGCCCAACCTCGTTCCGGCCGCCGCGAACGCGCGCCACTACGCGCGGATCGTCAAGGAGCACGCGATGCTCCGCCGGCTGCTCGACACCACGCGCGGCATCCAGGACGAGGTGTTCGGATTCGCCGGGGCGCCGCACGAGCTGCTCGAGAAGGCCGAGGCGCAGCTCTACCGGATCGCCCACGACGATAGGACCGGCGAGCTCCGATCGATCGAAGCCGTGCTCCACGACGAGCTGGCCAAGCTCGAGCGCGTCTCGCGCGAGGGCGTGGCGATCACGGGCACGCCCTCCGGCTTCAAGGACATCGACGACCTCACCGGCGGCTTCCAACCGGGCAACCTGATCGTGCTGGCGGCCCGGCCGGCCATGGGAAAATCGGCGCTTGTCACCAACATCGCCCAGAACGCCGCCGTCGACCACGCACGCGGAATCGCTCTGTTCTCGCTCGAGATGTCCGAGACCGAGCTGGCCCAGCGATTCATCGCGGCCGAGGCCAAGCTGAACGGCGACGACCTGCGCAAGGGCCGCGTCCGCCCCGACCGCTGGCCCAAGGTCGTGAAGGCCACCGAGAAGCTCCACTCGGCGCCGCTCTACATCGACGACTCGAGCGACATGGGCGTGATGGAGATGCGGGCGAAGGCGCGCCGCCTGCACGCCCGCGAGCCGCTCGGGCTCGTGATCGTCGACTACCTCCAGCTCATGCGGCCCGAGGCGGGCGCGGACAGCCGCGTGGAGCAGATCGGCCAGATCAGCCGTGGCCTCAAGCTCCTCGCGCGGGAGCTGAACATCCCGGTCATCGCCGTCTCGCAGCTCTCACGCGCGGTGGAGCAGCGCCCCGACAAGCGCCCGCTGCTGTCGGACCTTCGCGAGTCCGGATCCATCGAGCAGGACGCCGACCTCGTCATGTTCATCTACCGCGACGAGTACTACAACAAGGAGTCCGAGCGGCCGGGGGAGGCGGACATCATCGTCGCCAAGCACCGCAACGGGCCGATCGGCGACGTCACCCTCACCTTCCTCGCGCGCTACCCGAAGTTCGCCAACATGTACAAGCCGCCGCCGGGCGGCGGCCCCCCGTCACCGGGCGGCGACTTCGGGTCCGGCGGCAATGGGTCGGGCTCGAACGGCGGCAACGGCGACGGTCACTCGGACGACCCCTTCGGCGCGCGCCCCGACCTCCCGCCGCCCCCGCCGCCCGACGCCGGCCCCGAGGACGATCCCTGGTGAGCTTCGACGGCGACTTCTGCCCCAAGGGCGTCTGCGACGGGAGCGGCTGGCTCCTCGACGAGGACTCCGACCTCGCGCGGCCCTGCGAGTGCCGCGAGATCCGCATCAACCGCGCCAGCAGCCGGCGGATCGGCTCGGGGATCCCGCGCCGGTTCCGAGGCGTCTCGTTCGATCGCAACCCGATCCGGGAGCTCGACCCGATGGTGGTCCGCCAGGTGCGCGACTTCGTGGCGGACATCGACGGCAACCTCGAAGCGGGGCGCGGCTTCTGGTTCTACGGCGACGTGGGCACCGGCAAGACGTCGCTGGCGATGCTGATCTCGAAGGCGGCGGTCGAGGCGGGCCGGTCGGTGGCGATCTACTCGGTGCCGCAGCTGCTCGCCGACATCAAGGCGACCTACGAGGACGGCTCGGGCAGCTCGTACCTCGGCCTCTTCCGGCGGCTGTCGCGGGTGGACCTGCTGCACCTCGACGACCTCGGGGCCGAGAAGCGCACGGAGTGGGTCCTCGAGCAGCTCTACGCCATAGTCAACGAGCGCTGGCAGGAGCAGCGCTCGATCGTGGTCACCACCAACCTCGCGGACCGCGAGGAGCTCCGCGAGCAGGTCGGAGCGCGCACCGTGTCCCGCCTGTCTGAGATGTGCGCCACCATTCCGATCATGGGACGCGACCTGCGCGCCGCGGCGGCGCTCGAGCACTGATCGGCCATGCCAGGGCTGGTGGTAGTCGGCGCCCAGTGGGGCGACGAGGGAAAGGGGAAGGTCACCGACCTGCTCGCGGAGCGGGCCGACGTCGTCATCCGCTACCAGGGCGGTAACAACGCCGGGCACACGATCGTCCGCGGCGACGACGTCTACAAGTTCCATCTGATCCCGTCCGGGATCCTCTACCCGGGCAAGCTGTGCCTGATCGGCAACGGCGTCGTCGTCGACCCGAAGGTGATCACCGAGGAGATCGCCGGCCTACACGCGCGCGGCATCGACACGAGCGGCCTGAAGATCTCCGCCAACGCCCACGTGATCATGCCCTACCACCGGCTGCTCGACGACGAGGGCGAGATGAAGCTCGGCAAGCTCCAGATCGGCACCACGCGCCGCGGCATCGGTCCCTGCTACGCCGACAAGGCGGCCCGCCTCGGCATCCGCATGCAGGACCTGCTCGACGAGAAGATCCTTCGCCAGAAGATCTACGCCGCGCTCGAGCCCAAGCGCCTGACGCTGCGCCCCTACGCGAAGGACCCGGCGCTCGACCTCCACGCGATGACGGAGGAGTACCGCACGCTGGGCCACCGGCTCGAGCAGTACATCGCCGACACGGCGAAGATCGTCTGGGACGCGCTCGACCGCGACCGGCTCGTGATCTTCGAGGGTGCCCAGGGCACGCTCCTCGACATCGACCACGGCACCTATCCGTTCGTCACCTCCTCGAACCCGGTCGCCGGGGCGGCGTGCGTCGGGGCGGGGGTAGGCCCGAAGGACATCGACGCCGCGTGGGGCGTGATGAAGGCCTACTCCACGCGCGTCGGTGCGGGCCCGTTCCCGTCGGAGCTCGACGACGAGCTCGGCGACCGGATCCGCGAGGCGGGCGGCGAGTTCGGAACCACCACCGGCAGGCCGCGACGCTGCGGGTGGCTCGACCTCGTCGCGCTCCGCTACGCGATCCGGCTGAACGGCCTGACGGGTGTCGCGATCACCAAGCTCGACGCGCTCACGGGCATCGACCCGCTGGCGGTCGCGGTTCGCTACCGCGGCCCCGACGGCGTCAGCTTCGACGAGTTCCCCTACCACCAGTCGGTGGTGCACAAGGCCCGGGCCGAGCTGGTCGAGCTGCCGGGCTGGCACGAGCCGATCACCGGCGCGCGCCGGCTGGAGGACCTCCCCCCGCAGGCGCGGGCGTACCTCGACTTCATCTCCGAGCGGCTGGGCGTGCCCACCGTGCTCGTGGGCGTCGGGCCGGCCCGCGATCAGATCGTCACGACGGGCGCGGTGCCGGAGCTGCTCCCGGAGCCGTCGCCGGCGGCCGCGGACCGAGCGGCGCCTCCTCCAGAACCAGCTGCTCGCCGCGCCGGATGAAGCGCACGCCCAGGCCCACGGCGCCGATCAGCGCAGCGACGGCCAGCGAGATCTGCACCCCCAGCAGCCCCTCGCGGCTCCAGTAGACGTCCTCGAGCTCGAGCAGCAGCGCCGACTCGTCCAGCGTCAGGCCCATCCCGATGCCGAACGGGATCGCCAGCCGCGGCTCGATGTCCTCGTTCCGCGTCAGGATCGCTATGGCGCCGGACCCGAACGCGAGCACGATGCCGGGCACGAAGTGGTGGATGTGCCGCCGGCCGAGCACGATGTCGCGGAACGGCCCGACCCGATCGCGGCCACGGAGCGTCCAGGTGACCGTCCTGACCGTGACGAAGGTCAGGACGAACGACCCGAGCAGGTTGAACGTCGCGTTCTCGCGCGTCGAGACGTCCTGATACCCGGCGACGGCGACGACCGCCGTCTCGGCCACCGCCTCCTGCGCGGCCGGCAGCAGCTCGGCGGTCTCGCTCGGGAGCGGCGCCGCCCCGCGGCGCCAGATGCGGCCGACCTCGCCCGCCGCCACCGCGAGCGTCGTCCCGCTGGCGAGCAGGAACAGCACCTTCGTCGCGCGATCCGGCGCCCAGACCCAGCCCTCCGAGCGGAGCGCCGCGCCGGCGAGCCGCCGTCGCAGCCGCGCGCTCACGCGCCGCGGCGAGCGTAAATCGCGGGTTCTCACGCGCGGACGACGGGGTATGCGTTCACCGCGCGCGAGTCTAGGGCTGCCTCCGGCGCCCACTAGGCTGCCCGCCCGAGCGGCTTGACGGAGCAGGACGAGATGCCGATTACATCCCCGATGAGAGGCCTGGTCACAGCCGCGCGCACCGCGTACTCCGTTGCCTCGTCGGGGGTGCGTCACGCCGCGTGGTACGTGCGGTACCAGGTCGACGGCAACGCGAAGGCACGGCGTCAGGCCCCACGGCCGCGACGCTCCTCGGACCGCTAGCTGCCCGTCCCGACCTCGAGGCCGTCCTCGACGTGCCCCGGCTCGGTGACGATCACGTCGAGGGTCGGGCCCGCGCCGCGGAGCCGCTCCTCGATCGAGTTCTCGGTGGAGAAGTAGGTGACGGTGCGGTCGCCGCCAAGCGCACGCGCCTCGTCCAGCGACTGCCGGACGGCGTGGAGCAGGGCGTCGTCCGCCGTGCCGTGCTTCGGATAGCTCGCGACCCCGAAGCTGACGGTGAAGGGCAGCGTGGCCCCGCGGTAGCGCTCGCGGACCAGCGTGCCGATCCGCTCAGCCATGATCGCCGTGCCGCGCTCGTCCGTGTAGGGGCAGACGACCACGAAGTACTCGTCGTCGATCCTCGCGCCCTCGTCGTTCAGGCGGATGGTGCCGCCGATCTCGCGGCCGATCTCGGACAGGATCTCGTCCGCGTCGCGCTCGCCGAGGCGCTCGCGCAGCGGCATCTCGCCGTCGATCCTCGCCAGGGCCAGGCCGACCCGGTTCCCGCTCCGGCGCGCCCGCTCGAGCTCCTTCTCCAGGATCTCGTCGAAGCCCTGCTGGTCGAGCAGGCCGGTCAGCATGTCGGTGCGGGAGGCCGCGTCGAGGGACTCGAGCAGCCCGTCGATGCGCTCGCGCATGACGCGGACGAGCAGTCCGGCGACGACCAGCGCGAGCATGAAGACGATCCAGCTCACGATCCCCATGCGCAGCGACTCCCCGGCCGCGACGAGGACCGCGGCGTACGCGATCCCGATGAAGGAGGCCTGCATGGCCGCCTGGGCACGGCTGAGGAAGTAGAACGCGTAGAAGGCGACCCACAGGTAGAAGAGCAGGAACGGGCTCGACGGGTCGAGCGCGGCGTACACCGACCACTCGATCAGCATCGAGCCGCAGAGCAGGAAGACCGAGAGCGTCCAGTTCGGCAGGCGCTCGTAGCCCGCGAACAGGAGCATGGCGATCAGCGCCGAGCAGCCGCCGGTGATCGACAGGCGGAGCGTGTCGATGTGCGTCGCGACCGGCGAGATCAGCGCGGCCCCCGCCACCACCGCGCCGACCAGGAAGACGTACATGAGCGTGCGCGCCGCCATGGCGCGCTCAGCGCGCTCCCGGTTCTGGGGCCCGCTCGGGGCCCGCAGGCCCAGGCGCTCGAGGGTGGAGGGATTCATCACGCCGCGGTTCCTTATCGGCACGCGGGCGGGAAACTTGCGCGGCGCGCGACGGTCAGGGTAGTTTGAGCGCCACTCGACACAGGGGGATTCGGATGTCGTTCGACCCGGCGGACTGTCCTGACAACGCGGAGAAGATGCTCGAGGGCGGGTACTGCCTCGCGTCGCTCTCGAAGAACGTGAAGAAGGGCGACCTCCAGAAGCCCAACCCGAAGCACTACTCCTGCAAGGAGCCTGAGTGCGAGACGCTCGTCACCGCGCAGACGATGGTGCTCGACCTCTCCACCCAGCGCGGCTGCGACGACAAGCTGGCCCGGCTGCTCGACGGACGCGTCGTCGTCGAGGAGCTCGTGCATGCGTTCAACGTCGATCCGAGCGGACGCGGGTTCCACAGCGGCCGCTTCCAGTGGGAGTCGAAGGCCGGCGTCGCCGTGGGCGAGCTCTCCGGGATGACCAACGCAGGCCTGTTCCGCAAGCCCGCGTTCGACGCCTGCGAGAAGTGCCTGACCACGAGGATCGACTTGGGGCGCTTCTGCGGCGCCGTCGAGAAGGCGGAGGCGAAGGAGTTCGAGGGCGCGCGGCTCTTCGGCGTCTACCGGCTCCGCTTCAGCCGCGCGAGCGGGAACGGCTTCGTGGGCAACGTCACCGGCACCTGGGAGGGAGTGGTGGTGCGGCCCTGCCGGGGCTGACCGCTACCGCTTGGCGCGATTGCCGTAGCGGTCCGCGCCGCCGACGATACGCAGTCTCGTGGCGCTCCCGAGCGGGACCCTCACGCGCCCGCGGCGCGCGTGCGCGGTCACGCGCCGGCCGGCGACGATGGCGATGACACGGCCGCCGGAGGCCGAGCGCGGATGGCTCACGAGGTCCGCGGCGTCGTCGAGACGCGGGTAGTCGAGCGCGACCACGGCATGGCGCCGCGCGATGCGGACCAGGCGCGCCCGTAGGGTGGTCGCCCGCACCACCCGGAACGGCTTCGACCGAAGTCCGTATCGGTTGGCCGTCACGGCGAAGCGGTAGCGGCCGGGGCGCGCTCCGATCGGCACCTGCCAGCGCGCGGTGTAGACGCCCTCGTCGTCCACGCGCCAGACGATCAGCAGGCCGAGGTCGTCGGTCACCCTGCGCCAGCGTCCCCGCGCGCGGCGCTCGATCGTGACGAACGGCCGGTCGAGCGGGCGGTCGAGACCGCGCTCGCCGCCGCGCCACGAGAACGCGGCGCGCCTGAGGCGCTGCGTCGTTCGGGGCTGGGCGCGAACGGACGCGGAGCCGGCGCCCGGTCCGTACGGCGTGTCGTCGGGCTCCACGCCGTGCGTCGGGTCGAACGGGTGCGGCGCGGGGGCCGGCCGCCCGTCCGCGAGCCGCGCGGTCAGGTTCGCCAGGCCGTCACGGATCAGGTAGGAGCTGAACGTGCCGAACAGCGTCGAGCCGCCCTCGTAGTGCTGCTTCTCGTACTCCTCGGGCGTCGTGAAGTAGTGCACGTACTCGTTGGCGTATCCCGACAGCACCACCCGCCGGACACCGAGGGGGCGGCCGGCGGCGAGCACGGCCGCGCGCGTGCGACGGCCCATCTCCACCGTCATCTCGCCGGGCACCGACGCGAGGATCCGATCGCCCAGGCGGAGGGCGAGCAGCGGCACCGCGGTCGGGAACTGGGCCTCGGGCGGGCCGAGGGACTGGATCTTTCGCCCCTGAGGGCCGGACGCGATCGGCAGCCGGTCGCCCTCGTGGTTCACGTGGGTCTCGTCGTAGAGCGGGCCGCGGTTCTCCTCCGAGCCGGTCAGGAACGGGAAGCCGACCGACGGCTCGTTGGCCACCTCGCCGCCGCCCTTCACCTTCTGCCCGCAGAAGCAGACTCGCGTCCAACGCTGCGCGAAAGGCGGGTTCGCGCGGAGGCGGCGTCCCGCGCGCCGCCAGGCGCGGAGCATCGCGCGCGCCTCGGCGCGCCCGACCTCGTCGGCCTTGGCCGGACCGCGGCGGCCGAGGCCGGCGGACATGTCGCCGGCGTCCGAGTTCCCGTAGGCGGCCACCACCTCCTCGTTCCGGGGCACCCGTCCGGCGCGCCGGACCGCGGCCTCGAAGACGCGCTCCGCCGGCCCGTTGTGGTCCGCGCTGTAGACGCCGAACGTGTACGGGTCGACCGTGCCGTGGTCGGCGAAGTCGAGCCAGGCGCCCATCGGCACGCGCCGGCCAGCGCGCACGCGGTCGACGCGCAGCGCGTCCACGTGCGGGTCGATCGTGCGGCGGTAACCGCCCGGGACCATGCTCATGCGCCCGTCCCCGTACGGCAGGTCCCTGCCGAAGTTGGCGAGCAGCGCCTCGAGGCTGCGGTTGTGCGTGACCCCGGTCAGCGTGCTTGCGCCCCAGCCGGCGCGCGCGGGGCCGCGGTCGTCGTCCGCGCGCGCGATCGCCAGCGCCGTGCGGTCGATCAGGAACCTGTAGAGCTGGCGGTCGGTCGCGACGTTGAACGACGACGGCGTCCCCATCGTCGGGGCGACGAAGTTGTCGGAGCCGAACGGCGAGTAGCCGGCGGGGCCCGAGTGCGTGTGCGATGCCGAGATCACCACGTTGCGCTCGCCGAATCCGCGGGACCGCAGCTTCCTGGCCAGCTCGGTCACGAGCCCTCCCGGCGTGAACCCGAGGTCGGTGGAGACGAGCGCGATCTTCCTGCTGCTGCGCTGGAGCACGATCGCCCGGGCGTAGAGGCGCGTGTGCTGGCCGCGGGCGACCGCGTCCGACCGCACGTAGCCCATCGTGTAGAAGCCGGTCGGCGGCGTTACGTCGGAGCGGCCTGCCCCGGCGCGCAGGGCCCGTGCGTCACCGGGCGCCGCCGCGAGCAGCGCCAGGACGATCGCCGCGCTGAGGGCCCGCCGCATCGGCGGGAGGGTAGTCGCCGGCGGGCCCGGCAGCCCCCGGTCCCTAAACCGATCATCTACGCGCTCTGGCGGACGGGCGCCGCCCGGCTGGTCTCCGCCATGAAGACGGCGATCGCGGCGGCCAGCCGCTCGGGCTGGTCCTCCATCGAGAACGTGCGGGCGCCCTCGATCAACTCGAAGCGCCCGTTGCCGAGCTCGGCCGCGAGTCGCCTGCCGTCGGCGACCGGGAAGACCTTGTCGTCCGCCGACCAGGCGACGAGCGCCGGGCCGTCGAACGTGCCCAGCAGGTCGGCCGTGCGGTTCAGCAGCTCCCTGTCGAAGAGCCGCAGCATCCGCTTGGTGTCCGCGAGGACGGCGCGGTCCTCGAGCGCGGGCAGCACCCACGTGTCCTCCGCCGCGCGGTCGTGCGTGTGGGCGAGCCAGCCGAACGCGAACGGCAGCCGGCGCGGCGCGCTCAGGCGCATCGGCGTGAACAGCGCCGTCTGGAGCCGGTCCGGCATCCGCGCCATGAGCTTGAGGTGGGTGAACATCCGCGGCGGAAAGTTGTCGCGGTAGTCGCACGACGTCAGCACCAGCCGAGCGATCCGCTCGGGCCGGCGCGTGACGACGAACTGACAGATCGCCCCGCCCGTGTCCATGCCGACCAGCGTCACGCGGTCGAGGTCGAGCGCGTCGATCGCGCCCGTCACGAGGTCGACGAGACCGTCGGCGCTGCTCAGGTCCGCGGCGGGCATCGGGATCGTGTGCGACCCGAACGGGAGGTCCGGGACCACGCAGCGGAAGTCGCCCGCGAGCAGCGGCACGACCTTCCGCCAGAGGTTCGCGTTCACGAAGCCGCCGTGCACGAAGAAGAGCGGCTCGCCCTCGCCCACGTCGTAGTACCGCATGCGGCCCTGGGGCAGCTCGAGGATGCGCGGCGTGCCGAGGACCGGGTCGCGCCAGCTCGCCCTCGCCCTCATGACCGCGCTCCGTGGATCTCGGCGAGCACCGCCGGCGCCTCGAGCCCGAGCTGCTCGCACATCTGATGCAGGTCGAAGAAGAACTGCTCGTATGCGAGGAGGCCGTCGCGGACCCGCCAGACGCACGCGTACGGGAGCTCGAACCGGCGTCCTGTGGGCGCGATGCTGCCGAACGGCCCGCGCATGGTCGCGCGGATCGTGCCCCAGCTCGCGAGCTCCTCGCCGTCCCCGGCCGTGCCCTCGAGCGCGGCGCCGTAATCCGGGAAGACGCCGAAGAACGCCTCGAAAGAGGCGCGGTTGGCCTCGCGCCCCTCGATGCTGATCCCGAACGCGACGGTGTCGACGACGAAGTCGTCCGTGCAGTGGCGGACGGCTTCCTCCGCGTCGGCGCGGCTCTTCGCGGCCGCGTAGGCGGCGACCACCTCGCTGGATCGCGTGGCGTGCTTGACGGTCATCGGGAGACCTCCTTCGTCGGGGACAGGTCGCGGAGCAGCTCGCGGGTGGCCTCCTGCTCGTCGTCGGTTCCGAACAGGATCGCTCCGAAGTCCGTGGCGCCAGCCTCGGCGAGGCGGCCGAGGGCGTCCTCTAGCTCGGCGCGCGTGCCGAACACGCCCGTCTCGCCGGCGCCGCTCGCGCCCTCGCGCGCGAGCATCGCCTGGTACGAGGGCATGCGGTGGTAGATCGCCATCTCCTCGCTCACGCGCTCGCGCATGGCGGCCGCGTCGCCGGTCACGGCGACCGGCATCAGCGGGATAACGCGCGGTGGCGGTCGCTCGGCCGCCTCGGCGGCGGCGCGGATGGTGGGCACGATGTGCTCCTCGATGGTGCGCGGGCCCGTCAGCCAGGTGGTCGTGCCGTTCGCCCTGGCGCCCGCGAGCCTCAGCATGCGCGGGCCGAGCGCGCCGAGGAGGATCTGCATGTGCGGATCGGGCTCGAAGCGGAGGAACGCCGTGTGGATCTCGTAGAAGTCGCCGCTGTGCTCGGCCCGACCGGTCCAGAGGAGCGAGGAGACGACGTCGAGGTACTCGGCGAGGCGCGAGACCGGCCGATCCCAGTCGAGCCCCCACATCTGCCGGATCACCCATTCGTGCTCGAGGCCGAGCCCGAGCGTGAAGCGGCCCTCGCTGAGCACGCGCAGCGACATCGCCTGCTGGGCCATGTGGACCGGGAACGCGGTCCACAGGTGCGTCACGGCGGTGCCGAGCTCGATCTCCGGCGCCTCGCGGGCCAGGACGGCGAGCAGGCTGAAGGCGTCCCAGTCGAACTGCTGGCCGATCCAGTAGCTGGCCATGCCGTCGCGCCGCGCGCGGCGAGCGTCCTCGATCAGCGCGTCCACGTCGAACGGCCCCTGCGCCGCGACCGAGTACGCCTGGTTGCCCATGATCCCGAACCTCATGCGAGATGGGGGACCCTAGCAAAAGAAACCGACCGTCGGTCTAATAGAATGAGGTGAGTGACAGTGAGATTGGCCACAGACCGTCGAGTCGAGCGAGGGCAGGCGACGCGCGCGCAGGTGCTCGAGGTCGCCGAGCGGTTGTTCACCGAGCTCGGCTACGAGGCGACGTCGATCGCGACGGTCCTGGCGGAGACGGGGGTGAGCCGCGGCGCCTTCTACCACCACTTCCCGAGCAAGGAGGTGCTGTTCGAGACCGTGCTCGAGTCGGTGGAGGCGCGCGTGGCGGCGACGCTGCGCGCGGCGGCGGCGAAGGAGAAGGACCCGACGGAGGCGATCCGCGCGGGCTGCCGCGCGTGGCTCGACCTGGCGGCCGACCCCACCGTCCTGCGGATCACGCTGATCGACGCGCCGTCGGTGGTCGGCTGGTCGCGCTGGCGCGAGATCGACGAGCGGCACGGCTTCGGCCTCCTGGTCGGCGGGCTGGAGGCCACCGGCCGCTTCCCGGAGGAGATCGTCCACCCGATCGCGCACATGCTCCTGGCGGCGACGCTCGAGGCGGCGCTGTTGATCGCCCGCGCCGGGCCGCGCAGCAAGCGGGCGCGGAACGCGCGCGCCGGGGTCGAGGAGCTGCTGGACCGCGTGCTGCGCTGAGGGGCGAGCGCCAGCCAACACCCACGTGGGGGTCGCTCAGTGGTTGGAGAGGAAACCCGAGATGATCCGCGGCAAGAAGACAAGGACCAGCGACAGCGCGAGGAGGGCGCGGTAGGCCCAGCGCGCGTTCCGAGCTACGAGGAGGACCGCCCCCAGCGCGGCCACCAGCGGAGGGACGAACGTCCAGAGGTCGCTCACGTGGTCGTAGACGTGCTCGCAGAACCCCAGCTGCGGCGAGCCCGGCGCGGCGTAGGGCTCGCCACCGCTCCCGCCGCACGCGCCCTCGCTCTCCATGCTCTGCGTCAGCCAGAACGAGACGAACAGGACGACGGCGACCGATACCAAGCCTGCCAGCGCCGCACCGAGTCGCCGTCGTGTCGCCGCTTTCCCGTTGTCCGCGCCCATTCGTGAGGGATGAACGGTTCGCCGTCGAGGCGCGCTTCAGTGGAGCTAAGCGGACTTCTATCGAACCCCGAGCTCGGGGTCTCGCTGACCAGACTCAACGGATGCAAGCGTTGACTGCTGCCCGGCTGGGCGACGCCTCGCCGATTGCAGTTCGGCGTAGTCGCAAATCACGAACGGCTGTTGCCAGTGCGGCTCCTCGAACCCCTCAACCCTGTTCTCGAGCCCACGCCAGGCGCTCGTCGAGCGACCGTGCCCGTCTGAGCACGGCACCCGCGCCCGTTGAGCGCTAAAACGCGCTGGCGAACCAAGCACATCTCGGTTATGGTCGATGGTGCCGGCAAAGGATTGCCGGACAGGACGGCAAGGGATCCCGCGACGCGCGCGATCGCCAAGAAACCCCGAGCGGAGAGTCGCCTTGGCACGCACAGGAACGCAAATCGCGGCAGAACCCTTCCGGACTTTACGCGTCGTGATGCGGAGGGTCGCGACGGTAGTCTCGCTCTCCCTGTTGTTCGGAGTCTTCGCATCGTCCCTGCTCGCGGACGCTGCTATTGCCGATCCGACCTACCAGGCGATGAATGCCGCCGGCGGGATCTATTGGCGATCGGCCCCGGACTGGAACACGCCGGTCGCCCAAGCAGGCAACGGCGTCTACAACGGCACCACTATTGCCGTACATTGCTACCGGTCGGGAACTACGGTCCCCGGCTCGAGCAACACGATGTGGGAGCAGGCGACCGTCGTTGGAGGACCCGGGCATGGGAGCGGGTGGGTCAACGAGCATTTCATCAACGACGGCGTCGGGATCAACCAGCATTCCCCTGGCGTCCCACCGTGCAGCACACCACCCAACACACCTCATCCGTCCAACGGCTGCTACGGCGATTACTGCTCTGGTAAGGACCCGCATAAGACAGGCTGTTCGTCCGGTGCCCAGACCCTCGCATCGAAGGACCTCAGCGGCGCCCGCCTCGAACTCCGCTGGTCGTCCAGATGCAAGACCGAGTGGGCACGATGGATCCAATACCCACTCGGCCTGAAGTCGGATTTGCCGACGCAGCTTGTTGCCCGTCAAGACACGGGCTACACCCAAAGCGCGACCTACGACGTAAACGGGGTACCGACAGACCGAGCCGCGTCCTCGAAGAGCGGTGGCATCACGATTAGCTGGACCCCAATGATTTACTCGCCCGTGCATTTGGTACGCGCGGTGGCTTACGTACAGTGTGGGGGTCCGTCAATTAAAGGCTCCATCGTCGACTGCGCTTTGAACGGCAAAGTGCAGACCGAGGCACGGTAAGTCAGCGGCATTCCAACGCGCGCGGTCTAGCCAGGTCGCGGAGCCTCGTCACAATGACGACGAGGGCAGGGCGCACATTGCCGCTTGTGCGACCCGCTTCGCGAGCACGGGGGGGCACGTGGCAGCTACCAGTCCGCGCTGACTCCTCGTCGGCTTTGGGTCGCTAGACGTCGAAGGTCGCGACGACTGGCGCGTGGTCGGAGCTCGGCGCGCCGTGGCGCGCCGTGGGGTCGTTTGTGACCGACGGCAGTGGCTGCTCGATGACCGCCTCGGCCGACGGCGACTTGTGGACGAGCGCTGCGGAGACCAGGATGTGGTCGATCAGCTCCGGGCGTCCGTGGTTCACGCGCGAGTGATCCTTGCCCGGCGGCATCAGCGGCGCCAGGTTCCAGAGCCGTTGGCGATCGCCGTGGTCCGGCTGAGCAAACCCGGGCGTGCCAATCTCGGAGCCCGGGGGGCCGAGCAGCAACTGAGTCGTCGCTGCTTCCGGCGTGTCGTTCAGGTCACCCGTCACCACTAGCGCGCGGGTGTCTCCCGCGTTCCCGAGCATCGCGCTGACCGCCACTCGCACGGTGGCAGCTTCGGCGGTTCGCCGGTAGAGCGCGTAGGCACCGAAGCGAGCGCGCTCGTCCTCATCAGTCGGCTGAAAGACCCCGCCCGGGAAGGTCAGCAGCTTTGACTTGAGGTGCGCGGTGACGAGCCGAACATCGCTGCCCCCGTGCTTGACCGTGACCGCGAGTACTCCGCGCCCGGTCGCCGCCTCGCTGCCGCCTTGGTCGTCGCTCTGAACAGGGCCGAGTGGCGGTGGAAAGTCGGTGATGTCCTCGGGTGCCGAGATCGGGGCTCGCGTCAGCCAGGCGACACGAATACCGCGCCGGTCCGGGTGGCTCGATACGCGCTGATGCCAGGTGCCGGTAAGCCGAGCGATGAGGTCGTCGAGGGCATCGGGGTCACCGATCTCCTGAACCGCAAGCGCATCTGGCGACTGCGACTCGATTACCGCGGCGAGGCCATCGAGCTTTTGCTCGAACACGGCTTGAGATGGTAGGCCGGCGGGAGCGCCGGGCCGGAACAAGTTCTCGACGTTCCAGGTCATTACCTTGAACACGAGGGACTCCTTCCTTGAGTGGCGTTGGACGACTTCTCGGGGCGCCTCATTCCGGCGAAGGCTCGCAGGCCGAGTGTCCGGAGCGCAACCCCCGGCTGGGGGTTGCGGTTTCCATGCTTTCAGCGCACGGACTTGCACTCGCGAGAAGCCTGCGATCAGAATCCGCTCCGTGGCACCGCTCCGTTGGGACCGTCTGACGTGGCGAGAGTTCGTCGAGAAGCTCGAGGGCTACCGCGCGAACATCTCGAGGCAGGGCCGGGAGGACCCGGCATATCTGGGGTTGTCTGCGGATCATGCAGGAACGACCGATGCGTGAACGAGCGGCGAGGGGTCGGGACATCGTTCTGTTCTTGAACACATGGTCATGCCACCTCCCGCGCGAACCCTCGGTGCAGGCCATATCCAGCTGGATTAGCGACCACGTCGCGTCGCTTGAGCGCCTCGAAGGTGTCGCACTGCTCGCCGACGACTTCGTCGAGCGCGCCCCCGAGATGATGGAGAGCTACGAAGCCGCGCTGTCGCTCAAGGAGGCGATCCCCACGATGGGGGACACCGCCGCCTCGAAGTTCCTCCACGTGCCGCTGCCCGACGCATTTGTTATGTGGGACAACAACATCAAGCCGTTCGCGCACGACTATGAGGAGTTTCTGACCGAGATGCACGGCCTCGCTGGCGACTCGTCGACGAATCCGGGATCGCTCCGGAGGCAATTGAGGAGTGGCTCCAGCACCACCTCGACTATGGCGTGCGGAAGACGCTTGCGAAGTACCTCGATGAGTACAACTGGTACGTCACCGTGGGTGAGCGGCCGAGCCGGGGAAGACGACGTTGACCCCTCCTCCAGCTGAGGTCCCTCACGATGACCTGGAGCTGCCCGTTCTGTGGCGGACAAAGTTGCGCTCGACGCTAGAGGGCATTGACCACGCAGCACAGGTCGATCACTGCCTTCGCGAAGGGCTCATCGGGATTGGGTGGCGGATGGACGAACTCAGTCCGGACGTCCCGCTCGAGGACGCTTGCCGGCGAATCCACGACACTCCCGGATGGGGCCGCATCGCCGCCCAGACGGTCCGGCGCTTCGGGGCTGAAGCGAAGACAGGGGACTTTGTTTGGACTCGCGACACCCACGGGCGGTACTGGCTGTGCCGCATCACTGGCGGTTACCGCTATGACGGCAGCGAGGCGGCACGCCTTGTTGATGTGCATCAGGTACGCGATGCCGATTGGGCTCCGCGCCCTTTGAATGACCTGGAGGTGCCCGGCGGCGTTATCCGACGCTTTGTGGGTACGGGGGTCCAGCTTCAGTCGCATCCACGACCATCCAGCCCGCGAGCTGACGCCGGTCCTGTGGGAAAAACTGCATGGACGACCAGCACCAAAGCTGGCGGTCACTCCCCTAGACGTCCTGAAGAGCCATCTGGACCCGTACGACGTCGAGGATCTCATATACGTCTGGCTGCAGCTGACCCGCGACTACATCGCGCTGCCGCGAGCCCGCAAACGCGACACGCCCGCGTACGAGTGGACCATGATCCACCGGCAGACCGGCCGGCGCGGGATTGTTCAGGTCAAGACAGGTGCTGACCACGTTGACCTCCAAGCATTGGCAGATGCGCGCGCCGACGAGGAGACTGACACTTTCGCCTTCGCAACCTGCGGCACCTACGACGGCGACCCCGAGGTCGTGACGGAAGTGATCTCCGAAAATGAGCTACTTGCATTTGTGGCGGATGTCCCCGGGGTCCTGCCGCTGCGCGTGCGCGCCTGGTTCGAGCTGGCCACATCTGAGTCGGACGCCGACCTGCCCGAGGCGCGGACCCCGGGGTCCTGACCCTTATCCAGCTGGCCCGAGTTATTTCGGCTTGCGCCGTGGCGCCGGCTTCGGCAACTTCGCCTTGCTCGCGTGACGCTTCGCCGTCTGCACCGCGCGCTTCGCCGCGGTCTGCGAGGAGAACGACTCGCCCGATGAAGCGACCTTCCGTCCGTTCGGCGCAATCAGACGCCAGCGGTAGTTGCCACCCGAGTCCTTGTACGTCTCATAGCGGGGTTCAGCCATCGGGCTCAGAGTACTCCAAACGGCCTCTAGCCTAGGCTCGCGACGATGGAGGTGGCTCGTCCGGCCGACATATTGACCATCCCCAGTCCCGCCGTATAGAAGCGGGTAACGATGCGAGGCGAATCGTCCCCCGTCAACATGGCGCCCCGCCTGGCGCGTGCGTTTCGTCGATGGGCTAAGAACATCACGGTCGAAGCGACCCCTGCCGTCCCGGGTGCGGATGCAGCAGAGCGACGGCTCCTCGGTGCTCTTGGCGGTGTCGCCGCAGTTGTCGGCCAAGCTCACGTCGGGCGCTGGCCCGAGGAAGTGCGGGAATGGGCGCTGTCTGCGCCCACACCTCCGGATGACGTCATCGACCTTGTGCGCGACGGCCTCGGCGGCTGGAGGGATCCGCTCGCGGTCCTCTACGACGCCAGCATCTCTCCGTCCAATCGCCGTCGTCTCGGCACCGTCTTTACGCCCGAGCCGATCGTCGAGCACATGCTCGACCTGGTCGACCTCAAGCTCAATGGACCCCCAGCCTGCGTCATCGATCCCGGAGCGGGATCCGGTGCCTTCACAATTGCGGCCGCGCGCCGTTGGCCGCGTGCGCGAGTGATCGCCGTCGACGTCAATGTCGTGACCCTGGGACTGCTGGCCGCCCGCATCACCTTCGAGGCCGAAGCCGAGCCGCTCGATGCGGCCACGCTGGAGCGTGTCGAGCTGGTCTTAGGCGACTACTTGGCTCAGCTTGACGAGCTCTACGCCGAAGGTGCCGCCGTTCCCGTCGTGGCGCTCGGGAATCCGCCCTACACGCGAGTTCAGGAACTTCCGTTCGAGGATCGACGAAAGGCCGCTGACGCCGCGAGTGGCGTAATCGACAGCGGACACGCGAATCTCGCGATGCTCTTCCTGGCGGCGACCTTGAAGCGGATGCGGTCCGACGACCTGTGCTGCATGGTGGTCCCCGGCTCGTTTAGCTACACACGCGCCAGCCGAGGGCTCCGGCGAACGCTTTGGGAGTCCCGCCGTGCGGTCAGGGTTGAGCGGACCCCGGCCACTACACGTGCGTTCACGGGACGTTCAGTCCAGGCAGCAATAGTGCTCGTCGGACCGGAGCTAGAGCGCCGGTCGCCGCTTCAGCTAGCGCGCGTTGAACTTCACAATCCGTCAATCGAGGTCCAGCAGTCGTGGGCCCTCTCGCGCACCGAGCCGGAGCCGGCCAACTGGTTCTGGCCGAAGACGCCGATCCATCCGGACGGTGAAACCGTTCCGCTCTCCGAGATCGCGGTCGTTCGGCGCGGCGTCGCGACTGGCGCCAAGGAGATGTTCTTTCTGACCGACAGCGTGGCAGACAGCCTCCCCGGCGAAGTGCTCGCTCCCGGCATCCTCACGCTTCGAGGCTTCGACGGCGAACGCCTAACGGTCAAGACCCACCGAACCTACGGGGACGCGTCCACCCGCCGCTGGCTCCTGACGATCCCGCCGGACTACGAGCTATCGGACTACGTGCTCGAGTACGTCCGTAAGTGGGCACCACTGGTCAAGGCCCGGTTCTTGCCATCCCAGCGCGAGCCGTGGTACGTCCTAACGAACTTGCTACGACCCCAGCTGCTGATCTCGCCGTTGGCAAAGTCGGACTTCCGAGTTGTGGTGAACGAGGCGCAGGCCATCCCGTCGAACAACCTCTTCGGGATCACGCTGAAATCCGGCGGGGACCCGGCCTCGGTCGCGAGGTGGCTGCGATCAGAAGCGGGACAAGCCGAGCTACACCAGGTCAGCCGGCGCTACCACGGCGGCAGCCACAAGCTGGAGCCGGGCAGCCTCCGGACCGTGCGCGTCCCGAAGAATCCGCAGTTAGCGGACTAATCGCAGATCGCGCCCTTCCCTTCCGTCGCCCCTAACCGCTACGTTGCAGCCAGTCGGGCTGCGTGTTGCTCGCCTCCCGGGCCTTCGGGCCTCGTGGGCCGCCTCGCGCCGCGCCGGCGCCCATACATCGAGTGGTCCTACCTGCGGGTCGTGCCGCTCCCGATCGTAAGGAGGGTCCGTGGAGACGGACGTTCTCACTGGCACCACTATGCCCATCGAGCTGCGGCAGGCTGCGTTCCTGCTGGAGCGCTTGGCGGCCGACACCGCGCCGCTCCAGGAGTACCGCGAGCTCACCAAGAACTCGCTCGAAGCCGTCGCGCGCGCGGCGGAGGTAGACGCAGAGGCGCCCGACCGCGGCTACCAGGTCGTTTGGGATGTCGAGTGGCACGTGTTCAACGCGCAGCTCGAGTCCGGCCAGAAGCCGACCTACAAGCTGAGCATCTGGGACAACGGCGACGGCATGACCGGCCCCGAGATGGTCGAGTACATCAACCACCTCGCAAGCTCTGTCGGCGTGCAGGCGCTCGACCGCAACTTCGGGGTCGGGGCGAAGATCACCGCCGGGGTCAGCAACCCGGAGGGTCTGATCTACACGTCGTACAAGAACGGCGAGGTCCACCAGATTCACTTCTGGCGCGACCCGGACACCAACGAGTACGGCATCAAGCCCTACCTGCGCCAGCGGGACAACACCTTCCAGCACTGGCGCCGCCTGAGGCCGGACGTGCTGCCCCGCGAGATCATCGAGGCGGGTCACGGGACGATGGTCACGCTGCTCGGCCGCAGCGGGGACGCCAACACGATGCTCCCGCCGGAGGGTGCGGTCGGTGCCGTCCGGTGGCTGGTCCGCTACCTCAACCGGCGTTTCATGCGGTTCCCGGATGGCGTCACCGTGAGGGTGCGCGAATTCGCTAAGAGCGATCCGTCCGAGTGGCCGAACCGGCCGACGACCTACGCCAAGGACGGTGGCATCATGCGACAGGCCTTTGGCCAGGCGCACTACCTCGACATGAACGCGGAGGCGAGTGGGTCCCTCCGGGTCGGCGAAGACGACGGGAACGCGACTGCCTACTGGTGGCTGCTCAACGAGGACAAGGTGGGCGATCCCTCCTACTGGCTGAGTAGCGGCCACGTCGCGGCGCTCTTCCAGGATGAGCTGTACGAGCTGCGGGACGGCAATGCCGGCATCCGCCAGCTCATGCACTTCGGCGTCCTGTTTGGCTCGCGGCGCGTGGTGATCTACGTCCAGCCCGACAGCGACCAGGAGATGACGCCGAACACGGCGCGTAGCCAGTTGCTGGCCAACGGGGAGCCGCTCCCGTGGGAGGACTGGGCGGCGGACTTCCGCGAGCACCTGCCCGCCGAGATCAAGGAGATGATGGACGAGCTCCTCAGCCGCGACAGCAACGGCAACCATGAGGAGAACATCCGCCAGCGGCTCAAGAAGATCGAGCAGCTGATGCGGTTCACGCGGTACCGGCGGTCCAGCAGCGGGTCCGTCAATGCGAGCGGCGATGCCGCTGGCGGCGGAGCCGGCGAAGGTGACACCGACGAGTCCGCCAAGAAGGGCAAGTCCGGGAGCAGGGGCGGCACGGCGGCCGACCTCTACGGCGCGTACGTTGACGAGGACGAGGGTGATCCGGCCGAGCCGCTGACGCCGCAGTCGACCTTCCCGGAGATCAAGTGGGTTTCGATCGCAAAGGGGACCCGCTCGGCCGACGACACGCTCGAGGATCGGGCAGCCTCATACGTCAACAGCACCCAGAACGTGCTCCTGATCAACGAGGACTTCCGCGTCTACAACGACCTCGTGAAGCACTTCGCCAGGCTGTACGAGGGCTACCCGGGCGTCGAGCAGACCGTGCCCGAGGTGGTCAAGGAGTGGTACGCCCAGCAGCTCGTTGAGGCCGTGATCGGCGTGCTGGCCGTACGCGGCAGCGCTAAGTGGCCGCCGAACGAGGTCGACAGCGCCCTCTCAGAGGAGGCGCTGACGGCGGTAGTTATGCCGCGCTACAACCTGTACCAGCAGGTATCGCGGGTCCTCGGGACCAAGCTCGGCAGCCTCAAGGATCGGGTCGAGGCTCAGGCGGCTGTCGCGTGACCAGTCATTCGCGGACAAGGCGCAGGTATCCGAGCCGGCTGCCCGATCGCGGGTTGGATGACGGCACACTGAGGGTGACCGGCGTTCACCTCGGGGACGGTTACTACTCGGTCACCTGTACTTGTCGCGCCTGCGGGGACGGCGCGACCCGGACGCTAACGGCCCGCAAGGAGCACTACAACGGGATCATGAGCGGCTGGTTTCAGGAGCACTGGCACAACCCCTAGGCAGTCCGACCCCTGAGGGCAACTCGTCTGAGCTGCCCTCAGGGGGAGCGGGAAGCGTGGTCCCTCGGGCGCGACTACCGTCCGGCAGTCACCACAAGGAGACCGAGCCGTGCTCGGTTATGCATGCCCGCAGTTCACTGACCCAAGTCGAGCCCTTGAGCGCCCGTAGCTTCGGTTCGAGCGAATCAAGGACCGCTATCGCATCGCTGCCCTCGATCCCGGAGATCAGGAGCATCAAGGCGGCCGAGGCGGCATCCTCGTTCGACCCGACCGCAACCCGCTGAAGTGCCTTTTCGACATCAGGTCCCCATCCAGAACAAACCAGAGCGGCGACATCCTGACCGAGTCCTCCACGTGACCATTCTTCGGGGTCGGGAGCAGCGAGGAGCTTCCGGTACTCCTCGTCGGACCAGTCGAAGTGGTTTCGGACATGCGATCGAATCCGGTCATCAAGCCAGTTCGCAGCTGACCAGGCGATGTCACCATGACCGACACAGAGCGCTAGGAAGTGGATTGCCGGCCG
Organism: Thermoleophilaceae bacterium; assembly: GCA_035275105.1. Classification (GTDB taxonomy): domain Bacteria; phylum Actinomycetota; class Thermoleophilia; order Solirubrobacterales; family Thermoleophilaceae; genus AC-37. The sequence continues at coordinate 22,889 of DATENL010000228.1, forward strand.
AAGAGCCTCCGGGGCATCCAGGTATCGGAGCGCAGCACGCAGAAGCAGCAAAGCCCGCGCATCTCGCCGGCCGAGTGCGAATGCGTCGTAGACGGCATCTCGCTGGACCCGTGGATCGGGGTCAGCCAGGCCGAGTAGCGCGGGAGGGCCGGACGCGGCCAGAAACGCTCTCGCCTCGAGCACGAATTGGCCGAGCGTTCGCGAGTTGAGCCTCCACGTCGCCGAGACCGGGGCGGCGCGAGGCGGGGCCTCGCGGCTCTGAGATCGTGCCCACGCGGTGAGGTTCGTCCAGTGCAGGCTGCCAGAGTCCGGGTCAAACACCACTCCGAAGATCGGGACCGAGCTCGCGGCCCATAGCGTGAGGTCGTCTTGGCTACATGGGATCGCATAGCCGGACTTGCGCCGGTAGGAGTTGCCGCTCTTTACCTGGATAGCAATCAGCTCCCCGGTAACCACGCCGGCCTCCGCGATGTCCACGTAGAGGTCCTTACCGATGTCATTGCTGCCCTCAATGGCTTGAACCACCATGCCGGCGTCCTCAAAAAGCCCGCTCGCAGCGCGCACGCCAGACTTCTCAGTCTTCCGATTCGGTGAGACGCGCTTTCCCGGTGGGCGGTTCGGACTGAACTCGGCGGCTACACGGCCGGACACTCCCTGGATGGTGCCGCACTCGCCGGACACCGCGGTTGAGGGCGGTTCGCACAACGGTCGTTGCGCGACTTCAACCAATCCTTGGCTTACGAAGCAGTCCTAGCGCCGACAATCAAGTACTGCGGAACCGAGCGACGAACCCGTAGGAGGACGTCTGGCAGGTCGACCTCCGTCGTTGGTTCGCCTTCCTTCATCGCGACAGTCTGAAAGTCGGCTTCGGCAAGGTGTTTCAAATAGTCCTCAACTGGACGGTGGTACTTGATCGACAGTTCGCCAAGCCAACGGACAACGCGCGGACCCCGGTCGAAGTACGAGGCGACGACCCACCGCTCGGGAACATCGTCTGCCACCGCCGAGTCGTAGCACGATGTGATGACAGGGTGCTCGACGGAGAATACGAACATGCCGGGGTCGCGGAGGGCTCGACGGACCGCGCGAAAGATCGACGCCAAGTCTGCCACGTAATGAAGGGACATCTGTGCCACGACGACGTCGTAGGCGCCCGGTGGCGGTGCGAACTCTTCAAGCGCGCAGCATACGAGGTGCGTAGAGCCTAAACGGCTACGGGCGCGCGTCACCATCTCCTCTGAAGCATCGATCCCCGTGTATGAAGCACAATCCGCGCTCAGTAAGCGGTCCCCGAGGCGCGCATCCCCGCAGCCCAAGTCAAGGACGCGCTTGTCCGTGACATCATTCAGCATGGCGAGGACATATGGCTCCTCCATCAGCGCATTACCGTCGGGTGCATCACGCAAGCGCAGGTAACGGTCCACCACCTGAGGTGATCCGTAGAGGACCCTGCCACTTAGTGGGCTAGGTCTCGCCACTTTAAAGACGGTCCTGCCTACTCCCAGCGACCGGTACGCGGTGCGGTCAGAACGATTTCGTCGACGTGAACCGTAGCCGCGGCGTCCACCGCGAACAGCACGGCGTCGGCCACGTCTGCCGCTGACATCGCTGCGCCGGTCGCGACCGCGTCGCTCGCGGCCTCTGCGATCGAATCCGGGTACAGCGTCGTCAGGCGCACATCGCCACCGCGAAGCTCTCGGGTAAGCCCCTCCTGTAGCCCGTCTTGCGCTCGCTTAGCCGCCATATTCAGTGCCGTTTCTGGGAAGCCCGGTTTCGCGGACGCGGCCGCAATCTGCACGAAGTGCCCGTCCGACGCGCCCAAGAACAGCCTTAGTGCGGCCCTCGCGGCAAGGCAACTCCCGAGAACCATCGCGTCGAGGTGAGTTCGGATGACTCCGGCGTCGAGTTCAGCGATGGTCCCTGGTGTCCACACTCCGGCACAATGAACCACCAGTGAGACTGTTGGCCCCTGAGCCGCAAGCGCGCTGACACCCTCCTCCACCTGCTCACCGACTGCGAGGTCAACTCGCGCTGCCTGCCCACCTATCTCATCGGCCACGCGCCCAAGTCGTGACTCGTCCCGGCCCCAGAGGGTGACAAAGACGTCACGAGCAGCTAGCGCACGTGCTACCGCGGACCCGACCAGCCCACCTCCACCGGTGACTAGAGCCGCTTCGTGCTTCATGGCATGTCGTCCTTTCGCTGTGTATGTGGTCCACCCTTTGCTCCAAACATCTAGCTCTCATTTTGTTCCTCACTCACGCGCGCTGGACCTTTGACCGAAGAGCGAGAATGATCATCGCTAAGAACACGGGGCCCGAGACTCGGAGGAACAGGAGTATGAAGCTACCGCCGACGGTGAGGCCTTCGACGTCATGCGCGCGCAGGAATGTCAAAGTGGCTTGCGTAGACAACGCGAAAGACGCGGGCAGCGATGTGTGCAGAGCCTTACAAGTCGTGTCCGCGTCGCACGCCGCCGCGATCGTCAGCGACGCGGCAAAGCAATGGAAGGCTACTGCCGCGCTGCTAACCACCACGAGATAGGCGGTGAGGCTGCGCCAAGCCTTGAGCCCGTAACCGCTGGTGATCCAGTAAGTGTAAAGTAACGCGCGCTCAAGTAGATCCGCGCTTCCCCGCCGGCGCATTTCCATTTCGCCATAGTAAAAGTCCGCCGCGCCTGGTGGATCATGCGAGTCCTCGAGCGAGGCTCGCAGCTGTCGGTACACCGCGCGGAGATCGCTTGCTTCCGGACACCCCGACGCGTCCCCGATGATCCCATCTCGTCCCAGCCTTGCCCGCCATGCCCGTGCCCTACGCCCTTTGACGTGCCCGACGCGCCACTCGATCTCCTCCGCGAGGACCGCGCGGCGCCTCACGCGAGCGAAGTGAGCCTCACCGGCCTGAAGACGGAGATTCGCGAGCCCCGTTGCGCCGCGGAACCGGCACTCGATAAGTGTGACATCTTCGCCCAGAACGAGTGGCGCCTCTAGCGCCGTATGCTCCAGCGAAGCGATTCGTGCCTGCCGGCCAGGAATGGCAACGATAGTGAGCGGAACGGTGATGAGCGAGCGATCCAGCCAGACGCGCCCCGCGACCCGCACTTCCAGTGAGTCATCAAAGGTCACCGACCGGTAGTAGATGTTCGCCGCCTCAGCGCAGAGCGAGCTACGGCTGCCAAAGTCGGCATGAGTTAAGTCGAGGCTCCCGAATCGCCCGCGCACGGTAGCTCCGGACGCAACTCTCGCAAGCTCAAAGTGTGCGTGGCCTGCAACTCGGACGTCGCAGAGCTCGCTCTTCTCGCCGACGGATGCGGATGACAGATCCCACCGTCCCGCAAAGTCAGCGTCGCTGAAGCTACTTCGGGCGCCCAGCTCGACCTCGCGCATCTGGACGTCAGCTCCGAATGTTGCGCGCGAGAAATCCGCATGCCGAAACGACGCACCATCCGCAATCAGCCCGTCGCAAAAGTTGGCTCCCACGGCCTTCACTCCGCCAACGGCCGCATCGTCGATGCGGCAACACCCCTCACAGGTAGCGGTCGTGAGATCCAACACACCGATCTCGCTGTGACTAAAGGACGCGGTCGCCTGGAAGCTGCTCTCGGCGAAGTCGGCGAGCCCCGCAAAGGACGAACGCGTAAAGCGCATCGGGCCGGCAAACGCAGCTCGTTTAAAGGAGCAGCCCCCACGAACGGTCACGTCGTGGAAGTTGGCGGTGCCGGCAAAGACGGCGTCGTCGAAGCGAATATCGCCTTGGACCACCATCCCTTCGAACGAGAGGTCCTCGCCGAATGACACACCTGTAAACCGGACATCGTTACAGTCGAACTGTGTGCGATAAAAACTTCCCCGGTCCCCGAACGTCGCGAGCTCGAACGTTGCGAACGGATCGCTAAACGTCGAAAGGTCGAATCCAGAGTCAGCGTCAAACGTCGCGTGATAGAAGCTAGCCTGCCCAATAAAGGCGCACTCCTCGAAGCGTGTGCGCGCCTGAAAGTGCACCCCGCGGAACCGTGCCAGGGCCTCAAACGTACAGCGCTGAAAGCTCGCACCTAGCCTAAACACGGCGCCGTCGAACGCGACTGACGCCTTGACGGCGACTCCGCTCAGAGTCAACCGCTCCAGGAACGTCGAGCCGCGAACTGAAACGGTCCGCTCCGGGTCCTCAAGTATCGGCAGTAGCGCCGTGACTTGTGCCGCAGATAGACCTACGTGCTCGAAATGACCTCCGAGACCTACGTCAAGGGACGTTAACTCGACGGCGCCCGGATCTTCGCTATGACGGAGGCAGTGGATCTTACCCGGGAGGGCCCGAGCGACGCAGGACCCCAACTCTGCGCCGCATCGCTGCGCGGTGGAGACTGGTGACACGAGCGGGTAACCTAGTCTGCTCTAAGGGCTGGCCGCGCGTCCGCGCGTCCAGGTCGCGAGCGCTTCGGGAACTTCATCGTCGAACTCTGTTACGCGAACGTAAAAGCCGTCAGGAGTCAAGAACCGGAAATCGCGCAGGCCCCAGTACTGGTCTGTGATGTCGGTGACGAAGGACGCGTAACCGCTCCCGCTAACACGGCCATAGAGTTCATCGACATCCTCCACGCTCACGACTAGCTCGAGGCCCGCACCGCGATGCGCGCGAGCACCGTCCTTGAGAATCGGGTTCGGAGCCCGGAACTCGCCCCCGTCGATTGCGTTCAAGACCAGGCGACTACCAGCGAGCCACAGACTGGCGAATGTTGGCTCGAGGCGCTCCGCGCGAAACCCGAGGCAGCTGGAAAAAAACGCGGCCGTCTCGCCCACGTCATCAACATATAGCTCGACACTAAGCATTCTTCCTCCCTGCCCAACACATACCACGCCCGCGGCGCACATGTAAAGCGGCCAAGGGGACCCTAGCGCTCGATTCCGCCCAACGGTCGGACGTCTAGGCTTCCGAAGGACATCAGATCGCCTACCGCCGACCACAGGGCGACTGTCCCGTTCCATCCGACGGATACAAGGGTCCCGTCCTGGCGCAGCGTCATAGACGCAACGCCAGGCTTACCGTGACAAGCAACGCGATGCCACCCACTGAGTGTCCCAGCCGGGTCAAAATGCCACGCGCAAACGGTCCCGTCATAGGACCCGGTCGCGATCACGCGATTCGACTGCGCGACCGCGACGGCTTTGACCGACTTTGCGTGAACTGCCGGCAAAACGTCGATGTCCCCTGACAGCGGCCACCACCGTCGGAGGTGGCGATCGCGCGAGACAAGTGCGAGCCATGGCTCGCTAGGCGCGGCCGCGACTGCGTTGATGAGGACCAGATCGGGCGCGGCATAAGTAGCGGCGTGATGAAAGGCCGGTCCATCGAGCGCCCAGGCAGTCATCGTATTGTCGGACGACGCCGCGACTAGACGCTGTGCCGGTTGCGACCAAGCGACAGACTTGATTGGGCCAGCGTGAGCCCGTACTGCATGGGAGATCGCCCCGTCAACGCCGACGCGGCGTAGTGACCCGTCATACGAACCACACCCAAGCGTGCCGTCTGGGAGCCAGGCCAGAGAGTTCAGAGGTCCGCCACGCGTATCGCATTCAACGAGCAGCTCGCCCTCCGGAGTGAGAATGTGCAAGGCGCCGAGATAGTCCCCCGCTGCGATCTCACCGCCCGGCGCGACGGCGAGGGCCGTGAGCAAAGTCGGAAACTGTGCCACCACCTCCTCGCTACCGGCGGACCGAACGATTAGTCCGCAATCTGTACCGAGGAGCAACACGCCTGCCTGATCGGCGGCGACCGTATTGATTCCCAACGTGTGCACCGGAAGACTGGCCGACTTAGGTTCTGCGGTGGGCGATCCTTCGTCGGACCGAAGATGCTCGACGAGAGGCGAGCCTCCAAACGTGCCAAGGATCGCGGTTGAATCGTCGAGAACAATTCCGGCCCGCTCCCATTGGAGCGGACGCTGAATCACGTTTACGACCTCGCCGGTGTCGGTCGAATGGAGGCGAAAGTGTCCGTCGTATGAGCCGACGAGCAGGAAGCTGCCACTGGGCGAGAATGACACCCTTCTTGCCGATCCGCTTGCGCCGTCGATTACCCTCACAAGGTGTCCTTCCGACGACCATAGTCGGGCTTTGCCGTCGTCACACCCCGTAGCGAGCAGTTCACCGCTCGCCGACCACGCCAATGTCTCAACATCCCCCGGGTGCTCGCAGACCGCCGCCTGCTCTTTCGCATCGAGATCCCAGAGCCTAACCGTCATGTCTTCTGAGGCTGTCGCTAGATAATGTGCTTGCGGGGAAAAGTCCGCCGCGAACACGCCGTGCTGATGACCGACCAGCCTGTCGCCCGGCCCCCAATCTTTGGTGGCGTCGACGTGCCAAAGGTGAACGTCCGGATCTCCAGCATCGCAGACCACTGCGAGCAGATCTCTACTGTGCCGGCTCCAGGCCGCGTCATTTACGTCGTCACCATGTGGACCTAGTCGCGCGCGCGTAAGCCCAGACGAGCTATCGAGCACGTAGACGTGCCCGTCGGCGACCGCCACCGCAACGAGATCAAGTCCTGGACTTATGCGTACTGAGTTCACGAGGTCGGGAAAGCGGCGGGCCCACCGGAGACTGATCGCAGGGTAGTCCCATGCGATCACGTGCCCGTCGTAGCCTCCTGTGAAAAGCCGCGCGGCTTGCAATGACCCATCGACCGTAGTTATCGGTGAAAGGTGCGCTGCCAAATCGACTTGCTCGATCCAAACCGATTCCCCTGCGATCGATGGCGTGAACATAGTTAAGGGCCTCGGCGGATCTCAGCGAGGCCCCGGGTGAGAGGATGGGGACCCGGGCGGCGAGACCCGGGCGGCGGGCACGTCGTTGGGCCTATGGCACACCCATCGCGAGGAGAGTCCAAGGGACCAATGCGTTTGCGTCCGCTACGCCGTAGGTGGTGGTGCTTCTCAGAAGCGAAGCCGTGCTGGTGGCACACGTGGCGCCACCTCTTCGTCGAGCTGCAGAACTGTCCCGCGCGCGGACACTTATAGCTGCCGTCCGGCATGACCGCGTGCGTGTGGCCGCTTGAGCACGACTTTGCCGAAGCGATCGGCGCGAGTGGACCTGCGCCGAGGCCGCGAATCGGCCCCACAGCCAGCAGCACCGCAACGGCAGCGCCTGCACGTCGCTTTCTCACGCTTCCCAGTCCCGTCGGTAGTCAGACGACGCGCTCGACCCTAATTGAGTCTCGCGGATTTCGCCACCCCGCGAGCTGACGATTGGACCGAATCCGGCCGAAATTCGGCGCGCTGACCCACCCGGCTGGAAGATCGACCAGCGCGGCGTGTGCCGGTAGCTTCGCTCGTCGTAATGCGGCGCGTCGCAATCGTGCTCGCTGTCGATGCCGAGGACAACAGACAGGCGGTCGTCCGCGCCGCACGCGTCGTAATCGAAGGGCTCGATGACGCAAGATGTCGAGGCAGCCTTCCAAGAAGTCTCGCCCGCAGGGAGACACGCCTCGGCGCTGCCAGCGACGTCGGCCTCGGCCGCCGTGCCGGCGCGAAGGCGGCTCAGCTTCCTAGACGCTCAGATTCGTCACGACGGGAGAGTGGCCGACGAAAAGAACTTACGTTGGCGCGCAATGTCAACCGATTAGCTGGCTCTAGCCACACCTTGACCTAGCAGGCCGCCACACCGGACTCTGTCCGGGTCTTGAATGCGGTCAGCCTGATCGGGAGGATCTCCGAGGTACTGAGTCTCGGCGATGGCGGAAGAAGCGAGACCAGGTTTCAGGTCGCCGTACCACGCCGCGAACGCGACGGCCGACGGGCGCCAGGCGTGCTCTACGTCGACTGCCTCGTACGGAACTCGGACCTCGACATCGAGGATGCGGCCAGCCTCGCAACCGGAGCGATCGTCGGACTTGCTGGCCGGCTCGAGGTCGACAGCGAGCACATCGAGGACGGTTGGCGTGAGACCCACACGGTCCTCGTCGACCAGCTCGACGTCGTTGCAGACAGCCGTCCGCGATCATGACGCCCCCCGAGGCGAAGGCGAGCTCGTCGCTACGAAGGGGCCGAGTCGTCGCGAACGACTGGTCCTGCGATGTCATCCCACGCGATCGCCGGGATCTCTAGGGCCCCAACTGGACGCACTGTCGTGTCCGACAAGGACATAGAGCGCCAGGCCGACTGAATACTTGGTGGGGAAGAACAGCAAGTCGTCCTTATCGACCATCTTCCACTGGGCTACCGCGGCCGTTTCCATCTGGGGAGCCCGCAGCTCGACAGAAAGAGAGACCTCTTGGCCCGGGGCCGCGTCCGGGATCGCGGTAAATCGCTTCGAGGTCAGAGTCCACGGGCCGGTGGTCGGCCCGACCCGTCGAAGCCGGCGTCCCCGCCATCGAACTGTTCCGCTGTTCACGATCGTCCAGGTCTTCGTAAAGATCGCGCCGGTCTCGACCGTGATCCCGTCCGGCGGGCTCTCGGAAACAAATCGCGCCTCGTCGCCACGAAGCGGATACTCGTTTTGACGCGCGATCAGGTTGGGGTCGCGCAGCTGTACGCGCTGCCGCTCGGCTTCGCGAGCGATTTCCGCTAGCGATTCGAGGAGATCAAGTCCGCCGAGCCGCTCGCCGTAGTAGCGCAGGATTCGCTCGGGAGCGGGTCGCTGGCCACGCTCGATCCGCGAGATCAGGCTGGGGTCGACGCCAATGTCTGCCGCTATCTCGCGCTGTGTGAGGAATGCCTGCTCGCGAAGTCCGTGGAGGAGGGCGCCGACGTGCTGATCCGGACGGTCTCCCAGCGGCCGATCCCAACCAGCTCTGCGCGGACGCGGCATGACATTAGGTCAAGAAAGCAGATCGGATCGATGGTCGCGCCTCCGGCGATCCAGAGGAGCCCAGATGTCCGATTTCCTGCCCACCACCACAACCGACGGTGCGCTTCTGCCGTCGCGACTCGCGCGGCGGACGCGACGAGAGCTGGAGCGCCGAGAAGCGCAGGCGGTCGTCGCTCGGCGAGCCGATGCCCTCCGCGTCGACCGCATTGCTGAAACGGCGAGCCGCGCCCAAGGCGCCGTCGCCTACCTCAGCACCCTTGAGCTCGTCCACGCCCAGGGAGCGCACAACCCCCTGACGGAGGCTCGGCTCCGCCAGATCACAGATACCGCGGCGCTCGGCCTCTCGAAGGTCGTCTTGGACGCGGGGTCCTAGCGATGGGAGCCCTGCATCGCGCAACCCTGCGCTGGATTACCCGCTGGCGCTATCACCACCTAGCGATCAACGACGAGATCCACCGCGAGCGCGCGAGGGCTGAGATCACCGCGATCACGCTCGGCGCGGTCCACGAGATGACTCGGATCATCGAATCGAACAGGGCCCAGCGTCACGGTGGCGGTCGGGGTGTGATCGATGTTGACGCGATCGAGATCGACGAGCCCTGATGGACCGCAATCCGGATCGCCCGACCTGGCTCCAAGTTCTCGAAGGACGAGTGCAGGAAGCCGAGAGCGCGCTTGCAGCCACCGAGGCCGTCGTCCAGAGCTACGAGAGCTTGTTGGCCGAGGCGTGGAAAACGATTGAAGACCTCGTCGGCCGTCGGGACCGGGGCGAGCCGACTCCATGACAGACGACCACCTCGGCAACCCAGGTCGTCTCATCGGCAGCCTGCTCGGCACCCTCATGACACTGGTCGTGCTCGCGTGCGTGCTTCCCGTCATCACGCCTTACGTGGTCGCACTCGGCCTCCTAGTGATCGTCGCGAGGGTGGTGTGGTTCTACACCAACCACTAGCGCTGTGCCGATCGCCAGCAAATTCACCCTCTATGCCATCACTAACTGGCAAACCGAACAAAGACCGAACACCCCTTCCCGGCGCATACTGAAATCGAGTCACGCGCAACACATTGAGTAAGAGAAAGGAGGTTGAGGAAGTGCCAAACAAACGAATACGGATCAAGGGAATAAGGCGCGAGCAGATCGACACTGACAAGCTCGCGCTTGCTTATTGGTTGATGGCCAAGCGCGCGGTCGAGGAGAAGCGCCGCCGTGAGGCCGAGGACAAGAAGGAGCGCCGGAGCCCGAAGGCTGCGCGAAAGGAGCTAGATCGTGCGGAGCGGTGAGCTGGCCCCCGCCCTCGTCGCTGCGGGCGGTGGTGGCGCGCTCCTCGGCGCCATCGCGATTCACGAACATCGCCGCGACCGGGCGATGCGCAGCAGTCGCCTGAGCTACTCGGCGGTCTTCCCTGTCGGCACCGAACCGGAGGCGGCCGTCTCGGCACTTGAATCGTTCTGGGGGCTTGGCTTCGGCTTCGAGCTCGTCGCCGAGGTCGTCGCCGATGAGAGCAGCATCCATCACCTGCTCCACGTGCCCGAGAGCGGTGCCGGGTCGGTCATCGACCACCTCGCTGCCGCGATCCCCGGGCTCCGCCTCGATCCGGTCGATGCCCGCAGCACGGGACCGGTCACAAGCTCGCTGCGATTCGTGGCTCCAGCGCAGGCGCTCCTACGAACCGACGATCCGGTGCAGAGCAGCCGAAGCCTCCTATCCAGGCTCGCGGCCCTCCGCGATGGCGAGCGCGTCAGTCTGCGATGGGCACTTCGCCCCTCAGTTGCGCCGCCGGCTCCGGTAGCCCAGGCGAAGTCACTCAAGGCAAGGGCCGAACAGCGCGCTTGGACCGCCCGGGTTGCAAGTCCCGGATTCACAGCGGCCGGTCTCTTACTCGTTCGCGCGCACAGTAAGACGCGCGCTGGGGAACTCAGCCGCCACGTTACGAGCGTCGTCCGCAGTCGCCGCGGTGTCGGACGCGGCCTTCTGATTCGCCGCGGCAGCGTCCGCTCGACAGCCGCGATGCCAATTACCGGCCGGACTCGCGGCTGGCTCAGCGCGGCGGAAGTGCTGCCACTCCTCGGGTGGCCGCTCGGGAAGGAACCGCTTCAGGGAGTTGAGATTGGCGCGGCTCGGCGGCTACCGGTACCCCGGGAGCTTCCACGCGAAGGACGAGCCTTGTTCGTCGGACGCGACCCCTACGGCGAGCGCCCGGTCGTGCTCACGCCCGAAGCCGCCCGACATCACGCGGCGGTCGTCGGACCCTCGGGAACCGGCAAGTCGACGCTTCTGACCCGCTCGATCTTGCAGGACATCGAGGCGGGTTACGGCGGGGTCGTGATCGACCCGAAAGCCGATCTCGTAACCGATGTGCTCGAGCGCGTTTCGGGTGGGCACGCCGAACGCCTCGTGGTGCTCAATCCGACGAGTGGCGAGCCGGTACCCGGACTTGATCTGCTCGGCGTCGGCGACCCCGACCTGCGCAGCGACGTCGTCCTCGGCGCCCTCGGCGCGATCTTCAAGGACAGCTGGGGGGTGCGCACCGACACCTACCTCCGGCTCGGTCTCAGAACGCTGTCAGACCTTCCGTCGCCGGTCCTGACTGACTGGCTGCGCCTGTTCACCGACGCCCGCTTCCGGCACCGGGCGGTCGGGCAGCTGACCGATCCGCTGCTCGTCGGGGCCTGGCAGAGCTACGAGGGCTTGACGGCAGCCGAGCAGAACCAGCACGTTGCCGCTCCGATGTCGAAGGTGATCTCGCTCTTGTCCCGACCGGCGGTGCGCGGGGTTCTGGCTCAGCGCAACCCGAAGCTCGACATCGGCCGACTTCTGGCCGAGCGCAAATGGCTCCTCGTTTCGCTGTCGCCAGGCACGCTCGGCGAACCGGCCTCGAAGCTGCTCGGCGCGATCCTGACCTACGCGATCTGGACGGCGATCGAGGAGCGTGCGAGCCTGCCGAGAGACAAGCGCCGACCGGTCTTCCTCTACATGGACGAGCTGCAGTCGCTCGCCCACCTGCCGTTCGGCGTCGAGTACCTCTTCGAGCGCGCCCGCGGGCTCGGCTGCGGCGTGACGGTGGCACTCCAGACGACGAGCCGGCTGCCGGAGTCGATCCGCCAATCGATGCTCGGCAACGTCGGCTCGCTGGTGACTTTCCGGCTCGGCTATGACGAAGCCACTCGCCTGGCGCGTGAGCTTCCCGGTCTCGGCGCCGAGGATCTTCAGGCGCTGCGGCAGTTCGAGGTCGCGGCGCGGATCGGGACCGGCGTGGGGAGCGGAGTCGCCACGGTTACCGGGCGCACGGAGCCACCCCCGCCGTCGACCGGGCAATCGAGGCGCATCCGCGAGCTGTCAGCTGAGCGATACGGCCAGCAAGTGGAGGCGATCGACGCGGAGCTGAGGTCGCACCAGCAAGCCGATGACTTGGCGGACGAGGCGCTCGGTCGCACACGGAGGTCGTCATGAGCCGTCCAATCGCCCGTACATTCGCGTTGAGATCGTCTGAGCGAAACCGCTGCACAGGAAAGGGGTCCGACCCGTTAAGGGCGGCGAATCACCCCGCTCCTACTCGTCTCTCCCGCGTCTCCTCCCGCCAGCTCGACTCGATCCTCGCTGACCTATCCGACCACGACCAGGCGGTGGTCAGCTTCCTCGCCGAGGTTCGGGTCGCTACCGGAGTCCAGATCGCGCGGCGGTTGTGGGGCTCGACGAAGCCGAGCGACTCGAAGGCGAGCGCCACGCGGCGTGCACTGCGGCGGCTGGAAGGCTGGCGCGTGCTCGACCGGCTTTCGCGACGGATGGGCGGCGTTCGCGCGGGCAGCGCCTCGATCGTCTACTGCCTCGGGCCGGCGGGACGCAGGCTCCGCGTCCGCGACGGGTTCGACGCCAGACGACTGACTGCTCCTGGCGACCGCTACGTCCGGCACACGCTCGCGATTACAGAGCTGGTCGTCCGGCTGCACGAGGCGGATCTGGCCGGTGACCTCGACCTGATCGAGTTGCAGACCGAGCCACGCTGCTGGCGGCGGTTCGTCGGCCTGATGGGCGCGCGCTTGACGCTCAAGCCCGACCTATTCGTGCGGGTCGGATCAGGCGCGTTCGAAGATCGCTGGTGGATCGAGGTCGACCTCGCCACGGAAGCCGGACCGACGGTGCTGTCGAAAGCGAAGCTCTACCTGTCGCACTTTCGCGCCGGCGAGGAGCAGCGCCGGCACGGCGTCTACCCGCGTGTCGTCTGGGCCGTTCCCGACGAACGACGCGCCGAGCAGGTCGCTCGTGCACTTGACGATCTCTCCCGCGGTGCCAGGCGCTTGTTCTCAGTCTGGCTCTACGACGAGGCGGTTGGCCGGTTGGCGGCGGAGGCGCAGACGTGACGCCGCGCAACACGGTCATAGCGGGCGATGCCGAGGCGATGCTGGTCCGGCTCGCGCCCGACTCCGTCGAGTGCGTCGTCACGAGCCCGCCCTACTTCCGCGCCCGCCACTACGGCGCAGGCGCCGAGGAGCTTGGCCAAGAGGACCACGTCGACGCGTGGGTTGAACGACTGCGCGACGTCAGCCGCGAGCTGACGCGGGTACTCGTGCCGACCGGCTCCTACTGGCTCAACGTCGGCGACCTCTACAGCCGCCATGCCCGTCTCGGCGCTCCGCCGAAGTCGCTGCTGCTCGGACCCGAACGGCTTGTTCGTGCTCTGCTTGCCGACGGCTGGTTGATCCGGAACCGAATTGCTTGGGTCAAGAGCACGCCGCTGCCGAGCCCGGTTACCGACCGACTGACCAACGGCTGGGAGTACGTCCTGCACCTGGTCCGCCAGCGCGACTACTTCTACGACCTCGACGCAATCCGCCTGCCCTTGAAGTCGAAGGCCAAGCCAGGCGGGGCGACCGTTACCCCGGCAGCGGTGCTCGGAGAGCTGGCGGGACCGCGCGCCGGACTCGTGGGGCTGGCGCGCGAGGGTCGCAGCGGCCATCCGCTCGGCAAGAACCCGACCGATGTCTGGACGCTGCCGCCGGGGCGCCGGGTCGAAGGTCTGCACGCAACGTTTCCCGCGGCGCTGGTGCGTCGTCCGATCCTGGCGACGGCCCCGAAACACGTCTGCATGGCGTGCGACCGACCCTGGCGGCGCTCGGCTCGGCGAGTCACCTACCTCGCTGGTACGCCACAGTCGCGTCCTCTTGTGCCTTGCGGCTGTCAGGCCCCGACGCGGCCGGGGCTGGTGCTCGACCCGTTCGCGGGGTCGGGAACGACGCTCAAGGTCGCGCGCGCGCTCGGGCGCGATGCGCTCGGGATCGAGCTCAACCCGGAGTTCGCGGCGCTGGCGCGGCGGCGGGCAGGGCTCGCGCCGCTTGCGAGGGCGGCATGAGGCTCGCGCTGCGGATGCCTGCCCGGCCGGCGGAAGGAGTCGCTTCTTCTGCCGGCCGTCCCAGTCATCCGACCCAGGGAGGTCATCCCATGACGAAGGCCGAGGAGGTCTTCACGAAGGTCGAAGAGCTCGTTGCCTCGGGCAAGACCAAGGCCGAGGCCTTCAAGCAGCTCGCCGGTGAGTACGGCCAACCCGTCAACTCGATCCGCGGCAGCTACTACCAGCACACCCGCGGCAAGAAGGGCTCGAAGCCGCGTCGACGCGAGACGACGCCCGCGGACGCCCTGGCAGATGCCCGGGCCGCCCTCGAGCGCGCAATCGAGAGCGTCGACCGCGAGGTCGCCGCGGCCAAGGAGCGGGCTGACGAAGCCAAGCGCGAATACGAGGCGCTGAAGGCGTCGGCTGCCGAGCGCAAGCAGGCGATCAACGAGCGGCTGGAGGCCCTGCGGTGACTGACAGCGGGTCGATCTGGGCTAACGCTCGGATCGACCCGCTTGGAACATCACACGTTGATCCAGACCCAGCAGCAGCGGGACACTGGTACGAAGAAAGGAGGGATGCATGACAGAGCAAATCGAGGCCGTCGCAGGACCGCCAGTCGGTTCCTCCGAGGCTTGTGCGGCGATCAAGCGTGCAGTGATCTACCTGCGCGTCTCGTCAAGCCAGCAGGCCGACAAGGACTACGACGCGGAGGGCTACAGCATCCCCGGCCAACGCGACGCATGCCGTCGAAAGGCCGCGGCGCTACGAGCGGAGGTCGCATTCGAGTACGTCGACCGTGGCGAGTCGGCGAAAACCGCCAACCGCCCAGCGCTTCAAGCGATGCTCGCCCAAGTGGAGCAGGACCCGGACATCGCCTACGTCATCGTTCACAAGGTCGACCGGCTCGCGCGCAACCGCGCCGACGACGTCGCGATCGTGATGCGTATCAGGGCCGCTGGCGCCCAGGTCGTTTCCGCCAGCGAGAACATCGACGAGACCCCTTCGGGGCTGCTGCTGCACGGCATCATGTCCTCGATCGCGGAGTTCTACTCGCGCAACTTGGCGAGCGAGATCCTCAAGGGCTCAACCCAGAAGGCCAAGGCCGGCGGCACGCCGACCCGGGCGCCGATCGGTTACCTGAATGTCCGCGATTAACGTCGACGGCCGGGAGATCCGCACCATCGCTATCGATCCGGAGCGCGCACCGTTGGTCCGTGAGGCCTTCGAGCTGTATGCGAGCGGCGATTACGCTCTCTCCGAACTCGCCGTGCTCTTGGAGGAGCGTGGGCTACGCAGCCGAGCGACGGCGCGCTGCCCAGCCAAGCCGCTAGGTATTAACCGGCTACAAGCGCTCCTGCGCAACGACTACTACGTCGGAGTGGTTCGCTATTGCGGCTCCTCCTACCCGGGTCGGCATGAGCCGCTCGTGTCACTGCCGCTGTTTCAGCGGGTGCAGGAGCAGCTTTCGGCCAAGTTCTTGGCGGGCGAGCGTGACCGCACTCATCGCCACTACCTGAAGGGCACGGTGTACTGCGGCGAGTGCGGTGGCCGCCTGATGTTCTCCCGCAACCGCGGGCGCCGGGGTGGGACCTACGACTACTTCGTCTGCCGCGGTCGTCAACTCCGTAGCTGCTCGCAGCCCTATCACGGGGTAGCTCGTCTTGAGGACGCTGTTAGCCGCTATTACGCCACCGTTCAGCTCACCGAGGCGCGCCGCGAGCGGATCCGCCAAGTCATTCACAGCCGCTTCGACGGCCTCATTGCCGTCGCCGAACGCGAGATTGCCCATGCCGAGGCCGCACTGATCCTCCTCGACAGGCAGGAGCGAAAGCTGCTTGAGCGCCACTACGCCGATCGCGTGTCCGAGCACATCTACGAGGAAGAGCAGGTCCGCATCCGCCGGGAGCGCGCCACCGCCCATAAGACGCTCTCTGATCTGAGCCTCAGCTACGAGACCGCCCGTCTGACCCTCGACGCGGCGCTCCAGCTCACAGACGATGTCGAGGCGGCGTATCGCGCAGCGAACTCAACTGAGCGGCGCTTCTTCAACCAGGCCTTCTTCGAGCGTCTCGAGATCCGCGAAGACGAGGTCGTGGACGCCACGCTTGCGCAGCCCTACCGCGTCCTCCTCGATGAGGAGTTCATAGAGGCCCTCGCCGCTTGGACACCCGACGAGGCCACCCCGACCGTCTCCCCTGGCCCCCAGGAGGTCGAGGAGCCCGTCCTCGTCGGGGCCGGAGTCGGAAACGACCGAACCCCCGGCGTTTCTCAGGCCGAGGGTTCGATTAGGGACAAGATGGTGGGCCGTGAAGGACTCGAACCTTCAACCTTGGGATTAAGAGTCCCCTGCTCTACCAGTTGAGCTAACGGCCCGGGACTTGCTGCAGAGCCCGGTATCGGCCGGGCGGCGGCCATTCTAGAGGCGGCAGAGGCGCCCGCCTGCGGCGTATCGGAGGCTCCTCCTAGATGAACGTCCCGAAACCGACGCCATAGGGTCGGGAAATGGACGTTCGACCTGGCGGGCGGCTCGGGCGAGGGGGCTACAGGCCGGTGCCGGTGCCGTCGGCCGGCGTGCCGTAGCGCTTCGACAGCGCCGCCACCGGCATCTCCATCGAGTAGGCGTCCACCATCCCCGGCACGAGCCAGAGGTGCGTCATCTTGTACCTCCCGAAGCCGCCCTCGGCGTTCTTGTGCAGGTGCCACTGGAGGATCGGCCCGCCCAGCGCGGGGTTCGGCCGGCTGGACGCGACGCGATAGACGACGGCCACGAGCACGGGCGCGCCGGAGCTCCGGTGCCAGTACATGAGCGACTCCGGCCGGTCGGGATCGAGGTCGCGCCCGTCCTCGAGGTAGGTCGGGTTGGTCAGGTGCCAGTAGTCGAGGTCCTTCTGGTCGTCGAACGACTTGACCGTGAAGCCGTAGCCGGCGGCCTTGGCTCTGTCGAAGGAGGCGAAGCGGCTCGCCGCGACCGCCCGCGTCCGCTCCAAGAGCTCGCGGCCCTGCGCCTGCTGCCCCGGGGTGGCGGTGTAGATGTTCATCCCCACGTGGCGGGCGTGCCCGCCGGCCGCGTGGGAGTGCCCCGCACCCGCTGCACCAGCGTGGGAGTGGCCCGCGTGACCCACGTGGTGGTTGTGGCTCTCGCCGAGCATCAGCCCGCCCGCCACGAGCCCGGCCGCGAGGAACACGCCCGACGGCGCCAGTAGCAACGTCCGTGCGCGCACGGCACCGAGGCTCAGCCCGAGTAGCAACGCCTCGCAGACGACCGACGCCGTTCCGTACGGGTCCGCCCAGTGTCCCCTGTGGTCTTCGATCTGCGGCAGTCCGATCGGCGACCGGCTGACGACGTACCCGACCAGGGGCCCGACCGCCACCAGCGCGCAGATCCGCCAGACGCCGTCGGGGATCACCCGGGCGGCTGCGAACACGAGCGCCAGCCCGTAGCTCGCCACGATCAGCGCGATGAACATCGCGGCGAGGTACGGAGCCTCGTCGAGCTTGTCCTGGAGGTCGAGCTGGTGGGTGACCGCGATACCGACGAGGCACCCGATCGCGGCGAATCGCACGCCGACGGACGTGCGCTCACCCTGCGCCGCGCGGGCGCGAACCGGACGGCCGGCGGCCCCGCTCACGCCGCGGAGCTAGGCGCTCTCGGCCTGCGCGCCCTCGCCCGCGGCGACGCTCTGAAGCGCCTCCTCGCGCGACCCGTGGATCGGGAAGACGCGGTCGAGGCCGGTGATCTCGAAGATCTTGGAGATGTTCTGGTCGGTGCAGACGAGCGCCAGTGAGCCGCCCGACGGGCGCAGCCGCTTGACCCCGCCGACGAGCACGCCCAGCGTGGTCGAGTCGATGAAGGTCGCCTTCGAGAGGTCGACCACGAGCTGCTTCTTGCCGTCCTCGATCACCTGCACCAGACGCTCCTTGAACTCCGGGGCGGTGTAGAGGTCGACCTCACCGCCGAGCTCGATCACGTGAGTCTCGGCGTCGATCGATTCGTCGTCGATGTGGAAGTTCACCAGGCTCCTCGTTCGCGGTTGGGGCGCAAATTGTTACGTGTTTGTAGCAGGGATGCGCGGCGGGGCACGAGAGGATCAGCCGCCTGGGGGTGTTGGGGTGGGCGCAGGCGTCCCCGCTCCGCCTCCGGCTCCCTGCGCGCCGGCGCCGGCGCCGCCCTGCTGTGACGCCGCCTGCTTGGCCTGGGCGATCGCGTCCTTGACGGCCTTCTTCTGGTTCTTCGGGGCCTTCTCGAGCGCCTTCTTGGCCGCCAGGTCGGCCTTGCGGGTCTGCCCCGCGAGCGACGCGTACTGCACCAGCTGCAGCCAGGCTTGGGCGTCGTCGCGGTCGGTGGCGATCACCTCGGCCACGTCCGTCGCCTTCCCGGCGTCGTTCAGCCCGATCGGGGAGTAGGCGTTGATCATCAGCCCCGCGAGCGAGGCGTCGATCTTCTTCGGCTCGCTGTCGACGTAGCGCTGCCAGGCGACGTCGGCCTTGCGGAGCTCCTTCTTCCCGTCCTTCCCGAACTGGCCGGTCTGCTGGTTGGTGTCGATCGAAGCGAGCTGGTAGTGGGAGCGCACGAGCGTCTCCATCGCGGCCTCGTCCTTCGGGTTGACGCGAAGCGCCTTCTCGGCCCGGTCGATCCTCTTCTCGATCGTCTTGTCGGCCGTGGAGCTGCCGCCGCCCCCCGAGAAGAGGTCGAAGATCCCGCCGGACACGCCGCTGCCGACGCCGGCGCCCACCAGGCCGACCGCCATCAGGAACGCCAGCCCGACGTAGGTCACCTGCACCGTTCTGCGGCGCTTGCCTTTGAGATCGAAGAGCATCTGAGACTGGCCCCTGCTACGAGCCCTCCACCGACGCCGGCTCGCCTGACACCTCAGGCGAGGGGCGGCCAAGGAAGGAAGCGAGAAGGATAGATGCCTCGTAGAGCACCAGCAGGGGGACCATCTCGATCAGCATCGAGATCGGGTCGACCCCGGGCAGCGCGGCCGCGACGACCGCGATCACCAGCACCGCGTAGCGGCGGTTCTTGCGCAGCTTCGCGGGCGTGGTGATCCCCATCTTCACCAGGCCGAGCAGGAAGACCGGAAGCTGGAAGACGATGCCGCCGGCCAGCAGGGTCAGGTGGAAGAAGCTGTAGTAGTCCCGCGCGCGGATCTGGAGGTTGAACTGGCTCTCGTTGAAGTGGAGCAGGAACCGCAGCGCGGCCGGGATCACGACGAAGTACGCGAACACCACGCCGGCGATGAACAGGAACGGAACCATCAGGAGGAGCGGTAGCGCGACCTTCCGCTCGCCCGGGCTGAACGCCGGGAGCACGAACGCGTAGATCTCGTACAGGATCACGGGCATCGCGATCAGCAGGGCGGCGTAGGCGGAGACCGTGAGCGTCGTCATGAACGGCTCGGTCACGCCGAGCGTGATCGGCTGCCGCTTGCCCAGCGGGTCGTTGACGATCTTCAGCAGCTCGTGGTTCTGCCAGAAGCAGAGCCCGAGCGCGACCATGAACGCGCCGGCGGCGATGACGAGCCGGGTGCGCAGCTCGTCGAGGTGCTCGACGAGGCTGAGGCGGTCCTCGTGCCCGATCGGGCGGATCTTCTTAGCCACGGCGACTGGCGCCCCGCGCCGCTAGGACGAGGCGTCGGCTGGCTTGGCCGCCTGCGCGCGCGCCTCTTCGTCGGCGGTCGTCGCGGCGGTCACCGTCGGCGGCGCGACCGGCGCCGCCTGCGCGGATCCGGGCTCCTCGAGCTGCTTGTCGTCGTCCTTGCCGGTGATCGAGTCCTTGAACTCGCGCATTCCCCGGCCGAGCGAGCGTCCGAGCTCGGGCAGCTTCTTAGGCCCGAAGATCAGCAGCACGATCACGAGCAGGATGAGGATTTCCGGCAGACCGATCCAGGACGGCATCTAGCTTCCTTCCGAACGGGACGTTGGCTCCATGGTAGACCCATCTGCCTTGAAATTGAGGTAGAAGCGGCTGGGCGTGGGCTCCGTCTGGCCCTGGTACTTGTTCGAGGTCTCGCGTGACCCGTACGGGCGCTCCACCGGACCGTCCATCCGCATGAACGAGAGCTGCCCGATCGGCATCCCCTCGTAGATGGTGATCGGCAGGTTCGCGACGTTCGACAGCTCCAGCGTGAGATTGCCCGAGAAGCCGCTGTCCACGAAGCCCGCGGTGGAGTGGATCAGCAGCCCGAGCCGGCCGAGCGAGCTCTTGCCCTCGAGCCGGGCGACCAGGTCGTCCGGCAGCGTGACGCGCTCCAGCGTCTGCCCGAGAACGAACTCACCCGGGTGCAGGATGAACGGGCGCCCGCCCTCGACCTCGACCAGCTCGGTCAGGTCCTCCATCGGCTGGCGCACGTCGATGTACGCGTAGCGGTTGTTGTGGAAGACGCGGAAGCTGCGGTCCACCCGCACGTCGACGCTGGACGGCTGTACCAGCTCGGGGTCGAACGGATCGATCGCGATCCGGCCCGAATCGATCTCCGCGCGGATCGTCTTGTCGCTCAGGACCACGGGGTGAGGGTATCCCGCGCGCCAGCTGGACGGTCATCCCCTCAAGTTGGGGGGAGAGATGCCGATACGGGGCCTCATAGGAGGAATGAGATGCCCGATTCAGCCCATGGAGACCACCAGCTGAAGAAGATCGTCCTGCCGAGCGGCAAGACCATCGAGGTCGTCTACTTCGACCACGCCTCCTTCGCGTCCCCCGTCGACCGCGAGGCGCCCGCCGCCCCGGCCACCGACGAGGACCGCGACCTCCACGTCTGCGTCAACTGCGCATCGCACCTGGTCTACCCGGTGCAGTGGGACGAGGCCAGCGCCCAGTCCTGGAACGTGACGCTCCGCTGCCCCGAGTGCGAGTGGACCGAGGCCGGCGTGTTCACGCAGACCCAGTGCGATCGCTTCGACGACGAGCTCGAGTCCGGCACCGACGCCCTCAGCCGCGACTACAAGCGCCTCGTGACCGCGAACATGTCCGAGGAGATCGACCGCTTCGCGGCCGCGCTCCGGGCTGACGCGATCCTCCCGGTCGACTTCTAGGCCGCAACAGGGGCCAGGCCACCTGTTGCGCTACGCGTAGCGCTCCACCGCGCTGTCGGCAGCGAGGTCCAGCAGCCCGCGTTGCTCGCTCGAGAGCGCGAGGCCGTCCAGCGCGCGCTTTCCCGCCGCCACGTGCTCGAGCGCGTCGGTCCGCGCGTCGTCGAGGGCGCCGGTGGCCGCGATCCGGTCGCACAGCGCCGCCGCGGCGGCGCCGTCGGTGACCACCGCGCGCAGGTCGATGCCCGCGATTCCCGCGTCGCGGTCGCGGGCGAGGATCAGCGGAAGCGTCACGGTGCCGTCCAGCAGGTCGGTCCCGCGCGGCTTGCCGGTGCGCTCGGGCGGCCCCGAGACGTCGAGCACGTCGTCGAGGATCTGGAAGCCCACGCCGATCCGCTCGCCGAACTCGCCCAGCCCGTCCGCGGCGGCCTCGCCCGGGGCCCCGAGCACGGCGCCCAGCCGGCACGCCGCCTGGAACAGCCGCGCGGTCTTGAGCCGGCAGCGCTCGAGGTAGCGCTCGGTGGTCACGCTGGTCGACCAGGCGTCCTCGCGCTGCATCAGCTCGCCCCGAGCCAGGGCGGAGGACGCGCGCGAGAGGATCCGGACCGCGTCGGCGCTCCCCGTCGCCGCGAGCACCGCGAACGCGCGCGAGAACAGCAGGTCGCCCGTGGCCGTCGCGGCGACCCGTCCGCCCGTCGCGAACACCGTCGGCTTCCCGCGCCGCATGGCCGACGCGTCTAGCACGTCGTCGTGGACGAGCGTCGCCATGTGGAGCAGCTCCACCGCCACCGCGGCCTCTACCAGCGCGTCGGACGCGGCGTCGCCGGCGGCGAGGTAGACGAGCGTCGGGCGCAGCCGCTTGCCACCCGCCGCGAGGGTCGTCCGGACGTGCTCGGCGAGCGTCTCGCCGTGCTCGGCGGCGGTCTCCCCGAGCCGCGTCTCGGTGCGCTCGAGCAGGTCCGCGAGCCGCGGTCCGCCGGCGGCGAGGACGTCCGCGGCCGGCGCGAGCCCGCTCACGCCGAGGCCTCCACCTCGCCCGAGTGGATCGCGATGATCCCGCCGGCCGTCACCACCCAGCGCACCCGCACGAGGCCTACGGCGGTCATCGCCGCAGCGAGCCCGCGCGCGTTCGGGAAGCGGCGGACCGAGCTCGGCAGGTAGGTGTACGCATCGGGGTCGCCCGCGACCCGTCCCAGGAGCGGTACGAGACGGTCGAACCAGACGCCGAAGAACCACGAGAGCGGCGGGCGCTCGGGCGTCGTCAGCTCGAGCACCACCACGCGTCCGCCGGGCCGCACCACCCGGGTCATCTCGGTCAGCCCGCGCGCGAGGTCGGCGAAGTTGCGCGCCCCGAACCCGACGGTAGCGGCGTCGAACGAGTCGTCCGGGTAGGGGAGGTCGAGCGCGTTGCCCCACTCGAAGTCGACGTCCGCCGCCTTCTCCCGCGCCAGCTTGAGCATCCCCTCGGAGAAGTCCGAGCCGACGACCTCGCCGCCCGGTCCGACGCGTCGCTTCAGCGCGATCGCGAGGTCGCCCGTGCCCGTCGCGACGTCGAGCACCCGGTCGCCCGGGCGGAGCGCGGCCAGGTCCGCCGCGCGCTCGCGCCAGCGCTCGTCCAGCCCGACGGTCATGACCCGGTTCATCAGGTCGTAGACGCCCGCGATGCGGTCGAACATCGCCCGCACCTGCTCCTCGGGAAGGGTCCCGGCCGCCCCGCCTCCGGCGATCCGTCCCCCGCTCATCGGCCCGCCCGCTACTTGAGCGAGCTGAGGAAGTCCACCAGCTGGTCGAACTGCTCGGGGTTCTGCTGGCGGAGCTTCGAGTAGGTGGGCATCGGCGGGGTCGGGTTGATGAGCGTCCGCGCGATCGCCTGGCGCGGGAGTCGCGCGCCGATCTTGGTCAGCTGCGGGCCGGGGCCGCTGTTGCCGTTCTCGCCGATCTTGTGGCAGCCCAGGCACCCGGACGACGCTGCCACGTCCCGCCCCGGCTCGAGCGATGCGGCAACGGGCATCTGGATCTCGGTAGGCGAGCCCGCGAGCGCGCCCTCGATGGTCAGGTACGCCATCGCGGCGATCGTGGTGATCCCCGCGAGGGTCGCGATCGGCCGCCGGAGCGGGTTGCGCTCCGGGCTGCGGTCGTAGAACGGCAGCAGGAACAGCAGCACCATGCAGATCGTCGGGATGCCGACGGTGGCGATGAACACGAGCGCGGGCGGCTTGACCACGCGCAGGAGCTCGAACAGGAAGAAGAAGTACCACTCGGGCCGCGGCGTGTAGGTGGTCGACGTCGGGTCCGCCTTCGGCCCCAGCTCGGACCCGAACAGGATCGCCATGGCGATGATGACCAGCATCACGATGCACGCCATCAGCGAGTCCTTCAGCACCGCGTAGGGGAAGAACGGCTTCCCCCGCATCTTCATCATGTGGTACTCGCGGAGGTACTGCTCCTTCTCGCGTGCGTTCATGCGCCGGCCCTAGATCTCTTCCCGCGCGAGGTCGCGGTTCTTCTCGACCTTGAGCCACGGCGGCGCGGTCGTGCCGAGCTTCGCGACCAGGTACAGGTGCGCGCCGATCAGCGCGGCTATCAGCCCTGGGACGAGCAGCATGTGGATCGCGTAGAAGCGGCTGAGCGTGGTGGCGCCGAACTCGGAGCCGCCGCGCAGGAAGTCGGCGAGGTAGGGCCCCACCAGCGGCCCCGAGGAGTTCAGGTTCACCCCCACCACGGTCGCCCAGAACGACCGCTGGTCGAACGGCAGGAGGTAGCCGCTGAAGCCCATGAGCATGGTGAGGATCAGCAGCACGACGCCGATGATCCAGTTGAGCTCGCGCGGGTACTTGTAGGCGCCGAAGAAGAACGTGCGCCCCATGTGCAGGAAGATCAGGACCACCATCACGCTCGCGCCCCAGCGGTGCATCCCGCGCACGAACTGGCCGAGGAAGACGTCGTTCTGGATGTGTTGGATCGACTCGTACGCCTGCGTGGTCGACGGGCGGTAGTACATCGCCAGGAACACGCCGGTCACCGCCTGCGACAGGAACGCGAACATCGTGGCCGAGCCGAGCGTGTAGAACCAGTTCGTGCCGTAGGGGACCTTGCGGTAGAGGAAGCCGCGCAGGAACGGGCCGGCGCCGGTCCGCTCGTCCACCCAGCCGACGACCGCGACCGGGACGTCCTTCAGCGCCTCGGTGCGGCGCTCGCGCTCGGCCTCCTTTTCGCGCTCCTTGACGAGCGCCTCGCTGCCCTTGCGCAGGTCGCCGTCCTCGGGGCGCCCGTTGCCCTTGCCGTTGCCGCCCGCCTCGGCGGGCTCGTCGCGGCGGCGGCGCAGCGGTCCGGGGAGGAGCCTCACGTGGTCGGCCTCGACGGGTAGAGGTACTGCCACAGCCCGTCCAGGTGGTTGGACGGGTCGCGGACCTTGAACCGGTGCAGGTGCGAGTCGAGCGAGAAGCGCGGGCCGACCTTCACGCGGCCGCGCTCGACCTTGGTCTCGAAGCGGTCGAGCGGCCGGACCGGCGGCCCGCCGGCGACCTTGCCGTCGAACTCGTACACGCCGCCGTGGCACGGGCAGATGAAGCGCTCGGAGGCCTGGACGTAACGCACCGGGCAGCCGAGGTGCATGCAGCGGTTCGAGATCGCGATGTACGGCTGCTTCAGCGTGTCCGTGTCGCGCGTCGGGTCGAACTTGCGCACGTAGACCGTGGTCTTGCCCGCCTCGCCCTCGTCGGCGACCAGCGTCATGACCTTGGTCACGTAGGTCTGCGGGTTGAAGTCCGCGACCGGGCCGACGTCCTGGAAGTTGCCGGCCTCCGTCTTCTCGAAGATCGGGCCGAGCGCGAAGCCGAGCGCGGGGAGCCCGAAGGCGGCCGAGGCGACGCCGCCCGCGGCCAGGGCGCCGCCGGTGAACAGGCGCCGGCGCGTGACGGTCTCGCCCTCGAACGCACCGGGCATCCCCCGGTCCACGGTGTACGGGGACTTCTTCGTATGGGGTCGGTTGGAGGGGTCTGCCAAGGCTCTAAACGGGCGTAGGGAGACGCGTTGCCCGCCCAGATGACTTTATCGGTTCGGGCTGCCGGGCTGTGTGCGCAGGAGCGCTTTGGCGCTGGCCTCCCAGAGCCCGTGAGTGCGGTCGTGACCGCCCTCGGACTCGGCCTGCGCGCAGGCCGAGATCAGGTCGGCGAGCTCCGCGACGGCGCCCAGATCGCCCGCCTCCGCCAGCCGCGCGAGGCCCAGCGCGTAGAAGGAATCACCTGCAAGCAGGCGCAAATCGGGGTCCATGCCGGCGAAGGCGCGCGGCTCCACGTAGTGCAGCAGGAAGCCCTCCCGAACCGCGTCGAGCACGAACCCGCGAGTCGGGTCGTCCAGCCGGGCCGCGAACTCACCCTCGGGCGGGTCGGCGACGGCGTGCGGGCGGAGCGTCTCGTCCGCGGCGGCCACCAGCTCCCGGAGCGCGCTCACAGGCTCGCGAACGCCTCGCGCGCCGCCTCCAGGGTCCGCTCCACGTGCTCGTCGTCGTGGGCGAGCGAGACGAACCAGGCCTCGAACTGGGACGCGGGCGGGTAGACGCCGCGCTCCAGGAGCGCGCGGCAGAAGGCCGCGTAGGCCGTCGCGTCGCAGGCCTTCGCGCCCTCGTAGTCGCGGACTGCAACAAGTGGCCTGGCCCCCTGTTGCGCAACAGGGGGCCAGGCCACCTGTTGCACGAACACGGTCAGCAGTCCGCACGTCCACGGCACCGTCACGGCCACGCCCGCGTCGGCGGCCGCGGCCTCCAGCCCGCGCGCCAGGCGCTCCGTCGTGGCCTCGAGCCGCTCGTAGGCGGCCGCGTCCAGCAGCCGGAGCGTGGCGAGCCCCGCCGCTGTGGCGAGCGGGTTGCCCGACAGCGTCCCCGCCTGGTAGACCGGGCCGGCCGGCGCCACCTGGTCCATCAGCCCCTCCGGGCCGGCGTAGGCGGCGGCGGGCAGCCCGCCGCCGAGCACCTTGCCGAGGATCGTCAGGTCGGGGATGACGCCCGTCCGCTCCTGCACGCCACCGGGACCGACGCGGAAGCCCGAGATCACCTCGTCGAAGACGAGCAGCGTCCCGGCGGCGGTCGTCGCCTCGCGCAGGTGCTCGAGGAAGCCCGGCTCGGCGGGGACCAGCCCCATGTTGGCCGGCGCCGGCTCGCAGAGAAGCGCCGCGGCGGGTCGCGCCGCGAGCGCGGCCTCCACCGCGTCGCGGTCGTTCCACGGCACCACGACCGTGTCGGCCGCCTGGGCGGCGGTGACCCCCGGGCTCGCGGGGATGCCCTGGGTGGCGAGGCCGGAGCCGGCGTCGGCGAGCAGCCCGTCGACGTGGCCGTGGTAGGCGCCGGCGAACTTGACGATGGTGTCGCGCCCCGCCGCCGCGCGCGCGAGGCGGATGGCGCTCATCGAGGCCTCGGTTCCGGAGCTGACCATGCGAACCATCTCGACCGACCGGAAGCG
>DATENL010000229.1:0-7731 GCA_035275105.1 Thermoleophilaceae bacterium
GACGGCGCACGGCGGTACTCGCGCAGGCGGGCGCGGCACGCGAGGCAGCCGCTCAGGTGGGGACGCACGGCGGCGAGCTCCTCGGGCGACGCCTCGCCGTCGGCGGCGAGGGACACGAGCGGCGCTAGCCGGTCGCACTCCGCCCCCCGCTCGATCCCGGCCACGCGGTCCACGAAGCTCCGCCGGCCCTCGCTCAGGCAGCGGTTGACCTTCGTGTACGTCCACCCGGTGGCCGCGCAGATCTCGCGGTAGGACAACCCGTCGGCGCGCAGCAGGAGCGCGCGCACCTCCTGCGGCTTGAGCCGGCCGAGCGCCTCGGCACCGAGGCGCAGCCGCTCGCGGCGCTCCGCGATCTCGTGCGACGCGGCCGTGAGCCCTGCGCGGGCCTCGATCGCGGGAGCCTCGCTCGGCGTGCCGTGACGCGCGCGCTGCCTGGCCACGGCGAACGCCTCGTGCTTGACGACGGTCTTCATCCACGGCAGCAGGTCGGCCGCGTCGGTGCTCGGCGCGCGCACGAGCAGGATCTCGACCGCCCGCTGGTAAGCGTCCTCGGCGTCCTCGCGGCAGTTCGAGTACCGCCGGGCGACCGACATGAGCCGCCCGCCGTGGCGGCGCAGCAGCTCGACCACCGCGGGCTCGGCGTCGACCCGCGCGGGTCGCGCCCTGGCTCGCTCCCCCGCGGCCGCCGATGTCGCCATCGCTCGCGTCGATCCTCCGCGACGAAGGGCAGGACACGCAATCCCCCGCACCCCCTCCAAACGGGCGATCCGGTGCGCAAATTGCGCGACCTTCGAGCGTCTACCAGGCCGCGCGTACGACTAACACGCGGGCTGATC
The DNA here is from genome assembly GCA_035275105.1 of Thermoleophilaceae bacterium. Taxonomy (GTDB): domain Bacteria; phylum Actinomycetota; class Thermoleophilia; order Solirubrobacterales; family Thermoleophilaceae; genus AC-37. Next base: position 837 of record DATENL010000229.1, read on the forward strand.
GTCCGAGACCGGCGCGGTGTCCGAGGCGTACCCGAACGGATTCTCTTCGATCAGCCGGTCCCCGCTCGGGTCGCTGTACAGCGCGGTTGACCCGGAGACCACCTTCCACTCTCCGCCGTCACCCTTCACTCGGAAAGCGAGGCGCCAACCGTTGACGTTGCCCATCTGGACCATATATCGGCCCGACCCGATCCGGTACGCCTCGCCGCCCTGCTTGATTCCCGGGGCGCGCCGCGAGAAGTAGTGTCCGATCCAGGCCCTGCAGGCCGGCTTCTTCCCGTAGCGGGCCAGGTCGCGGGCGCACGTGGGTTGCTGGTCGGCGGCCACGTACCGACACGCGAGCGCGTAGTCGGCAGCCGCGAAGGCTGTGCGGAACCCGTTCGCGGCGCGCAGCACCGCCGCGGCGTTGGGGTCGGGCGGCGGCTCTCGCCCGCTGTCGCCGGAGTCGCCGCCGCCTACGGTCAAGACGATCCCCACGATCGCCCCGATCAGCACCGCCGCCGCGAGGATGAGAGGCACGCGCGCCCGCGGGTCCTTCAGTCCACGCTGGAATCTGCGCCGTCCGCTGCCCGAGTGCGCGCGCTCGCGAGCCTTCTCGTCGGCCTGCTCCTTGGCGACCTGCTCGCGCTCGGTCTGCTCGCGCTTTGCCCGCTCGCGCTCGGCCTGCTCGCGTGCCGTCTGCGCGCGCTCCACCCGTTCCCGCTCCACCCGCTCCGCTTCAGCCCGCTCCGCTTCAGCCCGCACGCGTTCGTCCCGCTCAGCTTCCGCCTGTTCCTGCTCCGCCCTGTCCGCTTCCTCCCGCTCCCGTTGCGCCCGCTCCTGCTCCGCCCGCTCCGCTTCCTCCCGCTCCCGTTGCGCCCGCTCCTGCTCCGCCCGCTCCATTTCCGCCCGCTCGCGCTCGGCCTTCTCGCGCTCCACCCGCTCGCGCTTTGCCTCCTCCTCCGCTACCTGCCTGGCGACCTTCTCCAGCGCCGCGATCAGGCGGCCGAGGTCGTAGTTGAACCGCGAATGGCTCAACTCGACGGCGTTTCGGCGAGCCAGCCTCTTCAACCCGTCCGGAAGGTCCTCGCGGCCCGGCATCTCGATGCCCTGGACGAGAACGGGCAGCACCCGCACGTCGCGTTCGAGTGCCAGCTGCAGCTCCATGCGAACGAAGTCGTCTTCGTTGTCGATGCGGCGCCGGCCCTTCGCATCGGTCAGCGTCAGCCACTGACGCCCGATCACCGCGAGCAGGACGTCGCAGGCCTCCACGGCCTCGTTGAGGACGACCTCGAAGTCGACGCCCGGGTCGATCGTGTCGATGTCCATGAACACGTGGTCCTCGCCGAAGTGAGCGGCGAGCCGCTCGTACAAATGCAGCGCGGCATCCGCCGCGTCGTCACGGCGGTAGTTCAGGAAGATCCGCAGGTCCGTCGCGGCACCCTCGTCCGTACGCGCGGTCGGCGGTGGTTCCTGCGCGTTCAACGGTCGCGAGGCGATGACAAGATCGGCTCCTCCGGGCGACCCTAGCCGAGCGACGGTGCCTTTGCCAGGGTGGATCTGCCGTGCAAACTGAGGCACGTTCAAGCGCCCCCGCTCCGGGAACGTGACCGGTAAGCGACAGGGAGGCACAGCGATGCGCCAGCTCACGAGCCTCGACACGCAGTTCCTCGCGATGGAGTCGGCCGGCAACTTCGGCCACGTCGGCGGGCTCGCGGTCTACGACCCCTCCACCGCGCCCGGCGGGGAGCTGACACTGAAGGACGTCTGCCGCCTCGTCGGCGAGCGGCTGCACCTGCTGCCGCCGTTCCGCCAGCGTCTCGTGCAGGTCCCGCTCGGCCTCGACCTGCCCTACTGGGCCGAGGACCCCGACTTCGACATCGACTTCCACATCCGCGAGGCCGCCGTCCCGCCGCCCGGCGACGACCGCCGCCTGGGGGAGACCGTCGCACGCATCTTCGCCCGCCCGCTCGACCGCGCGCACCCGCTCTGGGAGCTCTACCTGATCCACGGCCTCGAGGGTGGACGCGTCGGGATCCTCACCAAGGTCCACCACTCGGTCGCGGACGGCCTGTCCGGCAACGAGATCCTGAGCGTCCTGCTCGACACGAGCCCCGACGGTCGCGACGTGCCGCCGCCGTCCGCCGGCGAGACCTCGGGCGAGCGCGTCCCGGGGGAGCTCGAGATGCTCGCGCGCGGCGTGCTCGGGATGCCGCGTCAGCCGCTCCGCGCGCTCGGCGCCGTCCCGCGCGCCCTGCCCAACCTCACCGAGCTGCCGGGGGCGAACGCGATCCCCGGCGGCGCGATCCTGTCGGGGGCGCTCACGCGCGTCCGCCGCGCGCTCGGCGGCGAGCAGGACGAGGGCGTGCTCGAGGTCAGCACGGCGCGCCCGCCGCGGACCACGTTCAACGGCCCCGTCTCACCGCACCGCCGGTTCGCGTTCGGGTCGCTCTCGCTCGACAGCGTCAAGGCGCTGAAGAACGAGCTTGGCATCACCGTGAACGACGTCGTCGTCGCCCTCGCCGCCACGGCGGTGCGCGACTGGCTCGACGAGCGCGGCGAGCTGCCGGACGAGCCGCTGGTGGCGCTGATCCCGGTCTCGGTGCGGCGCGAGGAGGAGCGCGGCACCTTCGGCAACCGGATCTCGGCGATGATCGTCCCGATCGCGACGAATGAGCCGGACCCGCGCCGCCGGCTGCTGCGCACGCACGAGCTGCTGAAGAGCGCCAAGGAGCGCCACAACGCGCTCCCGGCCGAGCTGCTCACCGACGCGACGGCGTTCATCCCGCCGGCCGTTGCGGCTCTCGCCGCGCGGACCACCGTGGGCATCCTCAGCCGCACGCGCCCACCACTCAACCTGGTGATCTCGAACGTCCCCGGCCCGCGCGACCCGCTCTACCTCGCCGGCGCGCAGCTCCAGGCGCACTTCCCGGTGTCGGTGGTTATGGACGGCGTCGGCCTCAACATCACGGTGATGAGCTACCGCGACCACGTGGACTTCGGGATCGTCGCCGACCGCGAGCAGGTCGACGACGTCTGGAGCCTGATGGACGGAACCGCGCGGGCGCTCGAGGAGCTCGAGTCGGTGATCTGCGGGAGGCGACTCTCCGCGGTCTGACCCGACCGCGCCAGAATGGCGGTGGTGCGGAGCAGCGGCGAGCGGACCGAGGTAGCGAGCGACGTGTCGATCGCGCGTCCGCTCGCGTGCGTCCTGGGCGACACGGACCTCGTCCGTCCGCTCGGCCTGGCCGGCGTCCGCTGCGCCGTTGTGACCCGCCGGGACAGCCCGAAGGCCTACTCGCGCTACGTGGACGCCCGCATCGAATGGGCCGACAACTGGGGCGACGTCGAGCACCTGCTCGCGAACCTGCTGGCGTTCGCCGCGGGCGCCGCCGCCCCGCCGGCGCTCTTCTTCCAGTACGACGGCGACCTGCTGTTCGTGTCGCGCAACCGCGACGCGCTCGCCGAGCGCTTCCGCTTCACGATCGCCGACGCCGAGCTGATCGAGCAGCTCGTCGACAAGACGCTCTTCCGCGAGCTGGCGGCCGAGCTCGGACTGCCGGTGCCGGCCACCACCGTGCTCTCGCCGGGCGCCCAGAACGGCCCGCCCGAGCTGCCCTTCGCGTTCCCGGTGATCCTCAAGCCGGTCACGCGACGCGACGCGACCTGGAGACCCGTCGCGGGAAAGGCCAAGGCGCTGATCGTCGACTCCCCGCACGACTTCGCCGCGGTCTGGCCGCAGCTCGCGCGGGCGGCGGTCGGGATCGTCGCCCAGGAGCACGTGGCCGGCGGCGAGGAGCGGATCGAGAGCTACCACGCCTACGTCGACGAGCGGGGCGACGTGGCGGGCGAGTTCACGGGTCGCAAGATCAGGACCCTGCCCGCGCGCTTCGGCCACACGACCGCGTGCGAGGTGACCGACGAGGGCGACGTGCGCGAGCTCGGCCGCCACTGCATGAAGGTGCTCGGTCTCGGCGGCGTCGCGAAGCTCGACTTCAAGCGGGCGCCGTCCGGCGAGCTCAAGCTGCTCGAGGTCAACCCCCGCTTCAACCTCTGGCACCTGCCCGGCGCCGTGGCGGGCGTGAACCTGCCGGCGCTCGTCTACGCGGACCTCGCGGGGCTGCCGCGGCCGCCCGCGAGGCTGACCCGGCCCGGCGTGCGCTGGTCGCTGCCGTGGAACGACCTCAGGGCCGCGCGCCAGCAGGGCGTCGGCCTCACGCGGTGGCTCGCCTGGCAGGCTCGCTGCGAGACCCGTCACGTGGTGGCCGCGAACGACCCGATGCCCTTCCTGCGCGGGTTCGCCTGGCGCCGTCTCCGGCGCCGGATCACCCCCGGCCGGGGGTGACCGCCATCCCTGTGCGCCGCTATGCTCGCGCCCGTCCAGACCGCTACCTTCCCGCCGCTTCCCTGTTGAAGCCCGTGCGGTACTCACGAACATGGCCAACGGACTCGTAAGGGAGCTCAGAGAGGTCGCGCCGCGCGGCGCGGGGGACGTCCCGGTCCGCGACGCCAGGGCCGCCAAGCGGCTCGTCCGTGGCCCCCTTCTCCGCTTCGAGACGATGCGCCGCCTGCTGCGCGTCGCGTCGCTCTTTGCGATCGACGTCGGGGCGATCCTGCTCGCGATCTGGACCGCGCTCGAGCTCAAGCTGGCCATCCGCGGCCACTCCGACCTCGCGCTCGCCTGGGGGCAGACGAAGGAGCACGCGCCGCTGGCGTGCCTGGTCACGGTCCTCCTGTTCGCGCGCTCCGGGCTCTACGGCGACCGCGCCGTTCGGCCTGGATTCGCGCGCGTGGTGGCGTCGCTGTTCCAGGTCACGCTGCTGATCCTGGTCTTCACGATCGTCCAGGGCCAGTCGTTCTCCTCGTACTACATCTTCTACGGCAGCCTGCTGTTCGCGCTCGTCTACGTGTCGGCCGGGCGCTGGGCGTTCGACCGCGTGAGCGGCGCGCTGCTGCGCGCGTCGGGCTACCGCCGCCGCGCCGTGCTCGTCGGCAGCGGCCCGCAGATCGAGGCGGTGGCGCACGCGCTCGCGGCGGGCAGCTACAGCGAGCTCGAGCCGATCGGGTTCGTCTCGCTCACCCCGCTCCCCGAGAACGGCCTCGAGAACCTCGGCCCGCTCGACGAGCTCGAGAAGCGCTTCGACGAGATCGACATCGACGAGGTGCTGATCGCCGACCCCGCGTTCCCGCAGGAGCAGGCCGTGGAGCTCGTGGACCGCTGCCACCGCCACGGGGTGCGCGTGCGCGTGGCGCCGTCGACGATGGAGATCCTCATGGACCGGGTCGAGTTCGTCCCCGGCCAGACGGTCCCGCTGTTCGAGCTCAAGCCGCCCGTCTTCGAGGGCGTCGACTTCGTCATCAAGCGCTCGTTCGACATGGTCGTGGCGGGGCTCGCGGTCATCCTGCTGGCGCCGCTGATGGTGGTCGTCGCGCTCGGGATCAAGCTCACCTCGCGCGGGCCGGTCGTCTACAGGTCGCTGCGCCCGGGCATCGGCGGCATGCCGTTCGCTTGCTTCAAGTTCAGGACGATGTACGTCGACGCCGACGCCCGCCAGGCGGACCTCGAGCACAGCAACGAGAAGGGCGGCGCGATCTTCAAGATCCGCAACGACCCGCGCGTGACGCCGGTCGGGCGCTTCCTGCGCCGCTGGTCGATCGACGAGCTGCCGCAGCTCTTCAACGTCCTGCGCGGCGACATGTCGCTGGTGGGACCGCGCCCGCTGCCGCTGCGCGACTACGAGCGGCTCGAGGACTGGCATCGCAAGCGCAACCTCGTGCTGCCCGGCATCACGGGGCTGTGGCAGGTCTCGGGCCGGTCGGAGCTCGACTTCGACGAGCTGGTGCGACTCGACTTCCTGTACCTCGAGCGCTGGTCGGTGTTCCTCGACCTCTCGATCCTCCTGAAGACGATCCCGGCAGTGATCCGGGCGAAGGGCGCCTGGTAGCCCGCTTCGACGACGAGCTCTGGGAGCTCGTGCCTGAGGACCGGGGGCCGGCGCCGGTCCACCTCGCGGAGTTCGTGCGGGGCCTCGGGCCGGCGGGCGACGTGCTCGACCTCGGCACCGGCGACGGGCTCCTCGGGGCCGAGCTCGCTGCCGACCGGCTCGTGCTCGCCGACACGTCGCGGACCGCCCTCGAGCGCGCCGCCCGGCGACTGCCGGACGCCGCGGTCGTGCCGATCGAGCCCGACTCTCCGCTCCCCTTCGCCGACTCCGCCTTCGACCTCGTCGTCTGCGTGCACGTGCTGAGCCACGTCCGCGACGTGCAGCTCTTCCTGTCGGAGTCCCGGCGGGTGCTGCGGCCGGGCGGGCGGCTCGCGGTAGCGACGACCGCCCACGGCCGCGGCGCCGGGCTGTCGATCCTCGCGCGCGGGTTCGAGCCGGGCTTCAACCCGCTGTCCCCGCACCTTCGCTTCTTCACGCGCCGCTCGCTCGCCCGGGTGCTCGACGAGCTCGGCTTCGAGGTGCAGGCCCTGCGCCGCGGCCGCGGCGACCTGCTGGCCGTCGCGCGGCGTTAGACCTTGTCGTCCTCGTGCAGCGCCTGGCGCACGCTTCGCAGCAGCGCGTCGGCGGTGAACGGCTTGTGGAGGAGCCCCCCGTCGGCCTGCTCGCGCGGGACGATGGCCTCGTCGGTGTAGCCCGACATGAACAGGACCGGGGGCCCCGAGCCGTCGCCCGCGATCCGCTCGGCCAGCTCCTGCCCCGACATCCCGGGCATCACGATGTCCGAGAGCAGGAGCGCGACGCGGTCGCGGTGCTCGTCGTAGAGCCTCAGCGCCTCGTCGGCGCCACTGGCCTCCAGGCACTCGTAGCCACTCCCGGCCAGGATCCGGCACGTGAGCCGGCGGACCGGGTCCTCGTCCTCGACGACGAGCACGGTCGCGCCGTCGGCCACGGTCGCGCCGGCCGCGCCCTCG
>DATENL010000230.1:0-14421 GCA_035275105.1 Thermoleophilaceae bacterium
TGGACGCCGACCGTGTGTTGCGTCCAGCCGACCGCGTAACAGAACGCCGACGTCCGCTCGCGGCCCGAGTTCGAGCAGAGCGCCTCGGCGACCTCGAGGAAGGTCGCCTGGGGCACCCCGCAGATCTCCTCGACCTTCTCCGGGGTGTAGCGGCTGAAGTGGCGTTTGAGGAGCTGGAAGACGCAGCGGGGATGCTCGAGGTCCATGTCCATCTCCGGCGGGTTGCCGTGCTCGAGCTTGCCGCCCTGGGCGCCGTGGGCGCTCTCGCCGAAGATCGCGCCCTCCTCGCGCTTGCCGCCGGAGGCGAAGACGTCCATTCCCTCGTACTGCCAGGTCTCGATGTCATAGGAGTTCGACTCCGGGTCCCAGCCGCTGAACAACCCGCCGAGGTCCTCGGCGTCGGCGAACTCCTCGGAGACGATCGTCGCTGCGTTGGTGTAGTGCCTGACGTAGTCGCGGAATTCCCGGCCGTTCGCGAGGATGTGATTGACGATCCCGCCGAGGAAGGCGATGTCGGTCCCGGCGCGGAGCGGCACGTGCAGGTCGGCGACGGCGCTCGTCCGGGTGAAGCGAGGATCGACGTGGATGATCTTCGCGCCCCGCTCCTTCGCCTCCATCACCCACTGGAAGCCGACCGGGTGGCACTCGGCCATGTTCGATCCCTGGATGACGATGCAGTCGGAGTTCTGCAGGTCCTGCTGGAAGGTGGTGGCGCCACCCCTACCGAACGAGGTCCCCAAACTGGGCACCGTGGAGCTGTGTCATATGCGCGCCTGGTTCTCGATCTGCACGGCCCCCAGCGCCGTGAACAGCTTCTTGATGAGGTAGTTCTCCTCGTTGTCGAGCGTCGCGCCGCCGAGGTGGGCGAAGCCGAGGGTGCGGTTCACGAGCTGGCCGCGGTGACGCTCCTGCCAGGTCGCGTCGCGGGTAGCGATCACGCGGTCGGCGATCATCTCCATCGCGCGGTCGAGCGGAAGCTCCTCCCAGCCGGTGCCGCCGGGGCGGCGGTACTTGACCCGGGTCTCTCGAGTGGGGCTCGTCACGAGCTGCTTCGTCGCCGCCCCCTTGGGGCAGAGGCGGCCGCGCGAGATCGGCGAGTCGGGGTCGCCCTCGATCTGCACGATCCGCTCGTCCTTCACGAACACCTTCTGCGCGCAGCCGACGGCGCAGTACGGGCACACGGACCCGACCACGCGGTCCGCGTCGGCGGTTCGCGGCGCGAGCTCGCGCGAGCGGCGTGACTGGGCCGCCGGCCCGCGCGCCGTCGGGTCGCCCTTCAGCTGCTCGAGAAGCGCAAACCGACCCACCGCGCGGCATCGTACGCCCGCGGTGCGCGCCGTGGCGGCCCGGCCGGCGGCGGTGTCAGCGCGCTGACTGGTCCGGCTTCGCCGGCACCGTCACGCGCTTGGAGCTCGGGCCCTGCCCCGCCTTCGAGCGGGGACGCACGCGGCACCTGTACGACACTCCCTCCTCGAGCTGCGTCAACCGCACCGGCGGCTTGGTGGCCGAGCCCTCCGCGGAGGCGTTGTCGCCCCTGCACTTCACGGCGTAGCTCGTGACCTTCGAGCCGCGCGACCTCGAACGCTTGAAGAAGATCCGCGCGCCGTGGCGACCCGTGCGCTCGGCGCGCAGCCTGGTCGGCTTCGTGGGGACGATCTTGCCGCGCCTGATCCTGAGGAGCCGCTGCGAGAACGTGATCCCGGTGACGTCGACGAGCATCGCGTCGTCACCGGCCTCCTGCGTGACGCTCGCGGTACCGCCGCCGCCGCCCGAGGTCGTCAGCCCGCTCGTCGTGAGCGCGCTCGGGTCGTCGACGCCGTATACGAGCCTGAGGAACCGGTTCGGGATGCGCAGGTGCACGAAGCCGCGGAAGACCTCGCCGCTCGGCCGCTCGTGCTGGTTGGCCAGGCGCAGGAGCAGCCGCTGGGCTCCCGTCGCCGGGTCGGCCTCGATCTCCGGCGGCAGGCTCGTGACCGCGATGTTGGTCGAGTAGTTCATTCCGAGGAACGACTCGCGCTGCGGCACGTCGTCCCAGGCGTCGTAGTCCGTCACCTGGCCCTGGAGCGTGCCCTTCCGCTCGCTGCTCGCCCTGAATGGGCACGTCCACGGGAAGGTGCTCACGTTGCACTCGTCGTTGTTCTCGAGCGTGACCGGGTTGCTCGCGATGGTGATCCTGTGCGCGCCGCCCGGGCCGGTGGCGCGCGTGACGGCGAGGTCGCCCCCGTACTGGAAGACGACGCGGGGGATGGTCGCGCCCATGTCGATCGTCACGGTCCAGCGGACGGAGCGCTCGGCCGCCCCGAGTTCGAACGGGTCGTCCGCTCCGGGTCGCGTCACGTCCCACAGCGCGCTGTGGCTGCCGTCGCCCGTGAACCCGGTGACGCCAACGTCGAAGGTCGGGTCGCCGGGCCCGATCGCGGCGCCGTCGCGCGTCGCCGACTCGATGCACGGCGGCGCGTGCGTGCCGCACCAGTACTGGCCGTCCGCGGCGCCCGCGTCGGTGGCGAAGACGCAGCCGAGCGCCACCGCGAGCAGGGGTAGGAGGCGCCGCATCGGCGGGCACGGTAACAGCGGGGGTGCCGGCGGCGAGCCGATCTCGCGCTACGGCCGCCGCCCCGCCCGCCGTCTGGCCTCGGCTCTCCGGACGAGCGCGGCACCCCTGAGGTCGAGCGCGGCCGCGATCTTCAGCAGGTTCGCGTAGCCGAGGTTGCGCTCCCCGCGCTCGACCGACGCGACGTAGGTCCGGTGCAGGCCGCACCTGGCCGCGAGGTCCGTCTGGCTCAGCCCGAGCTCCCGGCGCTTCGCCCGGATCGCCTCGCCGAGAGCGACGTGATCGCGCGACAGCCGGCGCATGCCTTGAAGACTATGAGTATCGGGTGCCGCTTTGGCGCGACCGCGGCCGGCGGGTACTGTCGCCGCCCCGGGATGCCAGTCGCCTCCCTGCACATCGCGCGCTACGACCTCCCGACCGCCCTGCGCTCGGCCGTCCGCGTCTGGCGCCGGCGGGGCGACTTCGACACGACCCCCGGCCTTGCCGTCGGGGCGCTGTTCAACACCGCGGACTTCTGGACGCTGCCGTCGCCCAAGTTCACGCCGCGCCGCTACGCGATCCTGTGCGGCTGGGACGACGAGGACGCGCTCGACGAGTTCGTCGCGCGCTCGCCGCTGCTCGAGGCGTTCCACCGCGGGGCGAGCGAGACCTGGCACGCGAAGCTCGAGCCGGCGACCGTGCTCGAGGGGCAGTGGCGCGGCTGGCCGGACGAGGGCGCCGAGCTGCGGCCACTCGAGGACGACGACCCCGTCTGCGTCATGACCTACGGCCGCGTCCCGATCCGGCAGACGTGGACGTTCTGGCGGGCGAACGGGATCGTGGTGCGGCAGGCGCGCGAGAACCCGGCGATGCTCGGCTGGCTCGGCCTGGCGGACAAGATCGGGAGGGCGAGCACGTTCTCCGTCTGGCGGACGGTCGCCGAGGCGAAGGCGTTCGCGTACGGCCCGGGCGACCACGCGCCGGTGGTCAGGCCGTCGCGCACGGTCCCGTGGCTCGAGGATCGCTTCTTCGCGCGCTTCCGCCCGCTCGGGTCGGCTGGGACGATCGACGGCCGCGACCCGGTCGGGGAGGCGCTCGCGCGCGATTTGGCCGCCGCGCCCGCACCGGGGTAGGCTCGCGCGATGCCGGTCCGGGAACCGATCGGGCGCACGTTTCCGGTCGCCACCATCGAGGTGATCCGGATGCCGACGATGGTCGAGGCCTTCCAGCTCTGGTGGCGCCACAGCCGCGCGTGGAAGCGCCGCGAGCGCGCCACGGACGGGCGTCAGATAGTCGGCGCCCAGTACACCTTCCGCGGCGACGAGCTGCACGCCCCGTGGGGGCCCAAGCCGCGCTTCCTCCCCGAGGGCACGCGCGCCGACGCCTGGGGCTGGTTCCCGGACCTTCGGCGCGTGCTGATCCTCAGCGCCTGGGAGAGCCGCGAGGCGCTCGACTCGTACGAGTCGCGGCTCGCGCTACCGAAGGGGAGCGAACGCTGGGCCGCGCGGCTGCGGCCGATCAAGGTGAAGGGCAAGGTCGAGGGCGAGCAGGTTCTCGGCGAGTTCACCGAGGCCGCCGGCACCGGTCACAAGCCGGGCGTCTCGATGACGTGGAACAAGCACGGCCTCTGGCACGAGCCCGCGTTCCGCTCGTGGATCCGGAAGATCGCCGACGACAGCCACCGGAGCCCCGGCGTGCTCGCCTCGATGTCGAGCGGCTGGGCGCTCGGCCTGCCCTACTTCCGGGCGTTCACGCTGACCTGCTGGCGGCGGCTCGACGACTCGGTCAGGTTCGCGTACAGGCGGCCCGCGCACGCCGACGTGATCAAGTGGTACGGCGACCCGGAGCGCTTCAGCGAGCCATGGTGGGGCCGCTTCGTGGTGGAGGAGTCGCGCGGGACCCTCGCGGGCAAGGACCCGTTCGAGGGCCTGGAGCTCGACCCAGAGGCGCCGGAGCCCGAGCCGGCGGCCCAGCCAGCCGTCGCCTCGTAGCCTCTCTCCCGACGACGGGAGAGCGCAACCTCGACCGCGAATGCGGGTTTGTGCGGTTGAAATGCGCAGGGCGGTTGCAGCGGCGACGGTGACGGCACTCGTGGCGGGCGGCATGGGCGCGCTCGCGGCGACGCGCGGCGACGACGGCGCCCGCAGGTGCTTCCCGCAGGCCGGCTCGAGCACGCTGCTCGCGAACAGCGACGCGCGCGTCTACGAGGTCTTCAGGGGCTACGCGAAGAACGCCAACGCGTTCCGGACGGCGATGTTCGCGTGCCGCTACAAGACCGGGAGGAGCATCCTTCTGGGGACGACCTGGCAGACGGGGGACGAGAACGTCGGCAACGACAAGCTCCGCTACATCAGGAGCGTGACGCTCTCCCGCGCGACCCCTGTGGTCGGCTACGTCGACACGAACTGCCTCGGGCACCCCTGCCGGAGCCACGTGGTCCTCCGGGCCCTCACCGACGGGCGCGTCATCCGCCGGTTCGAGGCGGGCGGGCCGTTCGACAGCCTGAGCCTGACCAGGGACAGCCAGAATCGACTGGCGCTCGCCTGGCTCGAGACGTCGGGGAACGGACCCTGCGAGGCGGGCTGCCGCGTGCACCTGGTGAAGCGCTCCGGCGACCGGGTCCTCGACGAGGGGCCCGACATCGACCCGGACAGCTTTGGCAGGGTCGACACCTCGCGGCCCGGCCGGCCCTGCTGCTCGGACGGCGACAGCTTCTTCGTCTGGAAGCGCGGGGGCGTGTTGAAGTCGGCGAGCTTCGACGACTAGGGCACTGCCTGCCAGGTCGGCTGCGTCCCCTTCGTGAGGCGCGTGGCCCGGTGACCGTCGGCGGTCATGCTCCAGATGTAGCCCGCCCGCTCGAACGCGATCAGCGTCCCGTCGGGCGACCACGCGGGCTCGGAGCCGCCCTTGCCGGTGAGCTTGTGCGCCCCCTTCCCGTTCGCCCTCGCCACGACGATCTCCGGGCCGTACCGCTCCGCCTTGCGGACGACGACCTTGCAGTCGCGCGTGCCCTTCACGCGCCCCGCATCGGTGCTCGAGACGCTGTAGTCGCGCGCGTAGACGACGCGGCGGCCGTCGGGCGACCAGTCCGGCGCGTAGCTGCCGTTGTTGCTGGTGAGCCGGCGTCGCCGCGTGAGCGTCGGGTCGAGCGCGTAGACGTCGTCGAGCTGCGTGGAGTTGCACCAGCGGGTGCGGTTGATCGGCACGGTGTACGCGAGCCCCGCCCCGGACCACGCCGGCGCGTAGCCGAGCTGGCGCAGGCGCTTCCGGCGCTTGCCGTCGAGGCCGAGCGAGAACAGGCGGGTGTCGGCCGCGCCCGCCGCGAAGGCGAGCCGCAGGCCGCCCGGCGAGAACGCCGGCGTCTGCGGCGACGGAAGCGCCGCGCTGTCGCGGACGACGATCCGGCGACCGGCGCCGTCGGCTCCCATGACGCCGATCGCGGTCGCGTGACGCGCGGGGTCGCAGGTTTGGAACGCCAGCTCGAGCCCGGACGGCGCGAAGGCGGGGTCGGAGTCGCACGAGCCGCCGGCGACGCCCTCGGGCGTGACGCGCTTGCGCGCGGTGCCGTCGGGCTTCACCGTGTAGATCCCCAGCCCGGGGCGGACGAACGCGATCCTGCCGTTGCGTCCGGGAAAGCTGGCCTGCGCGCAGGCGGGCGCGAGGCAGGCCGCCAGGGCCGCGAGCGCGAGCGCGCGCCTCACCGGTCCCTCCCGAGCTCGTGCAGCGCCGCGGCGATCGCCTTGAACAGCGGCCGGACGGTGCCGCGGCGGCCGTTCGCGTCGAGCATGTGGTAGGCCGCGAAGCCGGCGACCCCGTACTGGGCGCGGGCGGCGAGGAAGTCGGCGCGCCAGGCCTTCACTCCGTCGGGGGAGCGGCCGCTGGTGTTGCCGCCCAGCCCGGGCGTCCCGTTGTAGCCGGGCGTGATGCCGACGACGTACTTCGAGGCGAGCCTGCGCAGCACGCCGCCCCTGCGCGCCATCGTCCGCTGCCCCGCCGACTGGACGAAGGCCGACCGCCGCGGGTTGCCCACGAACCGCGGGTACTCCTCCCCGACGATCGCGAGCGAGTCGTTGTCGAGCGTGCGCCAGAAGCGCTTCAGCTCGCCGCGCACGGGCTTCGCCGCGAGCCTGAGCGTGTCGTGCGCGACGAACACGACGCCGCGCAGCTTGCCGTCGCCGAGCTCCGGCCGCCCGTACGTGAGCCCGGCGAGCATCCCGCGGACGAGGTCGCGCGCCCTGTGCCCGGAGCTCCCGAGCGCGTTCGTCGGGACCTCGTCGAACTGCCAGCGGTCCACGTCCACGTCGTGGATCTCCTCGACCTGCCGGGCGCGGTCGCGGAAGCGGCGGCCGAGCTCGCGGCCCCAGCGGTACGCGCTCGACCCCCCGCGGGCGAGCAGCGTGTAGAGCGACGGGGCCGCGCCGCTCAGGTGGCGATCCGACCGCAGCTTCGCCTCGTCCGACGACTCGAGTCGCCGGTAATCCCAGAACTTGTTGGGCGTCCAGCCGAAGAGCGGCGCGAAGCGCGCGCCCTTCAGGTCGACCGTCGAGGGCTCGGTCTTCTGGCGCGCGGCTCGCGGCGCGGTTCCCCAGTAGCTGCCGTAGTAGATCGGGGTGCCGGTGGGGAAGCCGGCCTCCTCCATCGCGTTCGCGATCACCGGCAGGTCGCTCGACGAGTAGTACGCCAGCGCCACGACCGGGCGCGTCCAGGAGGCGTCGGCGCCGTGCGCCGTCCCGGGCAGCGCGGCGCACGCGATCACGGCGAGGACTGCGAGTCCGGCCCGGCGCGGCACCGATCCATCTATAACACCAGCGTGCGGGCTCGGCGCCTCCTTCCCTGCCTTCTGGTCCTCCTCGCCGCGGCGCCGGCGCAGGCCGCCCGGCCGCCCGCCAGCGCATCGGACCCGCGCTGGGAGACGCCGGCTAACTGGCCGTTCGACCCGCCGGGCAAGCTGCGGCGCGGCGTCGACGGCGTCCCCGACTGGTGGGACGACGGCTCGCCGTGCGCCGTCGGCTGCCGCCCGCGGGGGGCGCACCTGGGCTGGCCGCTGAAGCCGTTCCACGAGCGCCATGCGCTGCGCGCCGGCCTCAACGAGCTGCGGCCGTCGTCGTTCCACCACGGCATCGACATCCAGGCCGAGGACCACGTGAAGGTCTACGCGATGCAGTCCGGCAGCGCGCACATCGTCGAGTCGAGCGGCGCCGAGGAGCGCGTGCAGGTCGGGAGTTACGTCTACTGGCACGTGGACCTGCGCGTGCGCGAGGGGCAGCGGGTGCGCGCGTTCAGGACGGTGCTGGGCACCACAAAGAGCGGCTTCGGCCACCTGCACCTGTCCGAGCTCTCGGGGTCGCGCTACCTCAACCCGCTGCGCCCGCACGGCCGCGTGCTGTTCCCGTGGCGGGACAGCGCCGCGCCGGTGCTCGCGCGCCCGCGGGTACTGAGCGACGGCCGCGTGCTGGTCGAGGCGTTCGACCCGCAGTCGTTCCAGATCCGCACCCGCTACAACACCCCGGTGCTGGGCCTGGCGGCGCTCGCCTACCGCGTGCTGGATCGCGACGGCCACAAGCTCACGGGGCTGCGCTGGGCGCTGCGCGGCACGCAGAACTACGACTGGAGCGTCCACTCCGCCATCTACGCGAGCGACACGCGCGCGCCCGACTTCGACTGCTGGTTCCAGCCGAACTGCAAGCCGCGCTGGGACTACGTGCTGGCGGGCGGCCTCGCGCCGTCGGTGCGCGAGCTGGGCCTCCCGAGCGGCCGCTACGTCCTGAAGGCTTACGGCTGGGACTGGGCGGGCAATGCCAGCACGATCGAGGAACGGTTCAAGATGGGCGGCGGCGCGCGCAAGCGGGCGATAGCCCGCCCAGCTCAGCTATCCAAGCCAAGGGCGAGCGACAAGGGCTAGGCGCTGCCACGGCCAGCCGGCCGCGTCGGCGAGGGGTCGATGTCCCTCCGAGAAGCGCTTGGCGAGGGAGGGAAGCGACCAAGGCTTCGAGGAAAGATGTCGACCCCTCGACGACCCGCTCCGGCGCTCAGGAGATGGCGAGGAGCTCGTCCAGGCGGCGGTGGACGAGCCCGACCGCGGTGGCGCCGTCGCCCACAGCCCCGGCGACGCGCTTTGTCGATCCATGGCGGACGTCGCCTGCTGCGTATAGGCCGGGCTGGCTGGTCTCGAGGGCCAGCGGGTCGCGCGGCAGCGGCCAGCCTTCGGGGCGCCTTCCCGCGTCGAGCAGGTCCGGGCCGGTGAGGATGAAGCCGGCCGGGTCGAGGCGGACGCCGCTTCTGGTCGCCCAGCCCGTGCGCGGCTCGCCGCCCAGGCACAGGAACAGGGCGCGCGCGGGTAGGCGCTCGACCGAGCCGTCGGGGTCGCGGGCGAGCACACCGGCGAGGCGGCCCTCGTGGTCCGGCTCGACCGCCTCTACCTCGGTGCGCAGGCGCACGTCGATCAGCGGGTGCGCGGCGATGCGGTCGACTAGGTAGGCCGACATCGACTTGCCGAGCCGGTCGCCGCGTACGAGCATCGTCACCAGCGCGCCGGCGTCCGCCAGGTACATCACCGCCTGCCCGGCGGAGTTGCCCGCGCCCACGACCACGACCGGGTCGCCGCCGCACTGCGCGGCCTCGCTGCGGCCGGCGCCGTAGTACACGCCGCGCTCCAGGAGGTCCTCCACGCCGTCGACCCCGAGCCTGCGCCAGTCCATGCCGGGCGCGGCGATCAGCGCTCGCGCCTGGATCTCGTGGCCGCCGGCGATCTCCACCACGAACGGTCCGTCCATCGAGTCGCGCCGGTGGCCGGTCACGCCGCTGAGCAGCAGCAGCTCGGCGCCGAAGGACTCCGCCTGGCGACCGGCGAGGCGTGCCAGCTCCGCCCCGCCGATACCGCCGGGAAAGCCGAAGAAGTTCTCGATCAGCGAGGTGTGCGATGCCTGCCCTCCCGGCACCTCGCTGTCGACCACGAGGGTGGTGAGGCCGTCCGACGCGGCGTACACCGCCGCGGCGAGCCCGGCCGGCCCCGCGCCGGCGATCGCCAGGTCGTACTCGGTGCGCGCCGGAGCCTCGGTGAGGCCCCACGCCTTCGCCACGCGCTCGACCGTCGCGTTCGGGAGCACGGCGTCCCCCTCGACGAGCACCGGCAGGTCGGACTCCGAGAGCCCGTGCTCGGCGAGGAGCCTCCGAGCCTCGGCGTCGCCGGCGTCGTGCCACTCGTACGGCTGGGCGATGCGCGTCAGGAAGTCGCGCAGCCGGTGGTCCTCGGGCTCCAGTCTGCGGCCGACGACCTCGATCGCCGGGCGGACCGGGCTCATCCCGCGCGAAGGCGGAACATCAGCTCGTCCACGTAGCACCAACTCCAGTCCTCGCCGGGCTCGGCCGAGCGGATGATCGGGTGGCCGCTCTCGTGGTGGTGCGCCGTGGCGTGGCGGCCGGGAGAGTTGTCGCAGCAGCCGACGTGGCCGCACGTCTGGCACATCCGCAGGTGCACCCAGCGCGTGCCGTCGCGCAGGCACTCCTCGCAGCCGGCCACCTCCGCCGGAAGCTCGATCAGCCTCACCTCGTCCAGGTGACCGCACTCGGGCATGCGGTCACCAGCTTACGCTTCCCAAAATCGCGCCTGCGGGTTAGCCTGAACGGGTGAAGCGACTGGTCCCGCTCCTCGGGCTGGCCCTTGCCCTGGTCGGCGCGCCGGCGGCGCACGCACGGGCGCCGATCATGCCGCTGAAGGACGTCGAGGCGGGGATGCAATGCACCGGCCTGACGGTGATCCGCGGTACCGCGATCTCGTCCTTCGAGGCCGAGGTGATCGACGTCGTGGACGACGGCTCCACCGCGGGCGCCGCGATCCTGATCCGGGTCCGCGGGCCGGCGGTGGACGAGACCGGGATCGCCGAGGGCTTCTCGGGGTCGCCGGTCTACTGCGACAAGGGCGACGGCGTGGACCGCAACGTCGGGGCGATCGCCTACGGGCTCGGCGACTACGGCAACAAGCTCGGGCTCGTCACGCCGATCCAGGCCCTGCTCGGCCAGCCGATCGCGCCGCCCGCGAGCGCGCGCAGGCTCACGAGGAGCGAGCGCCGCTCGGTTCACCCGCTGGCGGCCCCGCTGACGATCGCCGGGCTGAGCCCTCGCCTCGGCCAGCGGATCAGCGCCGCCGCGGCGCGCGCGGGGCGGGGCGTCTACCCCGTGCCGGCGGGTCCGGCCGGCAGCTATCCGCGGCAGACGCTCGTCCCCGGCGCGTCGATGGCCGCCGGGCTGTCGAGCGGCGCGCTCGCCACGAGCGCGATCGGGACCGTCACGTACGTCGACGGCAGCTCGGTCTGGGGCTTCGGCCACCCGCTCGACTTCGGCGGCAGGCGCGCGCTGATGCTCCAGGACGCGTACGTGTACACGGTGGTCAACAACCCGAACGGGGACATCGGCGTGAGCTACAAGCTGGCCGCGGCCGGTCACGACATCGGGACGCTGTCCGGCGACATGCTCTACGGCGTGACGGGCACGATGGGCGAGCTGCCGCCCACCACGAGGCTCACGGTGAACACGCACGACCTCGACACGCGGCGCGGTCGCACGAGCCGCACGCGGGTGGCGGACGAGGTCGAGCTCGGACCGCCGATCGGCTTCTCGCCTCTCCACCTCGTCGCTCCGATCGCCCTGCTGGACGGCACCGACCGGCTCCTCGAGGCCGACCCGGGCCGCGAGACCGCGACGATGTGCCTGCGCGCGACCGTCGCGGGTCACTCGCGCGCCCTGCGCTTCTGCAACCGCTACGTGGGCGACAACTCCCTCGCCGGGAACGGCAGCCTGCTCGCGGCGTTCGACGTCGACACCGCCGTCGGCCTGATCGACTCGGCGCAGTTCCGCGGCCTGCGCGTGAGGTCGATGACCGCCGACCTCTTCGTCCGGCGCGGCCTCGCGCAGGCATACATCACGCACGCCCGTGCGCCGCGCACCACGAAGGCCCGCCGGGGCCTGCGCGTGACGGTCGACGCGAAGGTCGTGCGCGGCGGGCCGCGGCGCTTCCGCTTCAAGGTCCCGCTGCCGCGCCGTCTGAAGCCGGGCCGCTACGCGCTCACAATCTCGGGGCCGGGGCCCGACGGCAGCGGGTCGGGGAGCATCGGCGGGCTCGACGGCCTGTTCATCGAGATCCTCGACGAGGAGCCGGGCGGCGGAGGCGCGCGGCCCGGCGACCTCGGCGTGACGTCGTTCGCGAAGCTGAGGAAGCGGTTCTCGAAGCTGCACATCTACGACGGGCTGACGGCGCGGCTCACCCGCCGCGGTGGTGGTGGTGGGGGCCGCGGGAACAGGGGGCGCGGCGGCCGCCCGGCGATCGCGCGCACCCACGCCTTCCGCGATCCGCGCCTGCGCATCGGCGGGCGGCGCGTGGTGCGCTTCCGCGTCGTCCGGCCATAGCGCCGGCCCCGCGGGGGTACGCTCAAGTCGTGTCGCACGGACCCACCGCGCCAGCGCAGCAGTCGCTCCAGCTGATCCTCGCGCGCAACCTGCTCTCGACGCTTGCGACGCCCGGGTTCATCGTGGACACGAACGCGACCGTCGTCTTCTACAACGAGGCGGCGGGCGACTTCCTCGGCGTCCACTACGAGGAGACGGGGAAGGTGCCGCTGACCGACTGGAAGCTGCCGCTGACCGAGGCGCTGACCGGACGGCAGCCGGTGCACCAGAAGTCGAGCGTCACCGCCGCCGACGGCGACGAGCACGAGGTGGAGCTGCTCGCTCTGCCGCTGATCGGGACCGAGGACCAGCACGAGGGCTGCGTCGGGGTCTTCTGGCGTCACCAGGGCTGAGCGCGACGTGCGGGTGAAGCTCTGGGGCACGCGCGGGTCGGTACCGGTGCCCGGTGCCGCGACGGCGCGCTACGGCGGCAACACCTCGTGCGTGCAGGTGACGCTCGCGGACGGCACGACGATCGTGCTCGACGCGGGCACCGGCGTGCGCCCGCTGGGGCAGACGCTCGACGCCGCCGCCGCACCGATCCACGTGCTGCTCACGCACCTGCACATCGACCACATCCAGGGGATGCTCTTCTTCGCGCCGCTGTTCGACGGCGCCGCCGAGATCACGATCTGGGGCCCGCCGTCGCGCGGCTCGCTCGAGCGGCGGATCGGCCGCTACCTGTCGGCGCCGCTGTCGCCGGTCGAGGTGCGCGAGCTGCCGGCCGGTCCCGAGTTCCGCGCGTGCCCCGCACCCGAGTGGCGGATCGGCAGCGCGACGGTGCAGGCGCAGCTCGTGGCGCACCGCGGGCCGACCCTCGGCTACCGGATCGCCGACGGCGACAGCGTGCTCTGCTACCTGCCCGACCACGAGCCCGCGCTCGGCGGACCGCTCCCGGACTACGAGGACGAGTGGATCTCGGGGCTCGGGCTCGCGCGCGGCGCGTCGCTCCTGATCCACGACTGCCAGTACACCGACGACGAGTACGCGGCCCACCGGGGCTGGGGCCACAGCGGGGTCGGGGACTCGCTCGCGTTCGCCGCGCGCTGCGGCGCCGAACGGACCCTGCTCTTCCACCACGACCCGCTGCACGACGACGAGCAGCTCGACGCGCTCGCCGAGGAGGCCGCGACGCGCTTCGGCGAGGGCGGCGGGAACGGAGAGCTCGAGATGGCCGTCGAGGGCGCCGAGCTCGAGGTGTAGCGGAGGCTGGGCCGGCGTATCCCCGAGTTTCGGCCACATACATCCGCGCGGTCGGGTCGATTCTCCCGACTTGTCACCGCCGTTGCATTGGCCGTCGGCTCGGTGGGCACCCTCCTCGCCTTCTTTGCGATGGCGCGACGGTGCGACGACGGCTGTGTGGCGGCAGACTCCGCCCGGTCCTGGCACGACGTCAGCGACTCGGGCGAGTGGACCGGGCAGTTCCTTCTCTCGCTCGCCGGCTTCGCCCTGCTTCTCATGTTCGTGTACCTCCGGCCGCGCAAGCCCGAAGCGGCGTGGATGATGTTCGTGCTGAGCCTCGCGGCGTATACCGCGTGGACGCTGTGGTTCTTGACCTGGTGAGCGGCTAACGGGCTGCCAGCCGCGACGGACCCACGTGCTGGCGGAGCCAGCGCACGAGCGGGGTCGCGGCCTTCAGCTGCGAGCGAATGCGGTCGGCCGCGGCAGGCCGGTGCAGCCACGCGCCGAGGTCGTGGCGCGCGGCCACGACCATGCGGCGGCGGCGCAGCAGCTCCATCCGCGGGTGGTCCGCGGGGTAGCCGCGCGGACCGCGCTTGAGCTCCGGGCCCCCGAGCCCAAGCCCCGCGCCCTCCGCACGCCCGATCGCCCGCGTGAGCGAGGCCGCGGTACCGGGGCGATCGATGCCCTGCCGCAGCCTGTCGAGCTGGTCGCGCGCCGGCGTGTAGAGGCCCGCGGCGACGAGCAGGCCGTCCAGCGACAGCTCGACGTAGTAGCCCCCGCCACCCTCGTAGCCCAGCGTCATCCCGATGTGCTCCTTGATCGGCGGGCCGGGGTGGAAGCGCGTGTCGTTCCACGGCCGGAACAGGTAGGGACGCCCGAACGGGCCGAGCTCCTCGGCCAGCGCGCGCACCGGCCCAACGAGGTGCTCGTCGTAGCGCGCGCGGTTCTGCTTGAACCAGTCGCGGTCGTTGTCGGCCTCGAGCTCGCGCAGGAACTCGAGCGCCTCGCGCGGGAAGCCACGGAACGCCGCGTCGGCCACGGCGGGACGGTAGCGCGGCGGGTCGAACGTCCGGAAACCGACCCTATGGCGTCGGTTCCGGGACGTTCGGCGCGGGAGGTGGGCTGTCCTGCTGCATCGGAGCCGGTGCCGCGCTCGCCTGCATCGGCTCGCCGCCGACCGGCGGCGCGGTGTGGACCGGCTCGGCCGAGTGCGCCGCGGCCGTTCGCTCGGCTCCGCCCGGGGCGTCGTGGCCTCGAGGAGCGCCGTC
>DATENL010000231.1:0-4883 GCA_035275105.1 Thermoleophilaceae bacterium
CGCGTGGTCGGGCTCGGCACATGGGACCTGCCGGCGCGCGGCGGGCGCGAGGTCGTGGTGGCGGCGTCGCCCGAGGAGGCCGCGGCGCTGGCGCTCGCCGGCTGAGTCCTCCGTTGCCGCCCGGGCGTCCGAGCCGCGCCGCTTTGGTCACTTGACCGCGATATACGCAGTCAACGTTCCAAAGCGACGGATCTGCCGCGCCGGCTACGTCGGCTGCCGGCGCTGCGCCGCGGGCGGGAGCTCCTCCCGCGGGGTCAGCGTCCTGTAATCCCGCTCGGTGAACTCCACGCCCTCGCCGGGCACGTCCTCGTCGCCGATGCCCGGGCGGTCGCGGTGGCTGGCTATGCGCGCCCCGGCCCACACCACGAGGATCAGGAAGATGATCGGAATCGCGAACACCGGCGCGCCGATCACGAGCGATCCGCCCACCACGGCGGCGATCAGCACCAGGACCAGCATCGTTATCGCGATGCCTGGCATCGCAACGTTCCTACCCGCGGCGGCTAGCCGGCGAACGTCTGATACAGCAGGAAGACGTTGAGCCCCACGATGAGCGCGGCCACGACGCCCGCCGTGATCGTGGTCAGGCGGCGGTTGACCATGTCGCCCATGATGTCGCGCCTCTTCGTGAGCAGGACGAGCGGGATCAGCGCGAACGGGATGCCGAACGAGAGCACCACCTGGCTGATCACGAGCGACCGCGTCGGCTCGAGGCCGAGCCCGAGGACGATGAGGGCCGGCGTCATCGTCACTAGCCGGCGGACGGCGAGGGGGATCGTTCGCTGGATGAACCCCTGCATCACGACCTGCCCGGCGTAGGTGCCGACGCTGGAGCTCGCGAAGCCCGACGACAAGAGGGCCAGCGCGAATGCCAGCGCCGCGCTGCCGCCGAGGATCTCCTCGAAGCCGGTGTGCGCCTCCTGGATCGTGTCCACGCCGGTGAGGCCCGCGTCGTGGAACACGGACGCGGCGATCACGAGCATCGACATGTTGATCAGGCCCGCGAGGCCCATCGCGATCAACACGTCGATCCGCTGGAAGCGCAGGAGCGTCCTTCGCTCGGAGGCGTCGCGCGGGCGGATGCGGTTCTGGGTGAGCGCCGAGTGCAGGTAGATCACGTGCGGCATGACGGTCGCGCCGAGGATCCCGACCGCCAGCAGCACGCTGTCCGAGCCGTCGAAGCTGGGGATGAGCCCGCCCGCGATCGAGCCGGCGTTGCCGTCGATGTGCAGGGCGTCGTAGACGAAGCCCATGAGGATGATCGCCATCAGCGCCGCGATCGCGAGCTCGAACCTCCTGTAGCCGCGCTGCTGGAGCGCCAGGATCGCGAAGGCGACGACCGCGGTCATCAGGCCGGCGGTGAACAGCGGCACGTCGAACAGCAGGTTGAGGGCGATCGCCGCGCCGACGAACTCGGCGAGGTCGGTCGCCATGGCGATCAGCTCGGCCTGGACCCACAGGCCCCAGGACACCGGCCGCGGCATGTGCTCCCGGCACAGCTCCGGGAGGTTGCGCCCGGTGGCGATGCCGACCTTCGCGGAGAGGTTCTGGATCAGCATCCCCATCAGGTTCGCGACGAGGATCACCCACAGCAGCGTGTAGCCGTGCGCGGCGCCGCCCGCGATGTTCGTCGCGAAGTTGCCGGGGTCGACGTAGGCGATCGCCGCGACGAACGCGGGGCCGAGGAGGGGGAGGGAGCGCTTGAGCGGGCTGCGGCCGGCGAGCTCCTGGAGCTTGCTCGGCGGCGGGATCGCGACGGCGGTCTCGGGCGGCGTCAGCGGCGGCGGCGGTGCGCTCGCACCGTCGCCAGTCCGCGCGGGCGGCGGGGGAACGGCGGTCACGGCGTTCGTGGAGGAGGGTGTGCGTGGATCGAGTGGCATGGCTCGGCGGAGATTATGGCACGTCTAACTTTGGATTTCGACTCCGGGCCGATCCGGCTTTAGCCGCCGGCGCTGGCCTAGACTCGCGCGGTGCCCCGCGGCCAGGAGGAGACGCCCTACCTCGACGCCCTCCGCGGCTACGCGGCCCGCCATCCCGGCCGCCTCCACGTGCCCGGTCACAAGGGCGGCGAGGGGGCCGATCCGGCGCTCGTGGATGCGATCGGCGCGCCGGCCCTGAGCCTTGACATCCCGGCCCTGACGGCGGGCATCGACGTCGGTCCCGAGCCGACCCCGTTCGCCCGCGCGCAGCAGCTCGCGGCCGAGGCGTGGGGAGCGGGCCGGACGTGGTTCCTGATCAACGGCGCCTCGCAGGGGAACCACGCCGCGATGCTCACGCTCGCCCACCGCGGCGAGGCGGTCGTCGTCCAGCGGAACGCGCACTCGAGCACGATCGACGGCGTGATCCTCTCGGGTCTGCGGCCGGCGTTCGTGGCCCCGGAGATCGACCCGGAGCTGGGGATCGCGCACTGCCTGACGCCGGAGGCGCTAGACGCGGCGCTCGGCGCCGCCGCTGACGCGGTGGGCGTGACCGCCGTGTCGCCCACCTACTTCGGCGCGGTCGCCGACGTGGCCGGACTGGCCGAGGTCGCGCATTCGCGCGGAGTCCCGCTCGTGGTCGACGAGGCGTGGGGAGCGCACCTCGCCTTCCACGAGGAGCTCCCGGCGCACGCGCTGTCGCTCGGCGCCGACCTCGTCATCTCGAGCACGCACAAGATCGTCGGCAGCCTGACCCAGTCCGCGATGCTGCACGTGGCCCGCGATCCGGTCGGGATCGACCCCGACGTGGTGGACCGCGCCGTGACGCTCGTCGAGTCGACCAGCCCGAGCTCGCTGCTGCTCGGCTCGCTCGACGCCGCTCGGCGTCACGCGGCGGTCCACGGCCGCGAGCTGCTGGCCGAGTCGATCGCGGCCATCGCCGACACGCGGGCGGCGATTCGTGAGCTGCCGGGGCTCGACGTGCTCGACGAGCGGATCGCCGGGCGCCCCGGCGTCCACGGCTACGACCCGCTGCGGCTGGCGATCGACGTGCGCGGGGTCGGCGTGACCGGCTACGTCCTCGCGCCGGTGTTGCGGGAGGAGAGCGACATCAACCTCGAGCTGTACGGCGAGAACGTGATCGTCGCGGTGTTCGGGATGGGCGAGCGAGCCGAGGAGCAGGGGGCGCGGCTCGTGGAGGCGCTGCGGCGCGCGATCGACTCGCTCGACGTGGACGCCGACCGCGATCACGTGGCGTTCGCGCCGCCTCCCCCCTGGGGCGAGCTGGCGATGGGGCCGCGCGAGGCGTTCCTCGGTCCACAGGAGGTCGTGCCGGCGGGCGAGGCGGTCGGGCGTGTCGCGGCGGAGTCGCTGGCGGCGTACCCGCCCGGGGTGCCGAACGTCCTGCCGGGCGAGCGGCTGACTGCCGAGACGCTCGACTACGTGCGCCATGCGCTCGAGCAGGGCGGCGCGCTACGAGGCGCGAGCGACAGGCAGCTGCGGACGATCAGGGTGGTGGCGGGGTGACGCGGTACGGGCCGCCCGACGCGTCGCGCGCGCCGCGGTACACCGGGGTGCGCACGTTCGCGCGCTGCCCGCTCGTCCGCGACGACCTCGCCGGTGTCGACGTGGCGGCGGTCGGCGTGCCCTTCGACACCGCCACGAGCTTCCGCCCCGGAGCGCGGTTCGGCCCCGAGGCCATCCGCTCGGCCTCGGTGCTGCTGCGGCCCTGGCACCCGGTGCTCGGGGTCGACGTGTTCGCCGGCCGGTCGGTCGTCGACTACGGCGATCTGGACGTGACGCCGGGGAACGCCGAGCGGACGTCGGAGCAGATCGCCGCCGGGCTGGCGCCGCTCCTCGACGCGGGCGTCGCGCCGATCGTCCTCGGCGGCGACCACCTGGTGGCGCTCGGCGAGCTGCGCGCGTACGCTGCCGCCGCCGGGGAGCCCGTGGCGGTGGTGCTGCTCGACGCCCACGCGGACACCTGGGACCAGTACTACGGCGAGCGGCTGTTCCACGGGACCGTGTTCCGGCGCGCGGTCGAGGAGGGCGTGGTGGCGCCGGAGCGCTCGCTGCTCGCGGGTATGCGCGGAGGGGTCTACGCCGCCGCCGACCTCGACGACGCGCGGGCGCTCGGGTTCGAGGTGATCGTCGACTCCGACCTGCGCACGCTCCTACCCGACGCGTTCGGCGCGCGCGTGCGAGCGCGGGTCGGGGACGGCCCGGTGGTGCTCGGGTTCGACGTGGACGTGGTGGACCCGGCGTTCGCGCCCGGGACTGGCACGCCGGAGGTCGGCGGGCTGACGTCCTACGAGGCGCTGTCCGCGCTGCGGTCGCTCGCGGGGCTCCGGTTCCGCGGGTTCGACGTGGTCGAGCTCTCGCCGCCGTACGACGGCGCCGGCCAGCCGACGGCGCTCCTGGCGGCCAACGTCGCGTGGGAGTTCCTCGCGCTGGCGGCGGTGGCCCCGTGATCCGCCGCCGCGTCGTCGTTCGCGGCGACGTGCAGGGCGTGTTCTTCCGCGACTCGACGCGCCGGGAGGCTTCGTCGCACGGGGTCGCCGGCTGGGTCACGAACCGCTCCGACGGAGCGGTGGAGGCCGTCTTCGAGGGCCCGGAGGACGCCGTCGAGGAGCTCGTCGCGTGGTGCCGCTCGGGACCGTCGCGCGCGGACGTCCGCGACGTGGACGTCTCGGACGAGGAGCCCGAGGGGCTCGAGGGCTTCCGGGTGCGCTGACGCGCCGCGCCGCGCCGCGCCGAAGTTTTCACTCCCTTTTTACTCTCGTAACCCACGTGTAACGCGCTTCCACGTAGCTTCGGCCGCATGGTCGAACGGGAGAGGTTGCGAGCGGTCGGATGGGTGGTCGGAGCGATCGTCGCGGTCGTGCTGGGCATGCGGCTCGTCTCGTCAGGCGAGAGCGACGCCGGCGAGCCGGTCGCGGTGCGCTCGGCGCCCGGCCGGGCGGCGGA
>DATENL010000232.1:0-12541 GCA_035275105.1 Thermoleophilaceae bacterium
GTCGCTCGAGAAGCCGCTGATCCTCGTCTACGAGAAGAAGATCAGCAACCTGCGCGAATTCCTGCCGCTGCTCGAGAAGGTCGCGCAAGCCGGCAAGCCGCTGCTGGTGATCGCCGAGGACGTGGATGGCGAGGCCCTCGCGACCCTGGTGGTCAACAAGCTCCGCGGCACCTTCACCGCTGTCGCGGTCAAGGCTCCCGGCTTCGGCGACCGCCGCAAGCGCATGCTCGAGGACATCGCGATCCTCACCGGCGGCGAGGTCATCACCGAGGAGATGGGCCTCAAGCTCGAGAACACGCAGATCTCGCAGCTGGGCCGTGCCCGCCGCGTCGTGGTGGCGAAGGACACCACCACGATCGTCGACGGTGCCGGTGACCAGGAGGCCATCAAGGGCCGCATCAACCAGATCAAGACGGAGATCGAGAACACCGACTCCGACTTCGACCGCGAGAAGCTCCAGGAGCGCCTCGCGAAGCTGTCGGGCGGCGTCGCCGTCGTGAAGGTCGGCGCGGCCACCGAGACGGAGATGAAGGAGAAGAAGCACCGCGTCGAGGACGCGCTGCAGGCCACCCGCGCGGCCCTCGAGGAGGGCATCGTGCCGGGCGGCGGCGTGGCGCTGCTGCGGGCGAGCGAGGCCGTCAAGGTCGACGCGCTCGAGGACGGCGACGAGCAGACGGGCGCGCGGATCATCCTTCGCGCGCTCCAGGAGCCGGTCCGCCAGCTCGCCGAGAACGCCGGGCTCGAGGGCTCGGTCGTGGTGAACGACGTGCGGAACGCCGCGGCGGGCCACGGCCTGAACGCGGACACGGGTGAGATCGTCGACCTCGTCGAGGCCGGCGTGATCGACCCGGCGATGGTCACCCGCTCGGCGCTCCAGAACGCCGCGTCGATCGCGAAGAACATCCTGACGACGGAGGCGATCGTCGCCGAGATGCCGGAGAAGGAAGCCGCGATGGCGGGCGGCATGCCCGGCGGCATGGACGGGATGATGTAGCCAGCGCGGTACCACCACCGCTTGTCGAGAGCCCGGCCGAGCGCCGGGCTCTCGTCGTTCCGGGGCCGCAACAGGGGCCAGGCCACCTGGTGCAAGTTCAACAGAAACCTCTACACTCTGTTTAACTTTGCTGTTCACCCCTCCGAAGGAAGGCCGTTCCATGCCAGACCTACGCGACCCCCGGCAGTTCAACGAGGCGTACCGGCGCCACGCAGGAGCCGCGCGGGCCGCGGCCGCCCGGATCCTCCGCGACGAGGCCGCGGCCGAGGATGTGGTGCAGGATGTGTTCATGCAGCTGTGGCTTCGGCCCAGCGCCTACGACCCGGGCAGGGGCTCGCTGGGCGCCTACGTGAGCATGCTCGCGCGCAGCCGCGCGGTTGACCGCTGGCGCACGCGCTCGGCGCGCGACGCCGCGCTCCAGCGGAGCGCGGACGAGGTCAGGGTCCGCGGCGACGTGACGGCTGAGGACACGCTCGAGCCGGTCATCCGCCGCGACCGCAGGCGGCGGCTGGCCAGCGCGATCGGCGAGCTCCCCACCGAGCAGCGCAGCGCGATGCTGCTCGCCTACGGGCGCGGCATGACCGCACGCGAGATAGCCGACGCCACGAAGATCCCGCTCGGCACCGCCAAGAGCCGTCTGCGGCTCGGGCTCCAGAAGGCACGCGAGAGCCTCGACCTGGCGGCCTAGGGCCGGTGGCGGACCTCACCATCAGGGAGGTCGCGTCGCAGACCGGCGTCTCCGCCGCGACCCTGCGGATGTGGGAGGCGCGGTACGGCTTCCCCGTGCCGGAGCGCCTGCCCAGCGGGCACCGCCGGTTCACCGAGGAGGACGTCGAGCAGGTCCGGCGGGTGGTGGCCGACCGCGAGGCGGGGCTGTCGATGCGCGCCGCGATCGAGCGCGCGCTCGGCGCCCGCACGGAGCCTGAGACCTCGATCTTCGCGGCGCTGCGGCGGCGGCGACCGGACCTCCTTCCGTACGTGCTCCCGAAGCGCACGCTGATCGCGCTCAGCCACGCGATCGAGGACGAGTGCTGCGCGCGGGCGGAGCGGCCGGTGCTCCTGGCGAGCTTCCAGCGGCCGCGCTTCTACCGCGACGCCCAGCCGCGCTGGCGGGAGCTCGCACGAACGGCGCACGCGGCGGTGGTGCTGGCCGGCTTCCCCGAGCGGCGCGACCCCGAGGGCGGTCCCGTCGAGGTGCCGGTCGAGAGCTCGCACGCCCTGCTGCGCGAGTGGGCGCTCGTCTGCGACGCCCCCGACTACGCCGCCTTCCTCGCGGCGTGGGAGCGCCCCGGCCAGGACGGCGCGCCCGACCTCGAGCGCAGCTTCGAGACGATCTGGAGCGTCGAGCCCGAGCTCGTGCGGGAGGCCGCGCACGTGGCGGCGGGCATCGCTACGGAGTCCGCACCGGACCTGGCGCCGCTCCTCCGCGACCGGCTCGGCGCCTCGCCCCCGCCGGCGAGCGACGAGCTGCGGCTCGTCGGCGCGCTGACCAACCGGATGGTCGCCTACGTCGCGACGGGCGAGGCGGTCACGCTCCCAGCACCTCACGCATCGCCCGCGGACTGACGCCGAGCTCCTCGGCGTCCGCCGTCCCGCGCGGCGTGGTCATCGGGATCTCCATCAGCTCGGCCTCCTCCCAGGTCGCGAACGCGGCCTGGCCCGAGAGCGTCTCGACGGTCCGGAGGCCGGCGCGGACGACGGGCAGCGGTACGTGGAGCAGCCGCCGGCGCCGGCGCAGGGCGCGCAGGGTCTCGCGCGCGATCTCGTCGTACGACAGCGTCTCGGGCCCCGCGAGGTCGTAGCGCTCGCGGCCGTTCGTGCGCTCGAGCGCGCCCATCACCGCGGCGGCCGCGTCGTCGGCCCAGATCGGCTGATAGCGGGCACGGCCTGACCCCGAGATCGGCATCACGGGCAGGAGCGACATCCGCTCCAGCAGCCTGATCCACGGGTCGCGCGGGGAGTAGACGATCGAGGGGGCGAAGATGGTCGTCGCGAGCGGCGACTCCTCGACCGTCCGCTCCGCCAGCGCCTTCGCGCGGAAGAAGCGCGCCCGGTTGTGGAGCCCGGCGCCGAGGGCGGAGAAGAACACGAAGCGCTCGACGCCGCTGTTCTCCGCCGCCCGTAGGAGCCGGAGGGTGGCGACGGCGTTGAGCTCCTCGATCGAGGCCCGCTGCTGGTCCCGGATCGACGCCGCCAGGTGGACCACCGTGTCGACGCCGCGCAGGGCGTTCCGGAACGAGGTCGGCTCCGACAGGTCGCCGAGGGCGATCTGCACCCGCACCCGCTCCGGGCCGAGCCGCCGCGGGTCGCGCACGAGGCAGCGGACCCGACCTCCCGACGACGTGAGACGGCGCAGGAGGGCGGAGCCGACGTTGCCGGTGGCGCCGGTCAGGAGGATCACGCGCCGCAGCCTAGCCGCGTGCCCGGGATTTCCGGCGCGCAAGCGGCCCCGGGTATGATGCGCGGCTCCGCCCCGGGCGCGGAATTCGCCTCGCATTCGATCACTGGGAGCAAATGGCCTACGTCATCGCAGAGCCCTGCATCGGGACCAAGGACAACTCGTGCGTCGAGGTATGTCCCGTCGACTGCATCCACCCGACGCCGGACGAGCCCGATTACGACCAGGTCGAGATGCTCTACATCGATCCCGACGAGTGCATCGACTGCGACGCCTGCGTCGAGGCGTGCCCGGTCGACGCCTGCTTCGCCGAGGACCAGCTCCCGGACGAGTGGCAGCGCTACACCGAGCTGAACGCCCAGTACTACAAGGCCAAGTCCTAGCTACCCGGCCGCGGCGGCCGCGCCCTCCAGGGCGCCGATCTGCTGGAGCAGGCCCATGTTGTCCCACTGGACCCAGCTCTCGGCGACCTTGCCGTCCACGACACGGTCGATCGAGATCCCGCTGCCGGTGATCTGGTTCCCGGTCGCGGAGATGCCCATGAGATCGCCGTCGTGGGTCGCGGCGGTCGACCAGCGGGTGCACACCAACTCGCCGTCCGAGAACATCTCGTCGATCGTGAACTCGAGATCGGAGAACGCGCCCCGGTAGAGCTCGATCGTCTGCTTGAAGCCCTCCGGACCGTGCGCCTCCTCGGGCTGCGCCGGGTCGTGTGCGACCGCGTCCGGTGCGATCAGCTCCTCGGCGTCGGACGTGTCGCCCGTGTTGAATGCGTCGAAGGTGCGCCGTACGACTGCCTCGTTCTGGGCATCGGCCATGAGGTGCTTCCTCTCATCGGGGTCGCGCCGACACTAAACGGCCGGACCCGGGTGAGGCAAGCGTCACCTTTCAGTAGGCGCGCGGCCGTGCGTCGACCCGGTCGATCCACTCCCGCAGGCGCGGGTGGCCGTCGCCAAGCCGCTGGTGCTCGTCGAGGACCCGGTGGAAGAGCTCGTCGTCGGCGGGGTCGCGCGAGCGGGCGTACTTGAGGAACGGGAACGCGACGCAGTCGGCCGCCGAGAAGTCGTCCCCCATCAGGTGGTCCCGCCCGGCGAGGAGCTGCTCGAAGCGGCGGAGCCAGCCCGCGAGTCGCGCCGACAGCGCCGCGATGCGCTCGCGGTCGGGCTCCGCCGCGGCGAGCTCGGCCTCGATCGCGTTCGGCGGCACCTTCCAGACCTCGTCGAACCAGTCCAGGAACACGTCGACCTCCGCCCGCCGGGCGGGGTCGCGCGGGAACAGGGGTGGGTCCGGGTGGCGCGCCTCGAGGTGGCGGAGGATGCGTCGCGAGTCGGCGACGACCTCGCCGTCGTCGTCGATCACCGGCACCAGGCCCTGGCCGCTGACCCGCTCCACGGGTGAGCGGTCCGAGTAGTCGATCACCACCGACTCGACGTCCAGGCCCTTGTGCGCCAGCGCGAGCGCCACACGCTCGACGTTGGTCGACCAGGGCGCGCGGTAGAGCCGGACCAACCTACGGCGCCATCGGCAGCGGCGTGCCGGTGACTGGCGCCGGGGGCGGCTCGAGGTGCCCGTTGACGGGCTGCTGGAGCAGGGGTCGCTGCGGGGTCGACGCGATCAGGCCGCGCGCGGCGTGGTAGATCGCCTGGGACGCGGGCGCGTCGGGGTCGCTCAGCACGAGCGGACGGCCCTCGTCGGCACCCGTGCGCAGCTCCTCCTGAAGCGGGACCTTGCCCAGGAGCGGGACATCGAGCTCGTCGGCCAGGAGCTGGCCCCCGCCCTCGCCGAAGATCGTGAATCGCTCACCGCCGGGCGTCGTGAAGCCCGACATGTTCTCGATCACGCCGGCGATCTCGAGGTCGAAGCGCTGCGCCGCCTCGGCCGCGCGCTTGGCGACGTTCTGGGCGGCCGGCTGCGGGGTCGTGACGACCAGGAAGCGCGCCTGGGGGAGGAGCTGCGAGAGCGTCATGGAGACGTCGCCGGTGCCGGGCGGCAGGTCGATCAGCAGGTAGTCGAGCTCGCCCCAGTCCACGTCCTCCAGGAACTGCCGGATCGCCTTGTGGAGCATCGGGCCGCGCCAGATGATCGCCTGGTCCTCGCGCTGGAGGAAGAACTCGATCGAGACGGCCTTGACGCCGCCGTCGGCCACCAGCGGAAGGATCTTGTGCTCGGCGGAGACGCGCGGCTTGCCGTGGACGCCGAGCATCCGCGGGATCGAGTAGCCCCACACGTCGGCGTCCATCGCGGCGGCCGGCCTGCCCTCGGCGGTGAGGGCCGCCGCGAGGTTCGCGGTGAGCGTGGACTTGCCGACGCCGCCCTTGCCCGATCCGACGCAGACGACGTTCTTCACGCGGGCGAGCGCGCCCGTCGGGAGGCCGCCCTCGCGGCCGAGCCGCTGCTGGAGGCCCTGCTTCTCCTCGGGCGTGAGGACGTCGAAGCCGACGTTGACGAGCTGCACGCCGCCGAGCCCCATCACGGCGTCGGTCACGCCCTTCTGGAAGTGCGAGCGGATGGGGCACCCGGCGGTCGTGAGCGAGACCACGACGTCGACGCGACCCGGCGCCGGCTGCTCGATCGAGCGCACCATCCCGAGGTCGACGATGCTCTGGCGGAGCTCGGGGTCGATGACGGCGCGGAGCGCCTCGTGGATCTGCTCATTGGTGGGCACCTGTCCATTCTGGCAAACGCCGTGAGACCATCCGGCGCCCCGACCTCGCAAGGAGCCCACGTGAAGCTGCCCGCCGTCCTGCGCCGCTACGAGACGATCAAGCTCGGGGGCCTCGAGCTCGACACCTGGACCGCCTCCGCATCGGCCACCGGGGCGACCGCGACCGGCGCGGGTGCGACCGGGGCCAAGGCGATCGGGGTCGTCGCGGTGGGGGCGTTCGCGCTCGGCGCGCTGGTCGGCGCCCGGGTGGAGCTGGACCGGCTGATCGTGAACCGCGGCCGGATCGGGCGGCTGCGCATCGACGAGCTCGACGTCGGCCGGCTGCGGGTCGCGGAGCTCGAGGTCGAGCGGCGGGTGGAGCCGGGCCGGGTCGGCTAGCCGCCGGGGCCCGTGAAGCCGGATACCCGCCAGCCCGCCGGGGTCCGGACGAGCATGACCACGTGGTCGCTCACGCCGTGCACCCGGGCGGTGGCGGTGTCGCCGTCGATCGAGACGGCGCCCACGTGCGGGACGTCGATCGCGTTGCGCCTCTCCCGCGCGCGCTCGGGGGTCGGAGCCCGCGCGACGAGTGCGTCGGCCTGGCTCGCCGTCGAGCGGGCGACCGAGCTGCAGTCCGCGCCGAGTCCCGCGCGACTCGCGGCCGCCAGCAGCTCCTGCTTGGCCGCCTCGGTGAGCCGGTGGCACGCGGTCTCGCCGTCGCCGTGGGTGATCGCGGTCTCGTAGTCCTTCACTGCCACGCGCACCTCGGCGGGGTCCAGGTTGATGGTGTTCACGTCGGTGCTCAGGCGATACGCGCCCGTGACGGCAGCGACCGCTGCGACGCTCGAGACGAGCGCGGTAACCGCTCGGCTCTGAAGCAGGAACCGCAGCACTCGCCGGGCATCGGCCGTGTCCCGCTGGCGCTTTAGCCCAAAAGAAACCGACGGGGCCCGAGGGCCCCGTCGGTCGAGGGAGGAGAGATACTGCACCGCCGGCCGGGTTATGTGGGCCGGCAGCTCTACCCCGTTCCGCTCTCCGTCGGAGCGGGGCCGAAGTGAGCTGGCTACGAAAGCGGCGACAGGTCGCTCGCGAAGCTCTCCACGTCGCGACGCCCCGCGCGCAGGTTGCGCTCGAGCTCGCGGCGGTTGCGCTTCACCGTGCGCTGCACCTGGTTGCGACGCTGGCGCAGCTCGCGCTCGAACTGCGTCCGGGTGCGCTTGACCTGGCGCTCGACGCGGTTGCGGGCGGTGTTCCCGCGACGCTCGTACTTGCGCAGGTTCACGTTCACGCGGCGCGAGAGCTTCTCGACCTCGCGACGCGCGGTCGTGCGCTTGACGAACGGCCGCACGGTCTCGACCACGTTGTCGCGCGCGGTGAGGGTCGCGCCGACGGGGATCAGGACCACGCGCTGGGCCTGCTGAGCGACGGCCTGGATGCCCGTAGCCTCGGCCTTCGCACGCTGGCCGGCAGCACGGGTCGCGCTGCGCGCGGTCGTGCGGGCGGCCGAACGGGTCCGGCGAGCGTTGCTGTTGGCGGTCCGGCGCTGACGCGTCGCGGCGGCCTTCTTGGCGCTCGCGCTGCGCTGGGCGGTCGTGCGCCCGGTGGTCCGGCGCGAGCTGCTGCTCGAGCGGCGGGTGCTGGCGCTCGAGCGGCGGGTACCGGTCGAACGTCGGGTGTTGGTCTGGGTGGCCATTGTCGTGTTACTCCTCCTCGCGCTCTCGGTTAGAGCGAATCTAAGGTTGTTAGTTTTAACGACAATAGGACTGTAGCCGGGGAACGGGTGTTCGTAAACCTCCCGGCTGTGACGTGGGTCACAGACCGCGTTCGGTCCGCTCTCCGTGCGGGTTCCGCGGGGCCTCTCGGAGCGCTAAAGGAAGAGCCAGCATCTGCCGATCGAGGGGATGATGGTCTTGCGTTCAGTCGTCATTCCCGGCGTCGTGGCCCTCTGGGGCATCGCGATCGTGGTCAACCACTTCGCCGCGAAGTCGCACGGCAGCGGCGCGTACGCCAGCGGCCAGAGCGCCGCGATGCTCTTCGGAATCGTGATGGCGGTCCTCGGGACCGTCTACCTCGTGCGCGGGCTGCGCGAACGCCGCTAGACCGGGGCGCCGCACGCGGCTCGCGCCGCGTCCCAGCGCCAGTACGTCTCGATCCGCGCGACACGGTCGCCGGCGAAGTGGCAGACCCAGCCGATCGTGATCCCGCCGCCGCCACCGGCGGCCGACTCGTACGCGACGGTCCCGAGCACGAGCACGGCGTCGCCGATCTCCTCCACGTGGCGGGCCTCGAGCGACAGGTCGGTGAAGTCCTCGCGCACCTCGCGCAGCCACGCCTCGAGGCCCGCGTGCCCGGCGTAGTGAAGCCGCCGCACGATCGGCGGCTTCCCCCCGAGGGCCGGCGACGCGACCTGGATCTCCACGTCGGGCGTCATCAGCGCCTCGAGCGCGTTCACGTCGCGGTCGGCGAACGCCGGAAAGGCACGTCGCACTATCTCGACACGAGAGCTCATCCCTGCCCCCTTGGCAGCCTCCGTAGCCGGGTTCTGCGAACGATCCTCCCCTCCCGCTCGGAAGCCGAGCGGAATCCCCCTGCTGGGGGGTAACCGGCCCTTGTCGGGGGTGCTCCTAGCTCGCCGCGGCGGCCGGCGCCGTGCCGACCCGGCCGAGCCAGGCCTCGGGATCGCCCAGCTCCGCGGCGCTGGGGAGCTGCTCGGGGCTCTCCCACACGCGGTTGAGCCCGGCGATCCCCGCACGCTCCACGACGCCGTCGCAGAACGCCTTCCCCTCCTCGTACTGGCGCATCTTCAGGTCGAGGCCGAGCAGCCGCTGAAGGACCCGCTCGGGGTACGAGCGGCTCCGGCGCCGGCGCTCCATCGCGTCGCGCAGGCCCGCGTACTCGGGGAGCACGCGCTCGCCGACGGCGTCCATGACATGCTCGGAGTACCCCTCGACGACCGCCATGGCCGACTGGATCCGCCCCATCAGCCGGCGCTGCTCGCGGCTCTGCACGAGGGCGACCAGGCCGCCCTCGCGGAACTCCTGGACGATCTTCGACGGGTCGGGGAGCGACGGGAGCCCGCCCGCCGCGCCGCGCTCGAACCGGACCTCGACGGTCCGCATGTACTCCCGCATCAGCGTCGACATGTGGCCGCGCAGCCACGGGACGCCCGAGAACTCGAACACGTGCGTGAGCTCGTGCAGGACGATCCAGCCCATGAAGCTGTCGCGGTCGGAGCGCAGCTCGCGCACCGCCTTCTCGAGGTTCGCCGTCACGAACAGAAGGCGCGGCGGCCGTTCGACGTCGAGCAGCGAGACCTCGTACTGGCCGAGCACCCGCTGGGACATGTAGCCGATAACGAGCCCGGCCTCGGCGGCCAGGGTCGCGCTGGTCACGGCCCGCAGCGGGCCGGCGAACGGCCCGGCCGACCCGAGGCGCTCCGCGAGCCGCGTCGAGACCGGCTCGAGCAGCGCGGCGAGCGAGTCGAGGTTGACGTCCGCCCACTCGCCGCGGGTGACCGGCTCCGGCTTGGGGATGGGCTCGGCCAGCGGCAGCCCCGTGTACTCGCGGAGGTGGCCCTCGGCGTCGCCGACGAGCGCTCCGAGCTCGGAGCTGCGCGGAGCCGGCTCGGCCGATCCGCCGCCCGCCGCGAAGCGCGCGATCTGGCGGGCGAGCGACCAGTCGACCATCGCATCAGGCTAGATGACGGCCGGCCCCGGCGGGCCGGCTTACCGCTCGGGCATACGGGTAACCTCGGTTCGGATGGCGGCCACCGACGAGGCGCTGAGAACTGCGGGCACGGCGCCGGCGGGCGAGCGCCCGGAGCCCGTCGACTACGCCGCGATCAACGCCGTGTACGCGGCGCTCGCGGCGGGCCTCCTGTACGCGACCCGCGAGCGCGCCGCCGAGGACCCGATCCCGGCGCGCGAGCTGGTCCCGCTGTCGGCGGCGACGTTCGCCCTCTCGAAGGTGATCGCACGCGAGAAGGTCGGCACCTGGCTACGCGAGCCCTTCGTCGACCAGGACGGCCACCCGCCGCGGCCGGCGGGCCGGCGGCTCCAGCGCGCGATCGGCGAGCTCGTCACCTGCACCCGTTGCGTGGGCGCCTGGAGCGCGCTCGGGATCGTCGGCCTACGCGTCGCCTCGCCGACCACCGGCCGCACGGTCACGAACGTGCTCGCGGCCTCGGCGGCCAACGACTTCATGCAGGCCGGCTTCCGCTGGCTGTGCAACCGGTCCGAGCAGCGCTAGCGGCTGCGCGACCGGCGCACGACGGACACCACCCACCCGTCGTGACCTGACCGCCCGAGCGGCCGATCGCACGCGCTCTTTCCGACCCCCGGGGGTTTACAGCGAGGACCTGATCTGCGCAGTCTCGCGGTGACAGGGGGCGAGACGGGGAGGGGTCAGGACTTACCCCCATGAGACACCTCGACTCGCACCCGAAGGGGGTTCGCAGTGACGTCAGCCCGCGTCCGCCGATCGATCGCAGTAGTCGCCGCCGGAGTTGCGGCGCTGGGGGTGGGGCCCGGCGCGGCCCGCGCCGGCACGTACGACGTCGTGGCGTGCGACGCCGCGCCGCGCGGAGCCAACAACTCGTGGGTCGGGACCGCGTCCACGCCGCGGATGGCGGTCCCGAACGCGTGTCCCACCAATCGCGACCCGCTCGACGGGATCGGCGCCATGGCGCGCGTGGAGGTCGGCCCGGCCGCGACGTTCGCCGCGGCCACCCAGGCGTTCGACGCGCCGGCGGGCGCGAAGATCGTCTCGCTCAGCACCCAGTTCTCGATGCAGCGCAAGTCCTACCAGTGGCAGGTGGGGCTGTTCGCGGACGGGAAGATGCTGATGGGCTGCAAGACCCAGGACGTCGCCAACCCCTGCCTGTACTCGACCGCCTTCCCGGGCATCACGAAGACGTTCACCTTCGCGCCGGGCGTGGGCCGCGTGTACGCGCAGACGCTGTGCGGCGACGCGGGCGGCTGCCCCACGGGGCCGCGGAACATCGCCGGGTTCCCCGAGCGCGCGGGAGTCCGCTTGTACTCGGCCACCGTTCGCGTTCGTGACGACAGCCTCCCGGCGATCTGGGACAGCGGGACCGGTGAGCTCACGAAGGGCGGCTGGCAGCGCGGCACGCGCTCGGTCGGCTACGCGGCGCTCGACAACGTCGGCATCCGCACCACCCGGTTCCTCGTCGACGGTAGCCAGCGCGACGACCTGGCCACGGCGTGCGACTTCACCCGCCGGGTCCCGTGCCCCAACCTGCCCTCGCCGCGGTACACGCTCGAGACGCAGGCGCTCGCCGACGGCCCGCACCAGCTGCGGGTCGACGCGGTCGACACAGCGGGGAACGTCGGCAGCCTGGTGAGGACCTTCCTGACCGACAACACGCCGCCCAACGTTCCCGACGCCGTCGCGGTCGACGGCGGACAGGGCTGGCGGAGCGCGAACGGCTTCCGCGTCGCGTGGGCCAACCCGGCCGGCGCGGCCCCGATCGCCGTCGCCCACTACGAGCTCTGCCCCGCCGCGGGCGGCGCGTGCGCGACCGGCGAGCGGCGCGGCGAGGGCGTGGACGCGATCGCCGACCTCCAGGTGCCCGAGCCCGGCGACTACACCGTCCGCGTGTGGCTCGAGGACGCGGCGGGCAACGTGAACCCCGGCAACCGGTCCGCGCCGGTGCACCTTCGCTTCGACGACGTCGCCCCGGGGCTGGCGCAGCCCCTCCAGCGCGACGGCTGGCTCAGCGCGACGGCACTGGACGAGCCGATCGTGCTCGGCCTGGGACAGCTCGTGCCGCTGTCGGGCATCGCCGGCTACTCGGTCACGACCGACGGCGGCGAGCCGGACGGCACCGTGGACACCCACGACGGCGTCTTCTCGCTGCGCGCGGTGCCCGAGGGCGTCACCCGGCTCCGCGCGCGGGCGATCTCGGGGGCCGGCGTTCCCTCGCAGTACGTCGGCGAGGCGCTCGTGCGCGTCGACCGGACGCCGCCCTCCGCCGCGATCGGCGGCGCGCCGGGCGACGGGTGGCAGTCACGACCCGTCACCCTCGCCCTCCGCGGCAGCGACCAGCCCGCGCTCGCGGGCATGACGCCCGGCCCGATCGGCGAGCCGGTCGACAGGGGCGGCTTCCTGGAGTGGCAGGTGGACGGCGCCGCGCCGGAGCGCGTCAGGGGCGACACGGCCGACGTCACGCTCGACCGCGACGGCGACCACGAGCTGGTCCTGCGCGCGGTCGACGCTGCCGGGAACGAGTCGGGACGGCGGACCGCGCGCGTCCGGATCGATCGAACCCCGCCCGAGCTCGTCGTCTTCGAGCAGGCGAGTACGACTGACCCCCGCGCGATCGCGGCCGTGGCGGCCGACCGCACCTCCGGCGTCGCCGGCGGCGTGATCGAGCTGCAGCGGGTCGGCGCCGGCGGGTGGCGGCAGCTACCGACAGCGTTCCGGGACGGCCGCCTCACGGCCCGGCTCGACGACCGCGAGCTGGCCGGCACCTACGTGCTCCGCG
>DATENL010000233.1:0-4175 GCA_035275105.1 Thermoleophilaceae bacterium
CGGCCGGCCGTGCGCGCGTAGTAGACGCGCTGGACGCCGGTGCTGTCGTCGTTCCAGGCCACCGTCACACGGCCCTTCGGCCCGATCGCCACCGCCGGCCACTGCTCGTCCGCCAGCCCGGCGCGCCGGCCGGTCGCGTGCACCGCACGCGACCACGTCCGCCCGCCGTCGGAGGTCCGCGCGAGCACGACCTGGTCGTGACCCGCGCGCCGCTCCTCGAAGGCGATCGCGCCGCGGTCACCGCGCATCGCGATCGACGCGTTTCGCTGGGCGTTCGCGGACGGGTGGACCGCGCGCGAGCGGCCGAACGGCGCCGTCTTCGCGCGCGCGCCGTGGTACGCACGGCGCGGCGGCCGGCGGTGCACCGTCACGTCGCGCCACAGGACGCCCTCCACCTGACCGTTCTCGCACGGGGCCGGCCGGCGCGGGTCGGGGCATCGCACGCCCGAGCCGGGCAGGAGCTTCCTGCCGGCGGCCGCCAGGCGCTCGCGACGGTGCGGGAACGTCTCGTTCCGGCCCAACGGGTCCCGCACGACCCACGGCATCGCGTCGACGAGGCCGGGATGGTCCGGCTGGCCGATCAGGTGGCGGGCGGCCGCCCCGCGCCGGCGCGGCTTGAGCGCCAGATGCGATTGCTGGTCGGCGCTGTAGTTGAAGATGTTCCCGACCAGGTCGGGCTCGGCCATCGCCTCCACCGACGGCAGCTTCAGGACGTTCGAGTAGCCCGAGGCGAGCATGGTGTCGGGCGCCCACATCCTGTTCGAGTCGGTGGCCGTGTCGCCGAGGAAGAGCTCCGGCTGCACCAGCAGGTCGACGTGCGCCTCGTCGAGCCTGGCCTGGACGTCCGGCATCCAGGCGTCCTTGCTGGTCACGAAGCCGAGCGTTCCGACCGGAGTGCGCAGCGCGGAGAGCCCGGAGTCGATCGCGCCCGGGACCAGGTCGAGCTGGCCGGGCAGCTCGATCGGTGTCAGGTACTCCTTCAGCTGTCTTGACACGACCCGCCCGCGCGGGTCGAACACGAGCGCCATGTTGCGCGTCCGCGGCGTGGTGGCCTCGTAGGCGAAGTCGCGGCCCGGGTCGAACGGGTCGCCCAGCTGGTCGACCTTCGCCGCGTTTTCCTCCCGGCAGCGCTCGCCGGTCGGCAGGCGCGGGGGCCGGGCGGCGTTGAAGGCCTGCCTGTCATCGCAGACAACCTTCCAGCCCTGCGCCATGTCGATCCCGGCCTCGAGCCAGACGCCGTAGCGGCGCGCCATCCGGGAGTACGTCTCGACCGCGACGTGCGCGAACGTGTCGGTCAGCGCCAGCGTCAGGAGCCGCACCGGGATCGGGCGCGATGCCACGGCCGGGTACTTCGCGGCGTAGTACGAGTTCTGCTGCGGGTAGAGGCCGACCAGGGTGGCGATCGCGCCCTCGAGCGATCCCGAGCTCCGGGCGGGCGCGGCGCGCTGGCCGGTGAGCGCCGCGAACAGGCCCATGTCCTCGGGCCACAGGACGAGATTGCGGCCGTCCGGGCGGAGGTGGGAGGCGAAGTCGCCGGCCCCGCGCTGCACGGCCGGCCGGCCCGGCCCCCGCAGGCGCCGGTCGGCGAGCGCGAACATCTTCTCCTGGAAGGTCCGCCGGCTCTCCAACCAGGCGACGTCGAGCTTCGGCTGCATCGCGAACACGCGCACGCGGCGGGCGTCGGCTCCGCCGGGCACGGCGAGGGCGAGCGCGATCAGCGCGCCCGCGGCGGCGAGAGCGGCGCCCCGGCTACGCCTGCTCGTCGATCTTCCGCGCAAGCTCGAAGTCGCTCTCGGTGATCCCGCCCTCTGAGTGCGTCGAGAGCGACACCGTGACCGTGCTCCAGGAGATCGTGAGGTCCGGGTGGTGGTTCATCTCCTCGGCCGCCGGCGTGATCCGGTTCACGAAGTCGACCGAGCCCTTGAAGTCGCCGCGGTCGAACGCCTTCCGCAGCGAGTCGCCGTCGCGCTCCCAGCCCTCGGCGCCGCCGAGCCGCTCCTGGATTTCGTCGTCGCTCAGAACTGCCATGGTTCACCCTCCGTGCGCATCGCCAGCCTTGTCCCTTCCGCGACCGAGACGCTGTTCGCCCTCGGGCTCGGCGACGACGTCGTCGCGGTCACCCACGAGTGCGATTATCCGCCAGAGGCGGAGGAGCTGCCCCACCTGACCCGGACGGTGCTCGAGCCGGGGCTCAGCGCCGCGGAGATCGACGCCGCCGTGCGCGAGCGGACCGGGCGCGGCGAGGCGATCTACGAG
Source organism: Thermoleophilaceae bacterium (assembly GCA_035275105.1). GTDB lineage: Bacteria > Actinomycetota > Thermoleophilia > Solirubrobacterales > Thermoleophilaceae > AC-37. The sequence continues at coordinate 2,257 of DATENL010000233.1, forward strand.
CTCGACCACGCCACGCTGCACGACGTCGCGCCCGACCTCATCGTCACGCAGGCCCTCTGCGAGGTGTGCGCCGTCTCCTCGGACGACGTTCGGGCCGTCGCGGAGGAGCTCCACCCCCCGCCGGCCGTGCTGTCGCTCGACCCGACCACGCTCGGCGAGGTGCTCGCCGGGGCGCGCGACCTCGCCGCGGCCGCCGGCGCGCCCGACGAGGGCGCTCGGCTCGTCGATCACTCGGCCGCGCGCATCGACCTCGTCCGCGAGGAGGTCGCCGACGCGCCCCGGCCCCCGACCGTCGCCCTCGAATGGCTGGACCCCCCGTTCGTCGGCGGCCATTGGGTGCCTCAGATGATCGAGCTCGCCGGCGGCGACGACCCGCTCGGGTTCGCCGGCGAGAAGTCGAGGACGGCGACCTGGGAGGAGCTCGAGGCCGCTCGCCCGGAGGTGGTCGTGGTCATGCCCTGCGGCTACGACGCGGCGCGCGCCGCCGAGGAGGCGCGCACGTACGCCGGCCGGCTGGCGGCGCTCGGCGCCCAGCGCGTCGTGGCCGTGGACGCGGCTGCGTACTTCTCCCGGCCGGGTCCGCGGTTGATCGACGGCCTCGAGCTGCTCGCGCACGTGCTGCACCCCGACCGGGTCGCTCCGCCCGAGCGCGGCGATCAGGCGCTGATCGCGATCGAGCCGGCCACGGCAGCGGCCACCAGCACGCCCACGACCGCGACCGCCGCGACGAACGGCAGGCGCAGCCGCGGCGCCACCTCGTAGAGCGCGATCGCCGCGAGCGTCCCGCCGACCAGGCCGCCGATGTGGCCGCCGATCGAGATCCCGCTCACGGTGAAGGTGAACAGCAGGTTGAAGCCGAGCCAGAAGACGAGGCCGCTCTCCATCGGGTCGATCCCGCGCGAGCGCAGGACCACGATCGCGGCCCCCAGAAGCCCGAAGATCGCCCCCGAGGCGCCGACGGTCACCCCCACCGGCTGAGCGATCAGCGCCCCGAGCGACCCCACGAGCAGGGACGCGAAGTAGATGATCGCGAAGCGGACGCGGCCGACCACCGGCTCGAGCAGGCTGCCCAGCACCCAGAGCGACAGCATGTTGAACAGCAGGTGCGTGACGCCGGCGTGGATGAACCCGGAGGTGATCAGGCGCCAGACCTCCCCGTCGCCGACCGTCGCCCGCGAGAGCGCACCGTCGCGGACTATCGGGTCGCTCCCGATCCCGGACACCCCCCCGGACCCCCCGCTGAGGAACGACCCGAGCGCGACCGCCACGTTGATCGCGATCAGGACGTAGGTCAGGGTCGGCGAGTCGCTCGACATCGCCGGGAGCGACCGGACCTTCGTGCGCTCGCGCGCGCACTCGGGGCAGCGCATGCCGACGGAGGTCGTCGTCATGCAGTCGGGGCAGATCGGCCGGCCGCAGTTCGAGCACGACACCGCGGTCTCGCGGTCCGGGTGGCGGTAGCACGTCTCCACGCGCCCTGACCATATCCCCGCGCGTGGCGCTAGGCGCGGGCGACGATGATCGGCGTCTCCGACGGCTGCGCCGCGCCGCCGGCGCGCTCGCGCGTGACCATGACGCGGTCGCCGGGCGCGAGCTTGCGCGGGATCGCGGCCGCCCCGGTCCCGTCGGAATGGACACCGAACAGGGCGCCCGCCGGGCGGACCATCCCGTCGTGCTGGATCCAGACCTCGTAGACCCGTCCGCCGCCGAGCACGGGCAGGCCCTCAACGCGGAGGGTCGAACCGGCGCCGTCGCTCACGTGCAGCCGCGCGCTCGTGCCGGGCAGCGTCGTGGCGGCCGCGACGACCCGGCTCGACGTCTCGTCGCGCGTGGCGCGGTCGACGCCGAAGCCGATCGCCGCACCGACGAGGACGAGCGCGGCGGCCGCGCCCGCGAGACGCGGCCAGCCGAGCGAAGGC
>DATENL010000234.1:0-9485 GCA_035275105.1 Thermoleophilaceae bacterium
CCCGCCGCCGCGACCACGGCGAGGAAGGTGACGGCGTTCACGAGCAGGGCCGTCCGCGTGCCCCCGCCGGCGGCGAGCAGGCTGCCGAGCACGGGTCCGAGGAGCCACCCCAGGTAGCGGGCCGTCTCCACGTGGCCGTTCGCGGCCTGCACGCGGTCGGGCCCGGCGACGACCGGCACGAGCGCGAACTCGGCCGGCTGTGCGATCGCGAACCCGATGCCGACCAGGGTCGCCAGAGCCACTATCGCCGCGGGCGCGCTAACGAAGGCGATGACCGCGACGACGACGGCCTGCGCGAGCGAGACGCCCAGGAGGAGCCCGCGCGTCTCGAACCGGTCCACCAGCGCGCCGGCGACGGGCGCCAGGACCGCGGCGGGGCCCCACAGCGCGATCAGGAGCGCGGCCACCGCCAGGCCCGAGCCGGTCTCGGCCTCGAGGTAGAGCATCAGCGGCACGAACGCGAGCGCGTCGCCGAGCGCCGAGAGGCCGACCGACCCGACGACCAGACGGAGGTCGCGCGCTGAGCCGCCGGCCGCCGGCTCGACCCCCCTCATCAGGCGGGCGCGGCGACGTGCTCGCGCACCAGCCGTGCGAGCTCGTCCGGCCGCTCGACGTTCGGCGAGTGCCCGACTCCCGGCAGCACCTCGACCCGGACTCCGGGCACCGTCCGGAACGCCGCGGCCGACGACTCCGCGTCGAAGAACCTGTCCTGCTCGCCGAACACGACCAGCGCCGGTAGCCCGAGCTGCCGCACGCGCTCATGCAGCTGGGTGGCCGACAGGTAGCGCTCCTCTGCGTCCCACGAGCACTTGTAGGACGGGAACGTCATCGCGCGGAAGTCGCGCACCACCTGGTCGCCGAGCTCCCCCGACAGGTCGAAGTCCTCGCCGAACGCGTCGCCGTAGCCGTCGCGGATGGCGGCGTCGAACGAGACGCGGTGGACGAGCTCGCCGACCACCGGCATGAACCCCAGGCGCGTGATCAGCGACAGGTCGCCGTAGCTGTTGTCCGGTCCCTCGTCGAGGACGACGAGCCGCTCGACCAGCGCGGGGGAGCGCTCGGCCACGGCGATCGACACCGCGCCCCCGAACGAGTGCCCCAGGAACAGGGCGCTCGCGACGCCGATCTCCCCGAGCGCGCCCGCGACGGCCTCGGCGTGGCGCTCGATCGAGTAGTCGCCCCGCGGCTTCGCCGACCCCCCGTGGCCGAGCAGGTCGATGCGCACCAGGCGGTGCTCGGCGCCGAGCAGCGGCGCCAGCCGGTCGAACCAGTGCATCGAGCCGGCGAAGCCGTGGAGCAGCACCGCGGGAGGCGCGGCAGGGTCGCCCTCCTCGAGCACGTGCAGGTCGCCCGCCGCCGTGGGCACGAGGCGGCCCACCCCGGCGCGGGCGGGGCGCTCTTCGCGCCAGGCGGCCGCCCGGTTGGCCAGCAGCAGTGACGCCGCGGCCCCGAAGGCGAGCCCCGCTCGAGTCGCGCGCATGGCGCTCATTCTCTAGTAGAACCTCCACTCATGTCGCTTCCGCCCGGCCCGCGGGTCCCCGGCGTGGTCCAGACCGTGGCGTTCATGCGCAATCCGGTGGACTTCCTGCAGCGCTGCCAGGCCCGCTACGGCGATTGCTTCCGGGCGCGGTTCCAGGGCGTGGGCACCGTGGTGTACGTGGCCGACCCCGGCGACGTCGAGCGCGTGTTCAAGGGCTCGCCCGAGGTCTTCCACGCCGGCGAGGCCAACGCGCTCCTGTTCGAGCCGGCGATCGGTCGCAGCTCGTCGATGGTCCTCGACGAGAAGCCGCATCTGCGCCGGCGAAAGCTGCTGCTGCGGCCCTTCCACGGCGAGGCCCTGCGTCGCTGGGAGGAGGTGTTCGCCGAGCTGGCCGCGCGCGAGGTGGACACGTGGCCGGCCGGCCGCCCGTTCGCCCTCCTGCCGGCGATGAAGCGGGTCACGATGGAGGCGATCATGCGCGCCGTGATGGGCGTGAGCGACCCCGCCCGCCTCGACGAGCTGACCGCCGGGATCCTGCGCCTGGACCGCCTCGCCGGGATCGTCCTGCCGCTCCCGCCGCTCCAGCGGAACCTCGGCCGGTGGAGCCCGTGGGGGCGGTTCGTCGCCGCCCGCGACCGCATGGACCGGCTCGTGTACCGCGAGATCGCCGAGCGCCGCGCGGCGCCGGACCCGGGCAAGGACGTCGTCTCGCTGCTGATCGAGGCGCGCTACGACGACGGCAGCGCGATGAGCGACCGCGAGCTGCGCGACGAGATGTACGCGCTGCTCGCGGCCGGCTACGAGACGTCGTCCACGGCGCTGACGTGGTGCTTCGAGCGCGTCGTGCGCACGCCGCAGGTGCACGAGCGCCTGCGCGCGGACCCCGGCGACGACGAGTACCTCGACGCGGTCATCAAGGAGACGCTCCGGCTGCGCCCGCCGGCCACCGACGCCTCGCGCCTCCTGACGCGCCCCGTCGAGCTGGGCGGGTACGAGCTGCCCGCCGGAACGCAGGTCGTCGTCCCGCTGCCGCTGCTCCACCTGCGCGAGCGGAGCTATCCGCAGCCGGAGGAGTTCCGGCCGGAGCGGTGGCTCGGCAACGGCGACGGCGCGGCGACCGAGCCGTACACCTACGTCCCGTTCGGCGGCGGCGTGCGGCGCTGCCTCGGCGCGTCGTTCGCCCAGCTCGAGATGAGGGTGGTTCTGCGCACGGTGCTCGAGCGGGCCGAGCTGCGGGCGGCGGCGCCCCGGTCCGAGGCGCAGCGCATGCACCACGTGGTCAACGTGCCCTCGCGCGGCGGGCGGGTGGTGATGGCGTGAAGGTCACGCTCTACTGGTTCGAGCTCTCCAATCCCGGCCAGGCCGTCAGGCTGATGCTCGAGCGCAAGGGCGTCCCCTACGAGACGAAGGACCTCCTGCCCGGGCTGCACAGGCTGCAGGTGCGGCTGGCGGGGTTCCCCGGCGCGACCGTGCCCGCGCTGAAGATCGACGGCCGCCGCGTGCAGGGGTCGCTGCGGATCTCGCGCGCCCTCGAGGAGCTCCGGCCCGAGCCGCCGCTTCTGCCGAGCGCCTCCGTCGAGGAGGCCGAGGCCTGGGGCGAGGCGGTGCTCCAGCCGGTGACCGGACGGGTCTTCCACTGGGCGCTGGCCCGCGACCCGGAGCTGCGCGAATGGCTCGCCCGCGAATCGGGCGTGCCCGCCGCGCGCGCTCTCGCGCGCGTGACCGGACCGGTCGCGCGGCGATTCGACCGCAGTGCCACCGACGAGGCGATCGGGCGCGACCTGGCCGAGCTCCCCGGGATGCTCGACCACGTGGACGACCTGATCGCGTCCGGCACGATCGGCACCGACGAGCCCAACGCGGCCGACTTCCAGATCGCGACGACGGTTCGCGAGGTGATGTCCTACGCGGGCCTGCGCGACTTCGTCAGCGGCCGGCCGGCGGCTGAGCTGGCGATGCGGATCCTGCCCGAGTGGCAGGAGAGTCCGGTCCGGGTGCCGGCCGGTCCGCGAGATGCTCGTCCAGCTGCCGCAGGCTGAGCCGCAGCATCTTGTCGAACTCCTTGTGCAGCAGCGGGCGGATCGGCCGCAGCACGGGGTACGGGTCGTAGTAGTAGCGCCAGCGGACCTGGGTGCCGCCGCCGGGCAGCGGCTCGAGCTCGAGGTCCTCCATCAGCTCGCGCCCGAGCGGCAGCGTGCACGCGTCGATCGAGGCCATCCAGTGGCGGCCGGGCTCGGCTAGGAACGTGCGCACGCGCTGGCTCATGAACTTGAAGGTCTCCTCGACCAACTGCTCGCCGCGCTCGTTCGGGCCCGCAACCCAGCGGGCGCGGACGAAGTCGGGCAGCCAGTCGCGGGCACCCGTGAGGTTCACGATGCCGTCGAAGATCGCCTCGGCCGGCGCGTCCAGACGCTCCTGGACGTCGATCACGAACGGAGCGCGCTCGCCGAAGCCCGCGTCGCTCGGGCGCAGCTTGAACGGCAGCGGCCAGCGACGGCCCGGGCTGCCGGCGATCCGCGGGGCGCGCCCGTTGCGCTCCGCCGGTGGCTGGGTGCGGCGCGCGCCGCTCACGCCGAGCTGCTCGCGCCAGTAGTCCGACAGGAAGACGTCATCGGGGTCCATCTTCCCACGCAGCTCGAGGAAGTCGGGCAGCCGCGGATGCGCGGCGCGGGCGTGGGCGGCCGCGCGCGCGGGGTCCGAGAAGCGGTGCTTGCCCCAGTGCATCCGGAAGTCGAGGTCTCCCAGGAGGCTCCAGAACTGCGGGAAGTAGCACTCGCGCGGGTCGCCCCTGCTGCGCTCGTGCCAGCAGACGTTCAGGCGGGTCGACTCGCGCCCGTAGCCGGGCGACATCCAGAACCGGCTCGGCGGCGCGGCGTAGATCTCCAGCGTGTACGCGCCGGTGGCCGCCACGCCGCCGGTTCGATAGTGCTCGCGCAGGCGGGCGATCGCGTCCTCGGTCCTCTCCGCCGGAAGCCACAGCTCGCACCAGGTGCTGTCGAAGAAGCGCTCGTCGAGCTCGTCGTCCTGGGGGAGGATGCGCCACCAGGCGTCGCGGAACGACTGCTGCTCTCCGTCGGGGAGGAACGCGTTGTACAGCGCCGCGAACCCGCGGTTCCAGCGGCCCGTGCGGCAGACGGCTCCGATCGCGGTGCCGGCGAAGGCCTGGGCGGGCGTCATCGAGCCGGCGATCTCGGGCAGGAGGCGGTACGGGCGAGCGTCGGCGGCGGGGGGGCCGGGGATCGAGCGGGCGGTCCAGACCGCCAGCCTGTCCACTCCCCGCTGCGGCCACCAGTACGCGCGGGCGTACTCGTTCTCGCGGAGCAGCGCCTCGGCGCCGTCGAGCTCCTCCGCGCTCGTCACCCGCTCCTCGCCCTCCACGTCGAAGCGCTCGACGCACTGGAGCGTGACCGCCGTGACGACGCCCAGGAGCCCCATCGAGACGCCCACCGCGTCGAAGGCGTCGTCCCCGGCTCGCAGGTCGTGCACGTCGCCGTTCCCGTCGATCAGTCGAAGCCCGACCACCTGCTCGGTGAGCGCGTGGCGCCGGCTGCCTCCGGCGGAGCCGGTCATGAGGAACCCGGCGACGGTCTGGTGCGTGACGCCGGCGGTGACCGGCAGCGCCCAGCCGCGCTGCTCGAGCGCCCAGCAGAGCCCGGACTCGACGGCGCTGCGCCCGTTTCGGTCGCGCGGGTTGCCGCCGAGCCGGCGGCCGCCCTGGACGGTCACCTGCATCCGCGCGTCGTCGAACTCGACACCGTCGAGGCGATCGAGCGCCACGTGCAGGCCGTCGCTCGCCAGGATCGCGGGGTCGACCGAGTGCCCCGTGCCGCGCACGCGCAGCGGCATGCCCCGCCGGCGGGCCCACCCGATCAGCTCGCGCACCTCGTCCTCGGTCGACGGGTGGTGGAGCCCGTCGCGATCGGGCAGGAGCATTACCCGGCGACGGCGCGGACGACCGGGGTCGCGCGCTCGGCCACGACGCCCTCGGTGCGGAGCTCCCCGATCACCTCGGCCGCGGCGCGCTCGCCCGCGTCCACCGCTCCGCCCATGGAGCCATTCGCGTGGATGCCGGTCTCGGCGCCCGCCCAGTGGATCCTGCCGATCGGCCTGCGGAGGGCCGGACCGAACGCCGTGAGCGCCCCGGTGGCCGCGATCGCGTTGTAGCAACCGCGCGCCCATGGGTCGTCGGACCAGTTCTTCTCGTAGAACTCGGCCGGGGTGCGTGCGCGCTCGCCGAACAGGCGGACGAACTGGTCGAGCACGGCCTCGCGTCGCGCACGCTCGGGCAGCAGCGCGAGCTCGCGCGCCTTGCGGCCGCCGCCGAAGCCCCCGACGACCGCGCAGTTCCCGCCGGCGGGGATCGTGTCGAAGATCGCGGCGAGCGGGCCGCGGGTCGAGGTCGCCTGGCCGCTCAGCCCGTCGTCGCGCCAGAACGACCGCTCGTAGACGGCCACGTACTTCAGCGCCGAGCCGGGCGCGAGCCGCTGGACGAGCTGGTCGCGGTGGCCGGGCAGCGGAGGGTCGTAGTCGAGCCGGCCAGCCATCACCGGCGGGAGCGCGACGATCGCCCGGCGAGCGTGCACGGAGAAGTCCCGCCCGGAGACCGTCACCCCGCCGCGCTCGTGGGCGACCGAGCGCACGGGGCACCCAATCGCCACGCGGTCGTCCAGCCCGGCGGCCATCCGCTCGGCGATCGCGACCGCGCCGCCCTGGAAGCGCCGCTCCTGGCTTCCCTTCCTCACGCTCCCCAGGTACTCGAACGACTCGTAGCTGCGGGAGTAGAACAGGGCGTGGAGCAGCGAGAAGTCGGCCGTGGACGCGCACCAGATCGCCTCGGTGGCCATCTCGAACAGCTCGCGCGCGCCGCGGGTCGCGAAGTTGCGGCGGACCCACGTGCCGAGCGTCTGAGAGTCCCACTCGCGCGCCTTCGGCGCCGTCCACGGCGCCTCCGGAGGCACCTGCTTGACCATCCGCTCGAACCGCAGCAGCCCCTGGGCCGAGTCGGCCAGGACGATCGCGCCGGCGTTCGGGATGTAGCCCTTGTAGCGCCGCACCCGGCCGCCGAGCTCGAGCAGCTTGTCGCCCTGGTCGTTGACCCTCTGCTCGGGCACCCCGACCGACCGCGCGGCGGCGATGATCTTGTGGCCCAGCGGCCCGAAGTACTCGCCGCCCAGGTCCACCACGCCGCCGTCGCCGACCCGCTGGCCGAGCAGGCGGCCGCCCACGCGGTCGCGCGCCTCCAGGACCGCTACGGAGGCACCGGCCGCCTCGAGCTCGCGCGCAGCCGTCAGGCCCGACAGCCCGGCCCCCACGACCGCGACGTCGACCTCACCCGCGAGCTGATCGGGTCCGATCACGACGGGCGGATCCTCTCACAGTGCGGTGGCCCTGCCCAGGCGCCCGCACTCGGGTGTTCAGGGGCGCCTGATCCTGAGCGGCACGCGGTCGCCGGCCGTCTGACCGTCCGGGGTCCGCGCCTTGAGCACGAGCATGTAGCGGCCCGGCCCGTCGAACGCGGTCCGGCCATCCCAGGCGATCGCGTTTCGACCCACGTGCGCCTTCCCGCCCACCTCGGCCAGGACCTCGCCGCGACGGCGGAGCTCGAGCGTCACCGTGGTGCGCCGGGTGGCGAAGTAGCGCACCACCACCCGCCTGCCGGCCCGCGACTCGATGCGCGGGGGAACGATCGCCACGAGCAGCCTGACGCGCCGCTTCGGCGCCGGCAGCGTGGTGAACGAGCCCTTCGGGCCCGCGCCCGTCACCCTGAAGCCGTCGAACCCCACGGGCCGCCAGGCGAAGACGGTGTCCGGCGGTAGCCCGGACAGCTTCTGGATGACGGTGTCCTCGTCCAGGTCCGCGGTCGTCCGCGTGACGTCCGTGCGGCCGAGGCTGCCGTTCGCGCCGTACTGGAAGACGATGGGATACGGGACGCCGTGCGTCCGGACGAGCGACAGCATCAGCGCCTCGTGATCGGTCGCGATCGCGCCCTGGGCGAGGAAGTCGGGCTCGAGGCGGTGGACGCGCAGGTCGGTCCGGCCGGGGTAGGTGTGCTCCCATGCGACGTAGGGAACCCCGCCGATGCCGACCAGGCTCGGGTGGTTGGCGGTGTGGTCGAGAGGCACGCCAAACGGGTTGTCGCCGCCCACGACCTCGTCCCAGGCGGTGCCGGACGCGCCGAGGCGACTCACCCGCAGCTGCTGGTGTGCGAAGTCGTGCTCGAGTACCTCGACCCATGCGACGTACGGCACGCCGCCGATCTCGGCGATGCTCGGCTCCAGGGCGTCCTCGTCGCTCGAGTGGTTGAGCGCGCCGCCCCCGACCTCCTCCCATGCCGTCTCGTCGTCGCTCAGCCGCCGTACGCGAACCTCGTGGCTGCCCGGGACGATGTCCGCCGAGGCCACGTAGGCGACCCCGCCGATGCTGGCGATGCTCGCGACGCCGGTACCGGCCGCTCCGCCGACCGGATCGAATGCCGTGCCGGCCGCGTTCAGCCGCGCCACGAAGACCGCGCCCCCGCTCTTCGACGTCACGTACGGGATGCCGTCGACGGTTGCCATGCTCGACCAGTCGCTGCCGGGCAGAGCGTTTCCGACCGGCTCCCAGGCCGTTCCGTCGGCGTTCAGGCGGCTGAACGCGATCGCGTTCCCGTTCTCGGACCAGGTTACGTACGGCACGCCACCGGCGGCCGTGATGCTCGGGTTGAGCGAGAAGTGGTTCGCCACGGGCGGGCTTGCGCCGCCGCCCACGTCCTCCCACGCGGTTCCGTCCGCGGCCAGCCGGCTCACGCGAGCCACGTAGTCGGTGCCCTGGTGCTCGCTCCACGCGACGTACGGGACGCCGCCGATCGACGTCAGGCTCGGGTCCTCCCCGTCCTCGACGGGCGAGTGGTTGATCGGGCTCTCGCCGCCGACGACCTCCTCCCAGGCGGTGCCGGCGGCGTCGAGCCGCGCGACCCGGATCTCGGAGTTGGTGCCGTCCCACTGCGACCAGGCGACGTACGGCACGCCGTCGATCACCGTCATGCTGGGGTCGCGCGACGGGCCGATGCTGTCGTAGACCGGGCCCGGAACCGGCTCGTGCCACGCGGCGCCGGCGGGCGCCGCGGCAGTCAGCGTCAGCGCAAGCCCGATGGCCAGCGCGTGCGCCCGGCGTGAACGAAGCGGATTCCGGCGAAGCGTGTCAAGCATTTCGAGCGCCCTCCCTGGCGGTCATCCGGCCCCTGCGGCCGTATCTCCAAGGTACGGGCGACCGCCCCGCCTGGCAAGGGCCCTGGGCGGAAACGTTCACGCCGCGGACCCCGTGTCCGAGCGCTGACAGGCCCGTCTCAGCGCGCTGACGGCCGCGTCATCGGGGCCTACCTTCGAGATGGCAGGGGACGCGAGCGGGATCGCGTCCGGACAGGCTCCTCATGACCTCGATGAACCGACCGCTCCGCGCGTTGCGCATCGCAGCGCTTGCAACATCGCTCGCCCTCGTTCCGGCGGCGGGCGCGTCCGCGGGCGCCGTGCGCGGGCACGACACCGCGCGCGGCTTCTTCGACGCGCGGCCCAAGGGTCAGGCCAGGCCGCCGCTGCGCACCGCGCGCGCACGGGCGGCGATGGAGGGCCTGCTCGGCGAGGGCGGCGAGGTGCAGACGGACGCGCGGACGGGTGCGCTCGCCTTCATCGGCCGGACCGACGGCTTCCTGACCGGGCCGTCCGACGAGCCCGCCGCGACGATCGCCCTCGACTACCTGCGCGGCCACCCCGCCAGCTTCGGCCTCGACGGCGACGACATCGCGTCCCTGAAGCTCGAGGCCTCCGACGTCAGCCCGGACGGCGCGACTCACCTGCGCTGGGTGCAGGTCGTGGACGGCATCCGCTCGCTGGACAGCGGCGTGGAGGCGCACCTCGACCGCCGCGGGCGGCTGCTCGCGATCTCGGGCTCGCCGCTGCCGGACCTGGCCGTCGACCCGGCCCCGCGCGAGCTGACCGCGGCGGAGGCCCTGCGCAGGGCGCGCGCGGAC
>DATENL010000235.1:0-25261 GCA_035275105.1 Thermoleophilaceae bacterium
GCCGGGTGCGCGCGGCGCTGGGCGACGAGGCGTTCCGGGCCGCCTGGAGGCAGGGCGCGCGCCTTAGGCCGGACGAGGCGATCGCCTGGGTCAGGCGCGGGCGCGGCCGGCGCCGTCGTCCGCAGTCGGGGTGGGAGAGCCTGACGCCGACCGAGCTCGAGGTCGCGCGGCACGCGTCCGGGGGGCTGACCAATCCTGAGATCGCGGAGGCGATGTTCATCTCGCGCCCGACGGTCAAGGCGCACCTCTCGCACATCTACGCGAAGCTCGGGGTGCGCAATCGCTCGCAGCTGACGGCCGAGGTCGCGCGCCGCCAGCGGGCGTGAACATCGGCCAGGTGGCCGATGTTCTGGCGTGTTGGCGCCCGTAGGGTCGCCCGGTCAGGTGGACCTACGCGGCGGAGGCGCGTGTACGACCCGGAGGAAACGCTGTGCGTGCTCGTTGTGGACGCGGCCGACGTCGTCCACTGGGCGCTGCGGGCGCTGCTCGGGGCGGAGCCGTGGGTGGACGCGTACGTGAGCGCGTATGACGCCGAGCGCGCGACCGAGCTCGCCAAGCGCTACCGCCCGGACGTGGCGCTGGTCGACCTGGCGGTGGGCGCCAGCTCCGGACTCGACGTCTGCGCGTCGCTGCGAGCCGCGTCCGCCGAGACGCGCGTCCTCTTGATGTCGCCCCACCGGCGGCTGCCGGCGCGGTCGGCGCGCGGAGTGGGGGCGTCGGGCGTGGTGTGGAAGGGCGCGGGGGCGCGCGACGTCGTGCGGGCGGTTCGGCTGGTGAGCCTCGGCATGACGCTGTTCGCGGGCGCGGAGCGCGGGACGCCGACGCTCCTGACTCCGCGCGAGCGCGACGTCCTGACGCTGATGGCCGCCGGCGCGACGAACGCCGAGGCCGCCCGGAGGCTCAAGATGGCCGAGAGCACGCTGAAGCAACACGTGCGCGCCGTGTACCGGAAGCTGAACGCGAAGACGCGCGTGGAGGCGATCCGCCGCGCGCAGGCGGCGGGGCTGTTCGACTGAGGCGCCCGTACGACCGCGATTCGCGCGGCTAGGCTTTCGCCCCGGAGGGGTGCCGGAGTGGTTGAACGGGGCGGTCTCGAAAACCGTTAGCGGCGGTTTCGTCGCTCGAGGGTTCGAATCCCTCCCCCTCCGCTTGTGGGGCTGGAAACTGGGCGTACGCAGGCGCTTCTTGATTCTGGGAGGGCCCGACGGCGCCCCCTCGAGCGTCCGCCAAGGCCGCTGTAGACCGCTTGTGCGGCGGCTGGACCATCGCGCGACGCCGGGCTGGCTCCACTCGGGGCTCGACAGGCGGTCGCCTCCTCATCAGGGCCGGCCTGCATTGCGTCTCGAAGGCGCATGAGGCGCGGCGCAAAGACCGTTACGAAAACGACCTGTTCTCACGAACAATCCGCTATGCCGCTTTGGGGCGGTCGCTTCGCGGGGGCACTGCGCGGGCCGCGACGACATCGCCGAGCTTGTGGGTTCACGCGAAAGGGATAGCGCGCTGGCGGCTGAGTTGGGGGTTAGCCTGTCGGGATGCCGCTCGCCGCGTTGACTTCGGCCGAGATTTCCTGGCCGGGTACGGCGGATGCCCTGCGTGTCCGCGAACGGATCGCGGCGCTCGCCGATACCGTCGATCTGGTCGGTCTCACCGACAACCATGCAGGCCAACCGCGGATGTCGCCCCTGGCGGCCGTGGCACTGGCTCGCGAGCGGGGCGTCGCGACCGTGGTGCACGTCTCGTGCCGCGACCGCAATCGCATGGCGCTGCAATCCAGGTAGTGGGTGCCGCTGCGCTTGGGTCGGAGGCCGTCCTCTGCCTTTATGGAGACGCGGTGGAGGGAGTACCTCGCGTCAAAGACCTGTGACCGCAACGTCTCTCATCGGCAAGGCAAAGGAATGGGCTCAGCCGCATGAGCTTGCAGTTGACGCCGTCGTAAACCCGTTCGCGCCCGACCTTCAGCGCGAGCTACGGCTGCTCGAGAAGAAGCTGGCGGCGACGATGAGTATTTGTGGGAGGGGGCGGCAGGGCACTCGACCCTCATTGGGCAGATTGACGCGTCTTCCGCTTACGCCACAATCAGCCCATGCCCAGCGACGCGAAGCCCCTCTCTGCTTGGCTGAGCAATGGATGGACCGGTGGCGCGCTCTCGAGCCCGAAGCTAGTTTCGAGCGCTAGCAAGACAGCTGGCTCTTATCGCTACTACGCCGGCTATGCCGACGCGTTCGTAGCTGACGTCGTCGCCCGGCTTCCCCAGCCAACTGGCTTGGTGCTCGACCCGTGGAATGGCTCGGGTACGACAACCTCGGTGGCAGCCGCTCACGGTCTCGAGGCGCGCGGTTTCGATATTAACCCTGCTGCGGTGGTCATCTCCAAGGCTCGGCTCCTGCAGTCCGACGTCGCGCCGAGCCTGCTGCCGCTCACTCGGAAACTCTTGACTGCCGTCGACGCGGACGCCGCGTTGTCCCAGGGCGATCTGCTGCTGCGTTGGATGACGCCACGTGCCGCGGCCGCGGTGCGTCGGCTGGCCGCCACGATAAACCGCAGCCTCATCGAGCTCGACGACGAGCCTGAGGCCAGCCGACTCGCCAGCGAGATGTCGTCGCTGGCCGCGCTGTTCTACCTCGCACTGTTTCGCGTTGTGCGTCGCGCCTTAGGCCGGTTCGCCGGCACGAACCCCACCTGGTTAAGGCAGAAGGTGGCCCAGGACGAGAAGGTGGATATTGATTTGCGTACCTTGCGGCCGTGGCTACTGGCCGCGATGGGGGAGCTAGCTGAAGCCGTCAAGGAACGCGGGCTTCCTGAACTTGGGGGCGGGCGGATAGAAATCGCGGTCGCTGATTCGAGCCAGCTGCCGATCCAGGACGGCGCCGCTCAGGCTGTTATCACCAGCCCCCCATACTGCACCCGCATCGATTACGCGGTGGCAACTTTGCCGGAGCTAGCCGCGCTTGGGATGACCGCGTCGGACTTCCGCGCCCTACGCGACCGCTTGATTGGCACGCCGACGCGCGACGGTACCTTCGCTAGCAGCGACTTGCGCTGGGGCAAAACCGCCACCAGTTTCCTGCGGGAGGTAGCCGACCACAGGTCTCATGCCTCAACCGGTTACTACCTATCCTTTTTCAGCCAATATTTCGCCGGAATGTGGCGCTCACTGTCAGAGGTCGGCCGGGTGGTGGCCAGCGACCGGCCGATCGTGCTTGTAGTGCAGGACTCGTATTACAAAGAGGTTCGCGCCGACATTCCGTGCGTTATGTGTGAGATGGCCGACCGACTTGGCTGGCGCCTATCGGCCCGGCGAGACTTCCAGGTCAGGACGAAGGCCAACATCAACGCTGGCACGCGCAAGTACCGCCAACCTTCGCTCGCCACAGAATCCGTGTTGGCTTTCTCGAAATGACCCGGTTGAGACTGGCACCCATCCCTCTCGCCCATCGGACTGCCCGCGAGCGCACGGATGGGCCTCCTCCTTCCCATCTATAGGCTGTAAGGCATGCTGTGCGCCGGGGCCACCGTTCTCCTCCCCCTGCATAGCTATCACAGCCTAGTGTGCAACCCGGTCGCGGTTCACGATGCGCTAGGAGCTGCGGGGACGTGACGCTTCCTGCTCCGGCCCTGAACCGGAGTGACCGTGACCTGACCGAGGCTCCGCGACGTGTCGTCTATCTACTCGGCGCGGGCGCGACGCAGGGAGCGGCGCAGTTCGCGGGCAGCACCGCCAACCTCGTAATGCGGGGACTGATCGAGCGTCTGCTGGCCTGCACGAGCGACGTGTACGAAGAAGACGCTTTCGAAGGTCACCCTGGCCTGAAGCGCCTTGTCAACGATGTTGTCACGGCCGATACCGACTTCGAGCAATTGCTCACGTTCTTGGAAGACACTCCGGCGGGGCGCTACCAGGAGTTCGCGCAGCGCCTCGAGACAGTGTTCTCGACGGTACTCCATGAGGCGCTTGAAGACGTTCGTGCCAAGCTTGGCGACGATCACTCGGCGCTTTACGCAGTGCTACTCGACATGCACGAGGTCGCCGACTCCGGCGAGCACCTCGCCGGGTTCCTGACACTGAATTACGACAACTTTCTCGAGCACGCGATCGAACACAGATGTGGCCGTTCGATTGACTACGGGGCGCAGGTAACTACCCAGACCGGCGACGACCAGCGCGAGCCGATTCCAGTTCTCAAGCTGCACGGTTCCTTCAGTTGGCGTCCCACCTGGCCGGTAGAGATCGCCGAAGAGGGCAACCCTGGGCTCTGGATCCCCCCTGGGATTCGCAAAGCAAAAGGTGACTATCCGTTCAACGTGATCTGGGGCGCGGCAAGAGAGCTGCTCGACTGTGATGTGCTGCGCATTATCGGGTGCAATTTGGGACCCAACGATTGGGACTTAGTCTCGCTGCTCTTTACGACCATGCACGGCCGTGAGTCAGGCCGGCCCTACGAGATCGAGGTGATCGGACGGCCGAACGGCGCGGCGCGCATGTCGGAAACCTTCCCCTATCTCGACGTCTGCCCGCTGCTCGAGCTCCCCGAAATTGGCGCGCAGTTCATCGCGGAGGTGCTCGGATCTGAGCCCCAAGAGTTCGCGGACCTAGATGAGACCGAGCAAGGGCGGGCGATCGAAGCGGCCGGGTCGAAGATCAGCAACCCGTTCCAGCACTGGCTTAGGCTCAAGGGCGAGCTGATGCACCTAGACCGACCGCTCGACACCGATCTCGACCTGTTCAAAGGGTTCATCGAGGAATCCGCTTAGGAACCACATGGATCGCGAAGCCACAACTCTCACGATCCAAGAGCTGCAGCACTTGTTTGCTGGCATTGAGTTTCCGGAGTATCAGCGCGAGCCGAGCGTGTGGAACCTAGACCAGAAGCGACGACTCATGGACTCGATACTGCGGCGCTTCGATATCGCACCAATCTATCTCTATGAGCGAGAAGATGGCGGCTGGGAATGCATCGACGGCCGCCAGCGACTCAATGCGGTCATGTCCTTTTTGGGCATCAACCCTTCCGACGAGGACAACGGCTTCAGCCTGCGCATCCAGAATGAGGTCGCCGACGACGGCGCGGAGGAGCTCGACAAGCTGAACGGCCTTACCTTCGACCAACTCGACGACCAAGACGCCATCCTTGACTACCCGATCATAACCGTGCGCCTGTCCGGGACGCGGCAGCCGTCGGAATTCAACCTGCAGTTTCTGAGGCTCAACCTCGGGACCCTGATCAACGCCGGCGAGAAGCTGCACGCCATGGTGGGCGTCATGCGCGACCGCTTGTTCGAGGACGGTGGTCTTGGCCAGCATCCGTTCTTGACCGGAGTCGGTATTCCCACGCGTAGGTACGCGCGTGAGCTACTTGCCGCCCAGTTGATGTTGCATGCCTCTTCACGGCAGACGAACGGCCACTTCGCGCGCGCACGACACTTCGATCTTCAGCGCTACCTGAAGATGTACGACGACCGCGAGGATCCCCGCCTGAGCGAGGTCAGGGACACCTTGGATGCGCTGCATAAGAACGCGCCAGATTTGAGCAAAAGGCTTGGCAACCGCGCGATCGCGGTGAGCGTGATCTTGGCCGCGTGGGAGCTGGGTATCCGCACAGACCCACGCCTCGCCCAGCGATTCGGGGAGTTCGTCGGCGTGTTTCTCGACCGCTTGGCTTACCAGGTCAAGCGCATGAAGGAGTTCAACCCTGACCCTCATTACGAGTATCTCGTCGAGTTCCAGCGCCATCTGACCCAGGCGGCGGTCGAGCGACCGGCGGTTGACTACCGCCATAGGACGCTCACGGAGCAATTCGAACTTTGGAGTCAGACTGGGGAGCTGGGGCGGGACGAGCAGGATGGTCACAGTTAACGTGTGGAACGCGGGCGCGCGAGAGCAGGAGCTCTAACCCACGCATCGCTCGGCTCGGGGTGGGGCTGGGACGCGCCGCGTCACCACCCCACCGCCATCACGCGCTCCGCAAGCCGTTGGTCGAGGAGCGGTTCGGCCGGCCGGGCTATCGCTTGCACGAGTGGCATCAATGGCCTAGGTGTCGCCCTCAATGAGAGGGAGCGGAATCAGATCGAGGGCCGCTTCGCGCGAGAAGCAGAAGGCTTGGTCGGGAGCGACCGTCAGATCAAGCGGAGCGCGCCACGAACGCATCCAGGCGCTCGGCAGCATCGGCGTCGCTCCCCGGGAGCATGTGTCCGTAGCGATCGAGCGTAATCGCGATCGACCCATGCCCCATGTAGGCGCTGAGCGCCTTCACGTTCACGCCCGCCGCAATCATCAGCGACGCGAACGTGTGCCGCCCCTCGTGCGGCGTGATCGGCGGAAGGTTCGCGCGCGCCCACGCGCGCCGCGCGGCTATACGCGCCGGATGGGTCGAACGGGCGCTCGCCGTCGCCGAAAACGAGTCCGCTGTTGCGCCCGGTCAGAAGCTTGTGTTCAAGCAGGTGCCTGCGCAGGACCGCCGCGATCGGGACCGCGCGCGTGCCCGCCCGAGACTTCGGCTCGATGAATCGGTGTTCGTGCGGCTCCCAAGCGCGCTCGATCCGGATCACGCCGCGCTCGAAATCAACGTGCGACCAGTCGAGCGCTCGTAGCTCGCCGAGGCTCAGCCCGGCGTACAAAGCCGTCGCCCAGATCGCGCGATCCTGCGCGGGTGCGGCGGCGATCAGCGCCGCCGCCTCCTGCGGTGAGGCGATCCGCTCGCGCCGGCCCCGCGAAGCCGGCACCGCAACGCGTGCGTCGGGTTGACCGCGACCAGACCGTGATCAAGCGCGCGTCGGTAGATCACGCGGATCGCCGTGATCGTGTTGCGGACGGTCGAAGCATCGTGGCCGTCGCGCAGCAGCTCCTCGACGAAGCGCTGCAGCCGCGGGCGCTCGATCTTCGCCAGCGACACCGGGCCAAAGACGGGCAGCACGCGCAGGCGCAGGCTCTGCTCGTAGTTGCGGATCGCCGAGGGCTTGTAGGGCTCGCCGCCGCGCGTCCGAATCGAGCCGGCGCGCGCGCCCGCGAGCCACTCCTCGGCAGCCTCTTGGAGCGTCGTCTTGGTCGGCGCGCGCAGCGTCCCGCGACGGAGCGCCGCCTGAGCGTCGGCTCGCCACGCCTTCGCCGCGGCGAGCGTCGGGAAGCTGCGGCGGATCGGGAAGCGGTCCCGTGCCGACCAGACCTGGGCCTGATAGCTCGGCGAGCAGTTGCAGCGCCCGCCGGCTCTCGATAAGCAGCGGCTGCGGTGTCGGACCGCGATCCCGGTGTGCCGTGACGTGCGTTTCTCTTGCATCTGGGCTCCTCGGAGCGTCGCGACACTAGCTCTGTCTCGGCGCTCGGACATCCGCGTTCGCGAGGTCGAGCGCGTGGGCCGCGTTGCGGTCGCTGCAACAACGTTCGAAGCCAGCCGTTCGATCGTGCTTGGGACACGTTGGTGTCGTACGTCGACGAGCACGAGGAGGCAATCGTCCGAACGCGGCGCATCGACCTACAGGACGTATTCGGTTCTGAGTGGCGCACTCAGGCAACCACGTGGCTCGCCACATGGTCGTGCATGCCGTCTCTCGAATCATCGACACGCTCCCTGGGCCGCACCAGGTCGATGCCAGGCTGATCCAGTTCCTCGACGGCGGCGTCTTTCCCGACTGTCTCCAGCTCAGCACGTACGTCGACCTCGGCGTCGTGGCGTTTCTGAAGCGCATGCGCGACGTACCCGTCGACGACCCGAGGGCAGCGGAGGCGGGGCTCCCGTACCTCTGGCACATCGTTACCGATCCAGAGGAGCGCCGTAGTCGCGCGTCGGGCTACTGGTACCGCTGGTTCATGGTGTACTGGGAAATCGGTGATGACGGCCGTTGAATCCATTTGGGAGGCCACGGAAGGCTTGCCGCCGGAGGTGGATGCCCTTCTCCCCGGGGATGACCCGACGTTCCAGGGGCTTCGGGACGCCGGATACTCGGAGGCTGCCGATCGGCTCGCGGCGCTCGTGCGGACGAGCCGGGCTCGCTCGACTCAACGCGGCCAGGGAGCGTACGCATGTCCCCCGTAGGGCCTGTCGGCCGGGTCAAACGCGGCTATTAGGCCAGGCCCGCGAGGAGTCGATGGAAGCGCGAATGGTGAGGGGAGAACTCGCTACCCGGGTCCGTCGGCGGCTCCGGCAGGTTTGCGGCCGAGACGCCTGGTAGCCGCATGACGTTGGTCGCGTCCATCAGGTCGTTGAGCGCTCGCGCGACCTCGGGGATTAGCGCCTCAAGGAAGGTGTCACCTTCGACCGCAACCTCATCGCCCCGGCGTAGGCCCCACTGAGTACCGCCACCCCTTCGCGCTACGGCATCGAGGAGGCGTGTGCGATGCTGCGCGGGAAGTAGCACTAGGTTTTCGCGTCTGCGCGGCTTGCCGTGCTCTTCGTACGCGATCCCGCGAAGCGCCTCCCCGTGAATTGTGTTTCGGAGGAGACCGACGAGGTCCATCGCGTCACGCGTTTGTGATTCATCGGCGAGCAGTGTCGCGAACGCCGGCTCGACCGCGCCGAGCTTCTTGCGCCACGGGCCTTTCCGCCACCCTGCGTCGTCTGTCTTTCCCGTAAGGCCGTACACGGTATGCGCGACCTGTGCGGCTGCGTCGAACGCGCCACTCAGCATCAGGAGGACGACATCGAGGTAGAACAGCGCCTCGTCGCTCGTGTTGTTATCGGGCGGGAGGTGGAACTGCTGGAGGACGTGATCGCGCGCACGGAGGGCACGGTCGAACCGGCGGAGCGTCGACTGCCCGAGAAGTATCAGCGCGTCGTCACCCGACGCCGTCGAGCTACGGACACACGCACCGAACCAACGCCACCCCGAGCGCAGCATGTCGCGGGTCAGGACCCAATACCAGAGCCCCCGATCCATGCTGTACGTGTAGCTCTCCTCGCCCATGAACACCGTGAAGTCGCCGCGCAGCCGGAGGTACAGACCCATGAGCGCCATGGCTTCGTTCGGCGTCATCGGGTTCGCCCGCTCGACGATCCCACGTGGCGCTTGGTCGAGCACGAACTCGCTGCGCGTGGCAAACGCGTCGGCGCCGAGGTCGCGCGCGATCTGCGTCAGAATCAACTCGCGCCGCGTATCGTCGGCGTCCGATGCCCCGAACTGCTGAGTCATCTGGAGGGCGATATGCCTCCACTGTTGGGCGTTGTGGAGGCCGCGCGGCTGTGCCCTACTACCGGGACGCCGCACCTCATAGGGGAGGTTCCCGTACCTATCGAGTTCGTCGTGAAGGATCAGCGCGACGCCGCTGTGCCCCTCTCCCGTCGCGAAAATCTCGACGAGCCCGTGGCGAGCGAACCCTCGCAGGAGGGTTTCCGCCTCGCCCCCGCCGAGCGCATCGTCGAGCACGATGCGCAGTGGCCGACTTCCGTCGAATGCGGTTCCACCGTCGAACGGGATGTCGGGTGTGAGCACGCGGCGCACGCGGGTCCATTCTGGCGGCGCCTGCGAGAGCCATGCTCAGCCCCAAAGAGCCGCCATCACAGTCCCGTAGCGCGCGCATCCACGCTTCTTCACGCGATGGAGCGCGCTCAAACGTTCTCCCTGGGGACATGGCGCCCGTGCCTTAAACAGGCACGTTGCCCCAGTTCCTCGGCTTCCACTGGAGGGCTCGTGGTTCGAGTTGCGAGGCTCCTAGAACGACTCGAACCGGTACTGCTCGCCGTTCACGGTAAGCGTCCCGTCCGGACCTATCTGCGCTCGGTAGTCGAAGGTCCCGTGCGAAGGCCGAAACGTGAAGCGCAGTTCGCCCTGGGAGTAGGAGAACCGGGCTTTGTCGCCTGCCATACGGATCACCTGCGCCAGGTCCTCGACTGTGGTTGAGGCAGCCAGCCCGCCACGCACGACCCCGGTTTCCTTGAACACGAGGCCGTGCATCCCCTCGCCGGTGTCACTCGGGCGGTAATAGATGCCGTCGTATCGCAGCCCGGCTTCCGTCGCCATCGCGCGACTGCGAAGCTCGCGGCCGGGGTCGAATGCGTCGGGCCAGTTTTCGGGCGCCGGATCCGTCCGCGGTAGAGGCCATTTCCAGAACATGGTGTAGCGAGTACCGCCACCGCTGACGCCGACAGCCCAGTCCGAGGCGCTAGCGGAAAGCAATTCCCAGCCCACGGCTGCCCAAGATTCGAGATGACTATTTAGGTCATCGGTTTCGACGTTGACCAACGAGGTCGCGTGGTAATACCACCGCGGCGGCGTCTCTCCCATGCTCAAGCCCCTTCGACGTTGGGCGACTCACCTTTCAGCAGCATCCTCGCACTGGAGGACGAGGTGCGTCCGGCAGCACTCGCGGGAACAGGCCGGGTCGCGTACGTGAGTCAAAGCCAATGACCTTCGGGCGGCCCCCAAGGTATGCACCAATCGCATCCTCGAGCCATGCCACGGTCGCGTCTGCTTCGGTGGCGTGAATCGTCACGCGCTCGGTCAGGAATGTCGCCGTTCGGCCGCACTCCGTAAACGGCAGCACGCCGGGTCGTAATGGGTCTGACCGCACGAAGGTCTTGTGCGGCCGCCAGGCTGGAAAGGCGCTCTCGAAGCCGGGGCCAGGCGCCCCGGTCAGTCCTCCGGGTGTGGCGTCCAGACGACGATGCCAACCGGAGGATCCGCGACCAGGCGGTCCGGGGCATCGGCCGATGCGACGTTGGACGGGAGCATCGAGACGCTTGACTCGCGCCGGGCACGGGCCGTGAAGACCGGCCGCCGTTGGCAGTCAAAGCGATCTCGCGCTTGACGTCTTCGACCGAGAACACCTCACCGCGCGCGATCTCCTCGCGCGCCTCGCGCGCGCCCTCGTCCTCTCGCGACTGGTCGGTTCGTCGTCGCCGATCGCCCGGCCGAGGAGCTCCCCCAGCGGATCGTCCCCAGTGCCGCGGCGGCGGGTCACGTACTCGCCTCAGGCGCCGCGCAGCAGCGACGAGATGACCTCCGACGGACGCTGTCCGCTCGCGACGGCCAGCTCTTGGAGCCGCTTGGCATCCTCGTCTTCGATGCCCACCACGATCGTGAGCTTCGCGTTCGGGTTGCCTTCGTGGACCTCGACGTAGCGCGGATCGATCGCGGCCAGGTCGCCGTCGAAGTCGCCTGGCTGCGGGTCGGGGTCTGTCCAGGGATCCTTGGGCATCGTCATCGCTTGAGGAGTCTCGCCGATCGTGTCAAGGTCTCGCCCGGCGCGGCGTTCAATCAAGTGCCGCGACTATCGCGCTCACCATCGCGTGTCTGAATGCGGTGCCGCCTAACCCCGCTGACACGCGCGAATCCCGGCCAGCCGGCCCTCGCCTCGAAAACCGTTAGCGGCGGTTCCGTCGCTCGAGGGTTCGAATCCCTCCCCTCCGCTGAGCAGGCAAGTGGGACGGTATTCGAACCGCCTCGTCGGTTGGCCGAGCGCCGCCGTCTGGCCGCGCGGCTTCTGCTTTCCCACCGGAGCGAGAGGGCGCTTAAGCGCCAACCGGCACGTGCGTGCGGAGGAAGGCGAGCTGATCGGCGACCACACGTTCGAACTGCTCGCCCATGTAGATGTCGAAGTGCCCGACTGGGTAGCGCCGTATCTCTCCGCGGGGTGCCTTGGCCGCGTGGCGCAGGGTGGCCTTGGCGGGCGCCACGGTGTCGGCGTCGCAGACGCAAAAGAGGATCGGGCACTGGATCTGACCGGCCTTGCGGCCCGGGGCGTCGAAGGCGATTTCCAGGGCGATGCGCGCTGGGACCTCGTTGCGGTACTCAGCTTCGGTCAGTCCGGAGGCTTCGAGCAGCGCGATGACCGTGTCCACCGACTCGGCGTCGTTCATCAACCCGAGTTCGCCGGGGCGCGCCGCGACCTTCACCCGGACCGGTTTGCGGGCGGCCAGCTGCGCCAGCCGGTCCTTAGCACCGGCGAGGATCAGCCGCGCTGACTCCCGAAACGGGATTCGTCGCACGGAGGCCAGGCCGTCCGTGAACGGGCACTGCGCGATCGCCGCGACGACCCCGTGATCGACCGCGGCGGTCGCGATCACGTGCCCGCCGCCGAAGGAGGTCCCCCAGAGGACCACCCGCGAGGAGTCGACCTCTGGCAATGAGCGCACGAAGCGGAGGGCTGCCTGCCAGTCCTCGCGCTGTCGGGCGATGCTCAACAGCTCCCGCGGCTCCCCCTCGCTCTCTCCGAAGTGCCGGTAGTCGAAGACCAAGCAGGCATAGCCCGCGGCTTGGAAACGCTCAGCGAAGGCCGAGAGCCGCAACACCTTGATCGCCCCGAGACCGTGGGCCATGACGAGTACCGGCGGGGCGCCTGCCTCCGGCGAGGGAGCCTCCGGCAGATAGAGCCACGCATGGCAGCGTGCGTCGCCCGACTGGAAATGCAAATCTCGGCGAGCATTCAGCGCCATGTAGGGAGGCACAATATGGATCGCCGGGCCACTGGCTCGCTGTTGCTTGTCGATCGGCAGCACCGCGCCGACGCGCGCGACCTCTAAGTGCGGAGCTGCCGATGCAGCGAAGCGATGCGGTCCGGACCCCGGGGTTCAAATACCGTCCCTCCCAGCCCGCTGAGCACCACGACCGCTAACGGACGATCAGCGCCTATTTCGTCCAGGTCGGACGTGCTGCGTTCGTCGCCAGGACCGTGAACGTGCCGTCGAGCTTGGCGACGACGACGTCCCCGTCGGTCTCATTGGGGGACCCGCCCGTTTGTCCGAGGATCTCCGTTCCATCGCGCGAGAGGTCGCCTGGGAAGATGTGCGGAACGCGTCTGATTCGTCGCGGACTCAGGTCGATTACCACCGTCTCGCGGGCAACGGAAGACTCCTCGTACGCGAGAAGCCGGTCTCCATCAGCCGACCAGTCGAACGCGAATGCCCTGCGACGCAACAGCTTCTCCGCGCGTTCGCCGAAGTGCTTGCGCAGCAGCAGGGCTTCCCCCCGCGAGAACGCCAGTCCTCGGAACCCCCAGACCGGTGCCGCACCGCCGGCGAGGCGACGCTTCTCGAGAGTTGCGGCGTCGACCACCCTCAGGGTCTGCTCCCTCGACCTGGACGATCCGGCAACCGCGAACGTCGCGCTGCCGGGATCGAAGCTAGCTCCGGAGAAATCTCCGCCGGTCCGAACGTGCCTCCTTGTCCGGTGCCGAACGTCGACCAGCCACGCACCCCCGCGAGCATTCGGCGCGACCAGATACCGGCCGTCGTGGCTCCAGGCGAGCGACGCGACGAACGGCCCGATGTCCCCCGTGGGTGCCGCGAGCAGATGGCGGCGACGCCCTCGGTTGCCGACTACGAAGAGCTGGTCGCCCTCCACTGCCGGGTGGATGTACGCGACCTTGTGGCCATTCGGCGAGACCCGGGGTGCGACGCCTCGGCCGATGATGCGGGTGTCGCTCCCGTCGTTGCGGGCGGCGACGATCGACGCGGTACGACCGTTGACGGGCTCACCCTGGTAGACGAGGACGGCATCAGCCGGCGTTACGAGCGCGAACACTGCGAGGGTCGTCGCAACCAGGACGCGGTTCATCACGCGTTAGAACCGTGCACGCTTGACGAAGTCGCGCTCATGGCGGGGGTTTCGTGGCTGGGACATGATGGGTCGTTTCCGGGCAGAGCCGGGGGGCGTCGCCGATCTCGCCCGGACGCTTGGTGAAAACGCAGTACGCCGTCCGGAACCCCTGGTTGTTGAGTTCTACGGAGGCGCCCTGTGGGGTCACTAGAGCGGAGTCCCAGTCTGGGTGCTGCCCGAACATCTGGTAGTAGCTCACGAGCAGCGTGTTCGGTGCGAGTGTGTTGAGGTTAAGCCACCGATTAGCCGCCGTGATCTGACGAGCG
Organism: Thermoleophilaceae bacterium; assembly: GCA_035275105.1. Lineage (GTDB taxonomy): Bacteria > Actinomycetota > Thermoleophilia > Solirubrobacterales > Thermoleophilaceae > AC-37. Next base: position 13,791 of record DATENL010000235.1, read on the forward strand.
CGGCTGCCTTCGACGGGGGTTCGCTGGTCGTCCACCCACAACGGGATGCCCACTTCGCTGACGAGCAGCTTCGCATTCTTGAAGCCAACGCCCTTGCCGTTGACCTTCATTTTGAGGTGCTTCAGGTAACCATTCATGGTGCCGTACGGTCCACCCGGCGCATCGGGGTGAGAGAAATCCCAATGATCGTGCACGGCCCAGTACGGAACGTAGGTGCCTCTGAGGGCCTGGATGTAGTCCTTTTCAAACTGGACCGTTCCGGCAAACTCCCCGGCCATGATGTGGCAGCCGCGGCAACCCGAACTCGGCTTCTGGCGCAGCCTGTCGAGGTCCCGATAGATCTTGACGGCGTAATCCACTCCAAAGTGACCATTCCCGTCCTTCTTCAGAAACTCGTCGGGCTCGTTCGTCGCGCCCCACCACTTCACGGTGTCCTTGAATGGCTCGGTTTTCCAGAGTCGGGTGACAGCCGCGACGTAGTTCGCCGGGTTCTTGGGACGGACATCGGTGGGATCGCCCTCCTTCCCGGTGGGCCACGGGTCAATCGTCACGTACGGAGTCATATGGAGATCAGTCGCGTGCTTAACGAACTCAGCGGCGGCTCGGCAATATCGCGCTCTCAACTTCGTCGGTGTAGACGGCGGGAGCGTCTCGTCAGTCTTCAGGATGTTGTATGCATGCGAGTTCTTGATGGGCGCTCCCATGGTGCCCAAGATTCCGCCGTTGCGGTTCACCGTCGCGCGGTCTTCGTCGTTGGCCCACGGCTCGCAGCTGCGCGGGCCGTACAGGTTGGTCCGTGTCCACTTCGCATGCAGCCCGGCTCGGAGCGCCGGTCCGCCCTCCGCCGGGTGGTGACCAGATCTGGAGTCGGGTGGGGAGACGGTGACGTTGAGTCCATTCGTCGCGGTGGACGGCGAGTCCGTCGCCTCGCTTCCGCCGACGTAGAGAACCTGGTCGTCGAGCCCGTAGGCGCCGTAGTGGTGTAGATCGCGGTAGCCGTAGTGATCGACACCGAGCGGCCGCACGTGGGCGGCCTTCGTCTTGGCGATGATCGGGAAGTGGTGCGATCCGCCCCGGTAGTGCACCTGGAGCGTGAAGGCGTTGGGCCCTGAAAGGCTGAGCTCCGCGGGTACGGTGGCGCCGGCGTCATCGGTAACCGTGGGCGGCGTGAAGACTGCGATCGCCTGCCCGTCCGCCTTGGCGTCCGCCGCGCTCAGCATGCGCAGATCGCTCTCGTAGTGCGCTTCGGTATCGGGCGGAGGCACGTCGTTTGGTTCGGGAATCGAAGCCGAGAGGTCGATCTCCGGATCGGTTCTCGGACCTAGCGCCGGTTCGGTGTCGTCATCGAGAGAGCCGGGACCGGCTTCAGGAGGTGGATCGTTGCTTGTGTCATATGGACCCAGGATGCTCGATAGCGTCGGCCGGCTCGTGTCAATGAGCGCAATCGAGCCATCGGATAGCTGGTCGAGATACCGGCCAGGATGCGGCGTGATCTGGTACGGAATCGTTTCGGGCGCAGCATCGTCTCGGATCTGGGTGATCTGCTCGACGCCGCTCGGGACGGGGCGAAGCAAGGTGTCGGTCGACGCCGCCGTGTTGGCGTACTCGGTGGTCGTCCCATTCGCAACCGGCCCGGATTGCTCGGTGGTCGTCGAGGCGGGCGCGACGCACACGGCCTCCGTACCGGCACCGAGCGTATATGTCGGGACGCTGGCGCCGAGTGTCGACGTCTGGACCGTCTGGTCACTAACGTAACCCGCCGCGTCGCTCTCGATCGATGGCTGCAGGGTCAGGTTTTCCTCAGATGCCTCCTGTGACGGATCCCGTGCGTCTGGCTCGGCCTTGTCGGTGAGCTCCGCGGCGATGCTGGCGCTGATGCTCGTGCCCGCCGCCTCTTGTGGCTGGACGTACTCGGGGAGGCACGCGGGAGCGGCCGTCGACTGTTCCTCTGGGTCACAGGCCTCGAAGTCCACGCCCGGGTCTTGGCAGGATGGAAGGGCCGAAGCTCGGTCGACCGTGAACGTCCAGTCCTGTTCGCCGACGTTGCCCGCAAGGTCGGTGATCACCAGGTTTGCGGTGTGCTCACCATTGGCAAGCGAAGCAATGTCGAGATCAAACGTGTGCTCCATGCCGCACCCGGCGGTAGCACACGTCTGCTCGACCCTCTGGGTCGCCGGCGAGCTGTCGACGCCGTCGAGCTTGACCTCGATGCTCTTGATTCCGGCCGTCGGCGTGCCCGCTTCGTTCGAGTCGCGTGCGTCGACCGTCAGGTCCGGGTCAGAGCCGGTGTTGACGAATCGCGCGACATCTTCCGCACGCTGAAGATCACCCCCGGTGTAGCCGATCGGTTCCGTTCGATCGACGACAACCGTGAACGTCTTCTCGGTCGTGTGGTCGGCGACCGGTCCGCCAGCGGACGCTATGGGGTCCTCAGCCGTGACCCTGATCGTGTGCTCTCCCTCGCCGTAGAGGTAGTCGCCGTTCGCGTCCTGCGCCTCGGTGTCGAAGCTGAGCTGGCCTGGCAGCGAGGTCGGGCATCCGGTCGCGTCACACGCTGTCTGCGGGGTCGCGGTGTCGACCAGATTGTCGTCGACGTAGAGCTTGACCACCTTCACGCCGGAGAGCGCGTCAGTCGCCGAGAAGTCGAGCGTCGTCGCCCCGTGGACGGGCTGGTCGTCCTGGCCGGTGAGCGTCCCGCCGGTGAAGTCGAGCGCTGACGGCGGATGCTGATCGACCTTCACCTGCCAGGTCTTGTCCTGAGCGGCGGCGTGGTTGCCGACGAGGTCGGTCGCCGCGATCGAGTAGCTGCTCGTGCCCTCGGGCGCGGTGTAGGTGGTCGCGGGAAGGTCCAGCGAGGTCTCGCAGCCGTCGTAGACATTGGTCGCGTTGGCCGTGCTGCCCGGCACCGGGCCGCCGGTCTGCGTGCAGGCGTTCTGCGACTTGATGAGACTCGATCCCTTGGCGAACGTGATCGTGCCGAGCCCGAGCCCGACGTCGTTCGCGGTCGCCGAGACGGTGTCGGTGTAGCCGTTGACCCACGTGCTCGGCTGCGGGGCGACCGTGTGGGTCGGCGGGGCGAGCGTCGGTGGCGTCGTCTCCGACTCGTAGGTCGCCGCGCCGCCCATCGCGGTGTAGGGGAGCGGGCTCGCGCTCGGTGTGCCGGCCGACATGAACATGCGCAGCACGGCCTTGTTGCGCGGGGTGATCGGGCTGGACGGAGTCACGTCGGCGACGCCGCTGCCGTTGTGGACGAAGAGGTAGCGCGTCGCGCCCGACAGAGCGACGTTGGTCGGCGTCCGGTAGGCGGCCGGGTAGGGATGGTTGTTCGGATCGGGCGAAGCGGCGGTTCCCGGCGATGAGCTGCCGTCGGCGGCGCGGACGCTGCCCCACTCCCAGCTGCTGCCGTCGGCCGTGCGGACGCCGATCGACAGCTGCGCCTGCGCGGGGCCGACGTTCGAGAGCGACGTAGCGTCGAGCTTGTAGATGTAAGCGCCGGGCGGCGCCTCGTGGACCCACTGGCCCCAGTCGGCGGTCGTGTAGGTCTGGCCCGAGTTCGGCTTGATCAGGATCGCGCCGCCGGTGACGTTCGAGCCGGTCAGGGTGCCCTGGCAGAAGTAGAACTTCTTGCTCGGGTTGCTCGACTGGTTGTTGCAGAACGACCAGCTCGCCGGATTGACGGTCCCGGCGACGTCGGTGTTCGTCGCCGGCCGCCAGTTCTTCCACCTGTAGCCGTCCAGGTTGCCGGACCCGGCGCTCGTGCCGTTGTTGTCGTACACGCCGACCGGTGGATCGACGAGCACCGGGTAGGTCGTCTCGGCGTTCGTGCCCACGTGGAGCGACAGCCGGTCGCCGTCGAGCTCGTAGCTGACCGGGACGTCGTTGCCGGCCGCGTCCGCGGCGAGCGCGGGGAAGGCCGCGGCGACGCGGTCGGAGCCGTCGACGACCTCGATCGATCCGGGCGGCAGCCGGTCGTCGTCCGTGCCGGTACGTCTCAGCGCCTGGCCGCCGGCGAGCTCGAACTGCAATGGGATCGTCGTCGGGGCGTCCGCCGAGCGGAGGACTACCGACAGCTCCGCCCCCGCAGGGGTCGGCTCGAGTAGATAGTCGCCGTCGTCGACCGCATTCGCGAAGAACACCTTGTTCGACTGGACGCTCGCGTCCTGCGGCTCGGCTCCGGCGAGCTTGATGCCGAAGTCCTGGTCGGGAAAGCGCAGCTCGCCGGTCGCCTCGTCCGGGATTCGGACGGCGGCAATGCTGCTTCGCGGCGCAAGAGATGTGCCGCCAGCTCGAACCAGACTCAGGTCGATCGGCGCGCTGTCGCCGCCGGGCGTCTCACCGCGCAGCGGGAGCGTGCTCTCGATCACGCCACGACTGCCGTCGGCCTCGGTAACGACGGCGGCGTTCTCGCTGAGATAGCCGCGGACGTCCTGGCCTCGGTGATCCGGCGGCCACTCGAGCGGCGGCTCCTCGAGCAGACCGTCGAACTGGTCGCGGTCGGTCGCGAGGGCCTCGGCGTCGGACTGGTCGCTGTAGGCGTCGCGCGACTCCGACGGATCGGCCGAAGGATCGGCCTCAGCGGTGGCCGTGGGCGTAACCGCGGGCTCTTCCCCGCCGGTCACCAACGTGAGCAGCGCAACGGCCGCAAGAGCGAAGACGAGGACGACCGCTGCCGCGGCGCGCAACGGACGGGGGGACGGACGCGCCCGAATGAATCGTGTGAATTCGAATGCGAGCGCGCGCACGCGCGCTGCGGCCTGCCGTAGCAAGGCTTCTCCCGCTGTAGCGAAGCGTCTCCGGGCGGCCGGCCGACGAGGTCAGCGCTTCCCTGCCCGTTGGGTCCCCGCGGCTGTGCGGGCGTACGCCGATCCGTACCCGCGTCCGAAAAAGTTATGCCTCGCTGGTGCAGGACTTAACAGTCGACGTTAATGCAGCATGCACAGGGGGTGCCCAACACCACCCCTAGGGTCCCTTGGAAGCTCCCCGGATGCGGGCGATTCTCCTGGTGCAAGCCAATCAAGCACCTAACGGGAGACACCCATGCTCAGCAAGACCCGCCTCACCGTCCTCGCCCTCACCGGCGCGATCGCCATGACCGGCGCCGCCGAGGCCGCCTCGACGCCCAAGCTCACGATCAAGGGCCCCAACGGCGACTTCCAGGGCACGATCAAGGCGAGCAAGCGCAAGTGCATGAACGGCCGCACCGTGCACGTCTTCATGAAGACCGACGAGGGCCCGCAGGAGATCGGCTCGGACACCTCGGAGCTCAACGCCGACAAGACGCGCGGCCGCTGGTCGATCGGCAACTCCGGCTACAAGAACGGCGAGTTCTTCGCCAAGGCCGACCCGAAGGGCAACTGCAAGCCGCTCAAGAGCAAGACGATCACGGTCGTCACGCCGGACGCCGAGGAGCCCGAGGGCGGGGACTCCGAGTCGGGCGCCGCGGCGCGCACCGTGGGCGGCTCCGAGACCCGTGTCCCGCACGTCGTGGCCGGCAGCGGCATCCTCACGGTCGACTACTCGGACGCCGGCAGCGCGGGCATCGACGGGTACGACGACGCCAAGTGCCAGGACCTGCTCCGCAACGTCAACCTCGCCGCCGACGTCATCTACGAGGAGGCATCGGCCGGCGAGCCCGAGAGCAGTCGGGCGACCCAGGCCGGCGAGATCGGCGCAAAGGCCATCAACGAGCTCACGGACAACTGCCTGGTCGTCGACTGACGGGGCACGCATAAGAGATCGGCGACGGTCGGAAAGCCTCCGCTTCGGCGGGGGCTTCCGTCGTTGTCAGCTGCCGGGGGCCTGGTACTGAATCTGACCGGCCTTCCATCGTCTCGTCGACGCTCAGGAGCACCGTCGTCTCGAACGAGCTCAGCGCACCGCCGCCGGAGATCGCGAGCGCAACGGCGGCCATGGACACGTCGTCGGGCGCCTCCCAGAGGTTGTAGCCGTCGTGGGCGCCGAAGGCGTACCAGAAGCCGTGGAGCTTTCCGCCGACCGACTCGATGTACGCCTTGGCAGCGTCCCGGCGGTCCTCCGGATTGCCGATCAGCCTGGCCCACGTCTCGGGGGTGTAGCTGAACCTCGATAGATAGAGCGGCATCGTCCCTCCCTCTCGTGCGCTGGTCCTGTAGCACCGACTCCGCCGCGCGCATCGCGGCGATCGGGTCGCCGTGGCGGACCGTGTAGGCGAGCTCGGCCGTGACGAGCGTCGAGCATACGCCGGGAAACCGAGCCCCGTGAAATGATCCCCGCGGGGGCGACAGGGGGACTGCTGCATGTTCAAGCGACTCAGGCGACCGAGTCATGGAACGGTCGTCGCATATCTCGCGCTGTTCGTCGCGCTCGGCGGCACGGCGGCGGGGGCGAGCTACGTCATCTCGAGGAACGGCCAGCTCGGCCCTGGGACGGTTTCCGGCTCGGCCCCGCCGAAGGGCAAGCACGCCAACGTCATCCCGGGTTCGCTGACCGGCGCCGACCTGAAGCGGGGATCGATCGGCGGCCTCAGGATCGCGGACCGGTCGGTCACGGAGGCCGACCTCGCGCTCAAGGCGATCTCGCCCGTCGGCTACGGCGCGGCAACCACCCCCACGTCGGGCAACGTCTGCGACAAGCCCGACCACTGCCCGCTCGCCGTCAACAGGAACGTGACGAGCGTGAAGCAGGGGCTGGAGGCAGGCCAGTACTGCATCCGCGTCCGGGGCGCGTCCCGCGCGACCAACCTCATGATCGCCGGGCTCTACAACGCGTTCAGCCTGGCCTTCGTCTTCCCCGTCGAATCGGGTGCCTGCGCAAGCGGGGAGTTCGCCGTCGAGGTACGTGACCAGAGCGGCCAGCGCGACGGCGCCGTCGGCTTCTGGTTCGCGGTTCTCTGACCTGACCGAGCCGGCGCCGGATCAGCCGGTGGGAAGCCTTCCCTCGGCCGCCTCGAGCGCAGCCCCCAGGTCGCGCCCCCACTCGAAGCGCGCGACGCGGCCGTCCGACAGCGTCCACGTGTGCGCCTCCTCCTGGCTGATCTCCGTCTCGCTGCCCCTGTTCCGCGCGTGGAACACGACCGACGCGACCACCCGGTCGCCGAAGTCGAACAGCTCGCGGAGCTCGTTCCGCTGCGAGGCGAAGTGCGACGACAGGTTCTGCAAAGCGGCCCGGAACTCGGCGGCGCCGCGGCGAGTCCCCGGATCGACGGCCTCCGGCGGGTTCACGTACTCCACGTCGGCCGTGCTCAGGGCCAGGAGCTCGTCCGGATCGCGATCGATCAGCCCGTCCCGGTAGATCCGCCTCACGAGCTCGACGTTCGCCTCGGACACTCGGCTCAGTATCCCATCGGCGAACGGCCCATATCGGCCGCCGTCCATCTCGTCGATGCCGGTGCCGAGCCGGCGCCCGGGATTAGGACGAACGTGGCCACCGGTTGGCAGGATGAAGCAAGTGGAGGACTTCGAGATCTTCCTGGCCGCACTGTTCGTGGCTGTCGCCGGCCTCAACGCGGTGGCGCGCTGGATCGACGTGCCCTACCCGATCCTGCTCGTGATCGGGGGCATGCTGATGGGCCTCGTCCCGGGCATCCCGGAGATCGAGCTCGACCCCGACATGGTCCTGGTGGTCTTCCTGCCGCCGCTCCTCTACTCGGCGGCCTTCTTCTCGGACCTGCCCGCGCTGCGGGCGAACCTGCGCCCGATCTCGCTGGTCGCGGTCGGGCTCGTGCTGCTGACGATGGGGGCCGTGGCCGTCGTGGGCCACGAGGCGATCGGGCTCACCTGGCCGATGGCGTTCGCGCTCGGCGCGATCGTCTCGCCGACCGACCCCGTTGCCGCCACCGCGATCATGCGCCGGCTGGGCGCCCCGCGCCGCCAGGTCAACCTCATCGAGGGCGAGAGCCTGGTGAACGACGCGAGCGCGCTCGTCGCCTACCGGGTCGCCCTGGCCGCCGCCGTCGGAGGCAGCTTCTCGCTCGTCGACGCGTCGCTCGAGTTCCTGGGGGCCGCGGCCGGCGGGATCGCCATCGGCCTGGTCGTGGGGTTCGTGGTCGCGGAGATCCGCCGCCGGCTCGACGACACGCCCACCGAGCTGACGATCTCGCTGCTCACCGCCTACGCCGCCTTCATCCCCGCCGACGAGCTCGGCCTGTCCGGCGTCCTGGCGGCCGTAACGACCGGCGTATACCTCGGGTGGCGAGCTCCCGAGATCGCCTCCCCTCAGACTCGCCTCCAGGGCTTCGCCGTCTGGGAGATCCTCGTCTTCCTGCTCAACGCCACGCTGTTCATCCTCATCGGCCTGCAGCTTCCGGTGATCGCCGACGGCCTCGACGCGTACTCGCCGGGCGAGCTGATCGGCTACGCGGCGGCCGTATGCGCAACCGTGATCGGTGCCCGTTTCGCGTGGCTGTTCACGGTGCCCTACGTGATCCGCCTGCTCGACCGCCGGCCGTCCCAGCGCGAGCGCCGCGTCGGCGCGCGCCAGCGGGTCGTCGTCGCGTGGTCGGGGATGCGCGGCGCGGTGTCCCTCGCCGCGGCGCTGGCGCTGCCGCTCGAGACCGACGCGGGCGCCCCGCTTCCGGGTCGCGACCTGGTCCTCTTCGTGACCTTCGCGCTCATCCTCGTGACGGTCGTCGGTCAGGGGCTCACCCTGCCGTACCTGATCCGCGCGCTGGGCGTCCAGGAGGACGGGACCGAGGAGGACGCCGAGGACGCGCGGGCGCGCTGGGTGGCGGCACGCGCCGCCCTCGAGCGCCTCGACGAGCTGGCGGCGGAGGACTGGACGCGCGAGGACACGATCGACCGGACCCGCCGCCTGCTCGAGTTCCGCCAGCGGCGGGTGAAGGTCCGCGTCGGCAAGCTCGAGGACGAGGACGGCATCGAGGAGCGCTCGATCGCCTACCAGCGGCTCATGCGCGAGCTCTACATCGCACAGCGAGCGGCGGTGGTCGAGCTCCGCAACGGCGGCACGATCTCGAACGACGTGATGCACCGGATCGAGCGCGAGCTCGACCTGGAGGAGTCACGCCTCGAGATCTAGCGGTGGCGCCGGCCGCCCCGGAGCGCGTCGCAAAGACGTTCGATCAGGGGAGTCCGATCCCCTGAATCGGGGACTGGCGCGGGTCCATTCGCCGGCATAGGTTGGTCTGTGCAGGTGCCTGGCCACCTTCGGACGACTGGAGCGCCACATGCGCGCGACTCGCTGCCCTGACCGACTTCGGACCCCGATGGCGCTGGCGGCGGTGACCGCCGCCGCCTTCGCCGCCGCGCCCGCCGCGTCCGCGCAGGTGGTGCCGACCCCGCCCTCGGCCGGCAGCTCGCAGGTCTGCGTGGGCACGCAGGGCGGCTTCCTGCTCCAGATCAACGGCTTCGGCACGAGCTTCCCGCCGAACACCACCGGCACCACGACCTTCACGTTCGCCAACGGCCAGGTGGTCTCGCTCGAGGCGACGACCAACGACGAGGGCATCTTCCACACCGCCACGTTCACCCTCGACCTGCGCGACCCGGCGCTGGCCGCGCTCGTGGACACGAGCGTGCACGAGCACGCGACCTTCGGCACCGCGGAGGGCGACCTCGTCTTCACGCTGGTCGGGTGCCCGACGGCCCCCGACGGAACGGTGGCGTGCAAGGACGGCGGCTTCCTGAGCTATCCCGCGCTCGGGTTCCTCAACCAGGGCGACTGCGTGAGCTGGATCGCGACCCAGGGGAAGAACGAGCCCGGAAAGAACGTTCGGTAGCTAGCAGCGGGGCACGGTCCGCGCCGCGCGGGCGGCGTCGCTCGCGACGTTCGCCGCGGACCGTGAGCGGAGCGAGAAGAGGTAGGTCTCGCCCGCGCGCGCGGAGAACACGAACGACGTCCGCCGTGACCTCCGCAGGAGCGTCCGGTTCGCGCCGCCGGAGCGCACGGTGAGGTCGTAGCGGCCGCCCGCCGGGGCGAAGTCGAGCCGGTAGCGGCGCCCGGCGCACGCCGCGGCGGACCGCAGCTTGCCGACGCGCCTCACGGTGAGGGACGGTCGCGCCGGCTTCGCGGCGCCGGGCAGCGCGGATCGGTCGAACGCCTCGGCCAGGAAGCGCCCGCGGTTCGCGCTCGGCGCGAACAGCCCGAACGCGCCCATCACCGTGGGCGCCACGTCCACGTTCTCGGACTGGTGGACGTTCACGAGCGTGTCGTTGTAGAAGGGATGGACCACGCGGCCCGCGAGCGCGTGCTGGCGCACGAACGCGCCCCCGCCGACGACGGCGAGGAAGTTGTCGCGCGTCTGCGGCGCTCCGTGGTGGCCGGTGAACGGCTGGTCTGCCGGATCCGGGTCCGCGAACGAGCCGCCGCGGTTGTGGGTGAGGAAGAGGTCGGGGGTGCGGTCGCCGCCCGTCGCCTGCCAGCCGGGGTGCACGCCGGCGATGGTGTGCGCGGCGCCGCCGTCGGCCGGGTTCGGCTCGCGGTAGAGCGCCTCGCGGACGCCGGGGTTCGAGAGCGCCGCCGCCCGCATCCGCTTGAGCAGCGCGAACCGGTTGGGGCTGACGCGGTTGGCGAGGTAGATCTGGTCGACGGAGCTCTTACCGATGACGAGGTACCGGTCGTCGGAGATCCCGGCGGAGTCGAACGACTCGTCGACGCTCGTCTTCGTGGGCGTCGTGTCCATCGAGTGGTCCGACAGGAGGACGAGCACGGTGCGCTGCCACTCGCCACGCGAGCGGAGCTCGTTCACGAGCCGCTCGATCTCGTCGTCGGCCATCCCGATCGCCACGTCGTAGACGCCGGAGTCCGGTGTGAACGCGTGCCCGGCGCTGTCGGTCTGGTGCAGGTTCACGAACGTGAAGTCGGGCCGCTTCACGCGTCCGTCGGCGCGGATGCCCTGGCGGATCGTCCGGATCACCTCGTCCATCACGGTCTTGTCGTCGATCGCGTAGCCGGAGATCGGGTTGGTCGGGACGTCGCCGCAGTAGCCGTCGTCCTCGGGACCCGACGAGCACGGTGCCCACAGGTGGTCGACATCGTGACGCGGCGGGTCCACCCTCGCCCCCGCGAAGATGCGCCCGAGCTTGGGCTTGCCGAAGATCGCCGCCGTGGCCAGGCGGTCGGGGTTGCCCTGGCGCTTGATCGCCTCGAAGACGGTCTGCGCGAGCACGCAGTTGGCGTTCTCGCCGCTCGTCTCGGTTGGCATGTGGGCGTAGTCGACCGGCCCGGTCCGCCTGCACGAGTCCTCGTTCTCGAGCGGCGCGTAGACGGCGAAGGTGTTGCTGAAGATCCCCGACCTGCCGGCGTAGGCGCCGGTCATCATCGCGGTGTGGTTCGGGTTGGTCTCGGCGACCATGATCGACCGTGACTCGCGGAAGTACGTGGTCCTCGCCTGCTGGCCGGCTATCAGCGACGAGATGAACGGCGCGTCGCCCTGGTCCACGCGGTCGCCGTCGAGCCCGTCGATGACGATCGCGTAGACGATCGGCCGCGGCGCGGCGTGGGCCGGCGCGGCGGCGGCCGCGGGGACGACCGCCGCC